>JBGQHF010000047.1:0-24334 GCA_041497835.1 Terriglobia bacterium
GAGATCCTGCTCGACGGAGTGGACATCCGCAAACTGGACCTGCAAGAACTGCGGCGGCACTTCGGCATCGTGCTGCAGGATCCGTTTCTCTTCACCGGGACGATGGAAACAAACGTGCGGCTCGGCACGCCCGGAATCTCGCGCGGCCATGTCGAGCGCGCGATCGATGAGATCGGCCTGGGCGATTTCGTACGGTCGCTCCCGGAGGGCGTCGCGACGACGGTCAGCGAGCGCGGATCGACGCTCTCGGTCGGGCAGCGGCAGCTCATCAGTTTTGCGCGCGCCCTGGCGCACAATCCGCGCTTCCTGATTCTCGACGAAGCCACCTCCAGCGTGGACACCAGGACGGAGCTGCAGATTCGCGGAGCGCTCAACCGGCTGCTCGCCGGGAGGACGGCGCTGGTCATCGCGCACCGCCTGAGCACCATCCAGCATGCCGACAAGATTCTTGTGTTCCACAAAGGCCGGCTGCGCGAACAGGGCGCGCACCAGGAACTGCTCGCCGAGCGCGGCATCTACTACCGCCTGTACCAGCTTCAGTACAAAGAGCAGGAGCTGCGACTCCCGATCGAACCGGCCAGCGCCCAGGCGGCTCCGCTCCCAGCCAATGATTGATGCCGCCGCGCGTCCGGCCACGGGCCTCGCGAGGATGCGCGCCGGATGACATCCATCCCCATTCTACTTTCCGCCGGCGAGGCTTCCGGAGATATGTACGCGGCACGGCTGGCAACCGCCCTGCGCGAGCGCGCTAATGTGGCGCTGTTTGGAATGGGCGGTCCGTGCATGCGCAAAGCCGGTGTGGAGATCGTTACCGACTCTTCCGAGGTCGCCGTCGTCGGTATCACGGAAGTGCTGCGTCACCTGCCGTCGCTTCGCCGGGCCATGCGGCGGCTCGTCACGGAAGCGGCCCGGCGCAAACCTCCCCTGGCCGTGCTCACCGATTTTCCCGGATTCCATCTGCGTCTGGCGCGAAAACTCCGGCCGCGCGGCATTCGAAACGTCTATTTCGTGTGCCCGCAGTTCTGGGCGTGGCGGCCCTGGCGCGCGCGCGTGGTGCGCCGAAGGTTTGCCCTCGGGCTGTGCATCTTTCCGTTTGAAGAAAAGTTCTATGGCGACGCCGGCGTTCCGGTGGAGTTCATCGGCCACCCGCTGGTCGGCGAAGTCCGAGCTACAAAGAGCCGCGAAGAGTTCTGCCGCGGCGCGGGGCTCGATGCCGCGCTGCCGGTTGTCACCCTCCTTCCGGGCAGCCGGCCCGGGGAGGTGGCGCAACATCTGCCGGTGATCCGAGAAGCCTGCGCGGTGATCCGCAAAACGATACCGGCGCAATTTGTGCTTGCGGCGACTCCTGGAAGCGACGCCGCGAGCCTGCGGCAGGGCTGGGCGGAAGACCTGAAGCTGCGCGTGGTGGAGGGCCAGACCTACGACGCGCTGGGCGCGGCGGATGCCGCGATCGTTTCGAGCGGCACCGCAACGGTGGAAGCCGCGCTGCTCGGCACGCCGATGGTCGTAATCTATCGCGTGACTCTGCTCACGGCGCTTCTTGCGAAGCGGCTCGTCCGCACGAAATTCTTCAGCATGGTGAATCTGATCGCCGGCCGCCGCGTGGTTCCGGAACTCATCCAGGACGACTTCAAACCGGAGCGGGTCGCCGAGGAAACCGTTCGTCTGCTCCAATCGTCTGATGATTGCCGGGAGATGCGCCGAGGCCTCGCAGAGGTCCGGCAGCGGCTCGGCCCGCCCGGAGCGGTGGACCGCGCCGCGGACGCCATCGTCCGGCTCTTGCAAATGCCCGCGGGCAACGCTTCCTGATGGGTCTGCTATCCTATAGGGTGGCATTTGCGCTCTTAGAAAAGGATGGAACGGTATTGCGCCGACGAACTGCGTCTCTGTCACTCCCTGCTTTCCTCCTGGTCATCTTCGGGTTTGCCGCCGCGCTGCATGCGCAGCAATCCCGCGTGGTCAGCTTCCTCGCCGAAAAATACGACGTCTCCGCTTCGCTCGACACCGCCGGCCAGTCGCTTATCGCCACGGCCCGGGTGACGTTTGCGGCGGCGGAGGCTTCCCGCGTCGTCGAAGTGGAGCTGCATCCCAATCTGAATGTGACCGCGGTGAAAGGCGAAGACGGCAAGCTGCTTCCTTCCGTGCGCGACCTGCAAAACCCGCTGATCCTTCGAACGACGCTCGCTTCTCCTGTGGCCGCCGGTGCGCGCGTCACGCTCACGTATTCCTACGCGGGCGTTTTGGCGAATGAAGAAAACAGCCCCGTGCCGGGCGTGCGCGTGGCTTCCATCAACCGCGACGGTGCGTATCTGCTTCTTGCGTCGAGGTGGATTCCTCTGACGGGCTATCCGTCGAATCGCTATACGGCAACGTTTCATATCGATGTGCCCGACACGTTTGCCGTCGCCGGCACCGGCACCGGCAAGTCCGGGACGCCGACGCCGATCGCGAACAAGACCGGTGAGCCGGGCGGGCGGCTTCTGTATGCGTTCCGGAGCGACATACCGGCGCCAGTGGGGACATTCGTTGCCGGCAATTTGCAGCTTTCGCCGGAACAGGCCGAGGGAATCAACATCGCCGTGTACGCGCCGCGGGCCGCTTCCGGAAAGGCGAAAGAGTTCGCGGGAGGCGTCGCGCGCGCCGTCACCACGTTTTCGGATCTCTTCGGCCCCCTGCAGGACCCCGGCATGACATTGATCCAATTGCCCGACGGCTCGCTGCGATCGTACGCGGCGCCGGGCGTGCTGCTGCTCGCGCAGCGCGTGTGGGACCCGAAGGGCAGCGAGCGGATGATCGCGGGGCTGGTGGCGGCCCAGTGGTGGGGTGACGGCGTGCTCCCGGCGAGCGCGGCCGATGCGTGGATCAGCGACGGGCTGGCGCGCTATTCGGAGTCCCTGTACGCGGAGGCCAGCGCGGGACGCGAAGCGGGGCTGCGCGCGGTGGATGAATTTGCAGTAGGCGCGCTGATGTATGAGGATGCGGCTCCCGTGTCGCAGGCGCAGAGACTTGCGCCGGGCACGAGCGACTACCGGTCCGTGGTGATGAACAAGGGCGCGATGATCTTTCACATGCTGCGGGCGCAAATCGGAGACGTTGCTTTCAAATCCCTGCTGCACGATTTCTACGCGAGGTATTCCGGCAAGAACGCGCGCAACGAGGACTTCGAGGCGATGGCCATCGAAAAAGCGCAGGCCGCGCCGCAACCGGGGAAGCCCGCGGCGAATCTGCGGCCGTTTTTCGCGCAATGGCTCAATTCCACCGGCGTGCCGGAATTCACGATCGAATATGTGGTGTACCGCACGCCGAAAGGGTTCCGCTCGGTCGGCAAAATCAAGCAGCCGCTGGACACCTTCAGCATGCCGCTCGAGCTGCGCATCGATACCGAGGGCAATCCCGAAGTGAAGACGATCCAGGTGGTGGGCACGGAATCCGACTTTACCGTGGAGACCTTTGGCCGCCCGAAGCCCGGCGGCATCAAGATTGATCCCGGTAACTTGATTTTGAAAGGCAGCGTGTCGCTTCGGGCGCGCGCGGCCATTGCGCGCGGCGAAGAACTAGCGGAAGTAGGCCGCTACTACGACGCTGTCGCGCAGTATCAGAGAGCCCTCTCCATCCAGCCGAACCGCCCGCTGGCGAATTTCCGGATGGGCGAATCGTTTTTCTACCAGAAGAATTATCAGGCCGCGGCCAACTCCTTCCGCGAGGCGTTGCAAGCCGTTCCGGAGGCATCGGAGAAATGGACCGAGGTCTGGTCGCACGTCTACCTGGGAAAGATTTTCGACCTGCTGGGGCAGCGCGAGCGCGCCGTCAACGAATACAGCAAGGCGCGGCAAACCAACGACGATACGGGCCGCGCGCAGGAAGAAATCGAGCGCCTCATCAAGAAGCCCTTCTCGGAGGGCGGCACGTCCGCGGCGGCCCCGGCCGCGGGAACCACCTCGCCGGCTGCCGCCGTTCCGCCAGCTTCTTCCGACAAACCGGTTCTGAAAAAACCGCCGGGCAATTGAGAGCGCCGGGGATTCAAATTCTTTCGCGTGAGAATTGCCGGACGGCTTAGCGCGCGCGGGGGAGGCCGGCGAGACCCGTCAGCTTCGCATCGGGCACGCCTTTCCGCTGAATCAGCACACGGAAGCGCTCGCCCATTCCTTCCGGATAAATGAGGTTCTTGAAGAGCAGCCGCGCGTGCAAACGCTCCGTTTCCTTTGCGCCGGGCTCGTAGAGATCTTCGAATTCATTTCCCTGCCCGAGCGCCAGCAGAAATTCCATCTGCGAAACCAGACCGGCGCGTTGCAGGCCGGAGCGCGCCCCCCACTGCTCCAGCGCGGTGAAGTTCACGTGTGCCGTCAGGTCCTGCTCGCCCGGCGCAGCGTAAAAGTCTTCGCTGTCACGGTGTTTTTCATAGCTGAGCAAAGTTCCGCGCATGTGGAGCTGGTTGTAGAGCTCCGCGGCTTCGTGGCCGTAATCGGTGGTGAGAAGAAAACCGCGGTCGATGCGGCGGCCGATCTCGGCGACCCAGTCGCAGGCCTCCAGGCCTGCTTCCGCTTGCTGGCCTTCGCTGAGCTGCACACCCTGAGCCGCGAAGTACTCCGTGATGGCGCAGGTGGAAAGCGGCAAGATGGTTTCCGCCAGCGTGCCCTCGCGCTCGGTGACGTACAGCTCTCTCAGGACTCCGCCATCCATCACCACGCGATGCACGGGCAGAGCGTCGATGAGCTCGTTGGAAAACAGACATCCCAAGGGGATGTGCGGAGGGATTTCCATGGCGGTCTCACAACGCCCCGCGGCGATGTGCCGGGCGAGACGCTTCGCCGCCTGCTCCCGGCGGCCATTCGAGCGCTCGACCAGCACATAACGCAGCGCCCCATAAAAGTCCGGCTGGCTGGCTTCGGAAAAATCGAGGATGTGCGAGCCGAGCCGGCCAACGCCGGCGCCCATTTCCACCAACGCGAACTCCGCCCGGCGTCCCAAGACTTCCCACATTTCCGCAAACTGCCGGGCCAGTAGACGGCCGAAAATCGGATGGACATCCACGCTGGTGTAGTAATCGGAGAAGCGCTGCACTTCAGCACGGCTGTAATATCCGTGCGCGGGGTGGTACAGGCATTCGCGCATGTAGTCGGCAAATGTCATCGACCCGAAGCGGCGGATGCGTTCAACGAGAAGAGAGGCGAGCGGCGTTGGCCGGCGCGAATCGGTCATGGATCAGTCCTGGCGCTGCGGGTTGCGCGTGAACATTTCGATCACAAAGTCGTGCAGGCAGTCGTAGAGCTGCTTCTGCAGCATCCAGGGGAATTGCGCGTTTTCGATTTCGCGAGGCCGCAAGAGAAACGTATATACATGCACCTCCGGCTGGGGAGGGCTGAAGCGGATTTCTATTTCCACGCCATCCGCGGCGGGCCGGGCATCGAAACGGAACAGCGGATGTTCGTACCGCGCCAGCTCCGCGCGGACCTTTTCGAGAGGATCGCTCACGCGCCGCCGACTCCCGCGGCGCCGCTCGCCCGGAGCTTTTCCCACGCGCGCGCGAAGATGCCGCGCGCCTCTTCGTCAAAGAGCACGAAGTAAACCGTTTCAAGCGTGGCATTCCCGGCGAGGTGCTGGGCCACTTCGCGCAACATGATCCCGGCGCACTCCTCGAGGGGAAATCCGGCGATCCCCGTGCCGATCGCGGGAAACGCAATGGTCTTGAGGCGGCGCTCGGAGGCAATCCGAAGCGAGTGCGCCGTGGAGCGCCGCAGCGCTTCCGCGGTGGCGCCGCCGCCAAGCTCCATGCTTGCCGCGTGAATCACGTAGCGCGCTTTCAACTTTCCAGCGCCGGTGATGGCGGCCCCTCCGACGGGAATGCTCCCAATCGCGTCGCACTCGCGCTGGATTTCCTCGCCGCCCTTGCGCCGGATGGCGCCGGCGACTCCGCCGCCGAGCAACAGGTCATTGTTCGCGGCGTTGACGATCGCGTCCGTGTCCATTTCCGTCAGGTCGCCCTGAAGGATCACGATGCGCTCGGCTGGCTTCTTCATGGCAGGACAACCCTCACGCGCGGGCGGGAATTATCCCCTGGACTCGGCCGCTGTGGATTGCGAATAGTCGTAAACGCCGCGGCCGGATTTGCGGCCAAGCCGTCCGGCCTTGACGTACTGGCGCAGCAGCGGATTCGGCCGGTATTTTTCGCCTAGCGTCTGCTGCAGATATTCGAGAATGCTCAGCCGGACGTCGAGGCCGACGAGATCGCCCAGCTCAAACGGTCCCATGGGGTGATTCAGGCCGAGCTTGAGGGCTTTGTCGATGTCTTCGGCGGAGGCGATGCCTGCTTCGAGCATGGCGAAGGCTTCGTTGCCGATGAGCGCGTTGATGCGGCTGGTGATGAAACCGGGCGACTCCTTCACCACGACCACTTCCTTGCCCATGCGCCGGCCCACTTCGCGGCAGATGGCAATCGTTTCCTCCGACGTTTCGAGTGCGCGAACGATTTCGAGCAGCTTCATCTTCGGCACGGGATTGAAAAAGTGCATGCCCACGCAAAGCTCGGGACGAAACGTCATCGCGGCCATTTCCGTGATGGAGAGCGAAGACGTGTTGCTGGCGAGGACGGCGTTCGGCTTCGCAAACTTGTCGAAGAGCGTGAAGATTTCGAGCTTCAGCTCCATCTCTTCGGGAACGGCCTCGATGATGAGATCGGCTTCACGGCAGGCGTCCTCGACGCAGCGGACGGTCTCGAGCCGCGGGAGAGCTTCTTCGCGCACTCTTGCGTCCACTTTGCCGCGGGAGACTCCTTCGTCAAACGCCTGCTTGATCCACGCCACGCCCTTTTCAAGCGATTCGGGCATGACTTCTTCGAGGATGGTGCGGTATCCGCCGAGCGCCGAGGCGTAGGCGATGCCCCGCCCCATCGTTCCCGCACCGATGACTGCAATGGTTTTTACGTCCATGGTTCGTGTCCTGTCTTCACCGCGGGAAGAGCCGCGCGGCGTTGTCGTAGAGAATTTTCCGTTTCGCGTCCTCGCGAATCGGAAGCGCATGAAACTTTTCGAGGTTGCCCCTGATTTCCGGAACGCCGGGGCCGGGCCAGTCCGTTCCCCAGAGCACCTTGTCGGCGATGTCTTCGATGCGCGGGAAGTATTCCATCAGCTTCTGCGGCGGGATGCCGGAAATATCCATGTACATGTTCGTGTGGCGGCGGACAAGGAAATAGGCCTCTTTCATCCACAGGGGCCGCCCGCCGTGGGCAAGAATCACGATGAGGTCTGGGAAATCGATGCACACATCATCGCAGAGAATGGGCTGCGCGTGCAGGTTGCGCGCACCGGGAAAGACGGAAGTGCCCGTGTGGATCATGACCGGCAGGCCATTGGCCTGCGCGCGGCCGTACATGGCCGCGAGCGGCCCGAAACCATCGCGGTAGGAATTCGGCGTGATGAGCTGGTGCGAGGGATGCAGCTTCAGGCCGCGAATGCCGAGCTTTGCGACGCGGTCCACTTCGGCGCACGCGTCAGCAACCGCGCGGGGATGTACGGAGCCGAAAGCCAGCAGGCGATCCGGCGCGATGGAACAATACTTCGCAATCCAGTCATTTACTTCGGGCGTGAACCCAATGACTTCCGGGCTCACGTAGTTGATGAGGCCGGCGCGTTCAATCCCCAGCGCGTCGAGAAATTTCAGGAACGCCTTGGGGTCGGAGGAATACTTTTCCACGTCCGCGTAGTCTTTCCGCCCGCGCTTGATCAGCTCGAGCGCGTGCGGCTTGAACATGTGCAGCGGCTGGATATGGATGTGAATGTCGATGACGGGTTGCACGGAGTCAGTCGTTCCTTTTCCGGGGACTCAGCGTACGAGCTTCTTCAGCGGCCCTGCCAGACGGGCGCGCGTTTTTCGAGGAACGCGCGGATGCCTTCCTGGGCATCCTTCTTCTGCATCAGATCGTTCAGATAGATGCGTTCGACTTCTTCGAGTTGGCGTTCAAACTCATCCGCGTGCAGCCGCCAGAGCGTACGGCGCGTCAACCGCAGCACATCGCCGCTCAGACCGCGCAGCTCTTTCAGCAGATCCTCGACAGCCGCCGCGAGCGGGCCTTCCGCCACGATGCGCGACACCAAGCCCAGCCGATGGGCCTCGCGCGCGTCCACCGTCCGCCCCGTCAGGATCAAATCCATCGCCGCGCGCATCCCGCAGAGCGGCGGCAGCGTCAGCATGGCTACCGGCGGAAAGCAGCCGAGCTTGATTTCCGGCTGGCCGAACTTGGCCGATTCGGTCGCCACGACGAAATCACAAAATGCGGCGAGTTCCATCCCTCCGCCGAGGCACACTCCATGCACGGCGGCAATGGTGATGCACTCCGCGCGGGCAATGCGGCGAAATACGGCATGAAAGGCGGCGAGCATTTCGCTGACGCGTTCGGGCACATGGTCGCCGACTTCCGCTCCCGCACAAAATCCCTTCGGTCCGGCCCCCTGCAAAACCAGAAAATCGCACTGTGCCAGCGCGTGCTCGAGCGTGGTACCCAGCTCGCGCATCGCGGCGATGTTCAGGACATTCAGCGGCGGCCGGTCGAGCGTCACCCATGCCGTTCGCCCGTCCATGCGTGTGTGAATGGATTCAATCAAGCGTACAAAGTCCCGAAAACGCTTCGTGCCGGAAAACTGAACTCAGCGGCCCTGAAATTTGGGAGGCCGCTTTTCGAAAAACGCGCGGATGCCTTCGCCGCAATCTTCGGAAAGAAAGCAGACGAGCTGCTGCTGGACTTCCTTCTCCAGGGCGGCTTCGAGGGCTGCGCGCTCGGCGCCGAACAACACCTGCTTCACGGCGCGGATCGCAATGGGCGGTCCCTGGGCAATTTTCTGCGCGAGGGTTCTGGTTTCCGCTTCCAACTGCGCGCCAGGCACTACTTGATTCACCACGCCGAGCTGCAGCGCGGTCTGTGCGCTGAACATGTCGCCCGTATAAAACATCTGCGCCGCGCGGGAGGGCCCCACAAGCTGCGGGAGAAAATAAGTCCCGCCGTAATCCGGAAACAATCCCACTTTGGAAAAGTTCTGGCCAAACGTGGAGTCCTCGGCGGCGATGCGAATATCCGCCGCCAGCGCGATATTCATCCCGGCGCCCGCCGCGGCGCCGTTGACCGCCGCAATGACCGGCTTGGTCATCGTTCGAATCCGTAGGACGGCCTGCATGCCAAAACGCAGCAGCGGCTCCAGCCGCCGGGCATCGCCGCTGTCTCTCCCGGCGCGGATCACGCCCAGGTCGCCGCCGGCACAAAATGCGCGGCCCGCGCCCGTCAGCACGACCACGCGAACAGATTCATCCGCCGCGACCCGGCCCAGCGCTTCGTTCAGCGCGGTGGCCAGTTCATTGTTCAGCGCATTCAGCCGGTCCGGACGGTTCATCACCAGCGTCGCGATGCCGTCCTGCTGGGACGACAGCACCAGGGAACCGCCGGCCGCGGGTTGCGCCGCGTTGCTCATTTCGCCGCCATCCTCCGAATCAATTTGGCCAGCAGCCGGAAATACTTCAGCTTCTGCGCGCGCGCGATGGCATTCGCGCCGCTCGCCGACGGAAGCACGAACACCGCCGCTCCGTAGAGTAGTTCTTTCTGCGAGCCAAGCTTGCACGTGCGCTGGGCAAATTGTTCGAACGTCATCTTCCCGTGAAAGGCCACAAGCCGCGGCGCAAACTCTTCGAGCTTTTGGGAGAGGACGTACCGGCCTTCCGCGAAATCCTGCCGCGTCAGATCCTCCACCCCCCTTGTGGGCCGCTTGACGAGGTCCGTCAGGCCGATCCCGAACTCAATGATGCGCTTGTCGTCGCGGTACTCGACGGGTTCGGGAATCACCCCCGAATCGTAGAGCAGCGGCCAGAACTGGTTTTCCCGCCCCGAATAGTAGTGCCCGGAGCGGACCGACGACTCGCTCGGATTGCATCCGATGATTACGAGCTTCATCCCTTTTCGCAGATAGTCGGGCAGCGTGCGCATCTAAGCGAGATTCACCCACACACTCTTCAGCTCGGTGTAATGCTCGAGCGCGTGCATGGACAGCTCGCGCCCGTAGCCGCTCATTTTATAGCCGCCGAAGGCCGCGGCGGGGTCGTAATTGTTGTAGGTGTTGATCCAGACCGTTCCGGCCTGCAAACGCCGGGCGACGCGGTGCGCCTTGGCCACATCGCGGGTCCACACGGCGGCAGCGAGGCCGTAGGGGTTGCTGTTCGCCGCGCAAATGACCTCGTCCACATCGCCGAATTCGATCGTCGCCAGGACGGGGCCGAAAATCTCTTCCTTGGCGATGGTCATGTCGTTGCCCACCGCGTCGAAGACCGTGGGCTGCACAAAAAAGCCCTTGGCGTTCCCGACCTGCGCGCGCTCGCCCCCCGCGACGAGCTTTGCGCCCTCGCTTTTTCCTTTTTCGATGTAGGCGAGCACCTTGGTCATCTGTTCCTGGCTCACCAGCGCGCCAAGGCGCGTCTTGGGGTCCAGCGGATCGCCCGGCTGGGTCTTGTTGGTGCGTTCGACGAGCTTGTGCATGAATTCGTCTTTGATTTTCTTCTCGACGAACAGCCGCGAGCCCGCCGCGCAGACTTCGCCCTTGCCGTAGAAAATGCCGATGGTGGCGCCGCGAACCGCGGCATCGAGGTCGGCGTCCGCAAAGACGATGTTGGGCGACTTGCCGCCCAGCTCGAGCGTCACGCGCTTCACCGTGGAAGCGGACTCGCGCATGATTTCCTGGCCCGTCGCCGTCGAGCCGGTGAACGCGATCTTGTCCACGCCCGGATGGCGCACCAGGGCGCGTCCCAGGTCGCGCGTCGAACCGGTGATGATGTTGACCACGCCCTCCGGCAGACCGGCTTCCTGAAAAATATCCGCGAGGCGCAACGCCGTCAGGGACGTCCACGGCGCGGGCTTCAGCACCACGGTATTTCCGGCGGCCAGCGCCGGGGCGAGTTTCCACGACGCCATCAGCAGCGGAAAATTCCACGGAACGATGGCCGCGACTACGCCGATCGGTTCGCGCAGCGTGTAATTCAGAAACGGGCCCTTCACCGGCACCGTTTCGCCGTGAATCTTGGTGGCCCAGCCCGCGAAGTAGCGGAATACCTCCGCCACCATCGGCATATCCACATAGCGCGATTCAAATATGGGTTTGCCGTTGTCGAGCGTCTCCAGCGTGCCCAGCTCTTCGTTGTATTTGTCAACCAGGTCGCCGACCTTCCAGAGCAGCCGCCCGCGGTCGGATGCGCTCATCTCCGGCCAGGGGCCGGACTCGAACGCCCTGCGGGCGGCGGCGACCGCCGCATCGGCGTCGCGTTCGTCCGCCTCGGCAAGCTGCGTCAATGTCTCGCAGGTCGCGGGGTTTATGGTCGGAAAGGTTTTCCCGGACGCGGCGTCCATCCATTTGCCGCCAATGAAGAGCTTTCCCGGCTTGATCTGAAGCGTCGGTGCTGTGGCCATCTTCCCCTCGGATTCATTTCCCGCTTGCGGAATCAGCGAAGCATCATTTTCCTTTGAATTGCGGCGGGCGCTTCTCAACGTAGGCTGCGATCCCTTCCTTCGCGTCTTCGCTCGTGAAGAGCAACTGTTGCAGCTCGCGTTCGTATCCCAGCGCCTCGGCAAAGCCCATTTCCGACCCCGTCACGACCGCGCGCTTGATCCGGCCGACGGCCCGCGACGCCTTATTCGGCGGTACGAACTGCTTTGCGTACGCCATCACATCCTGCCAGAACGTATCCCGATTGAAAATGTGCTGGACCAAGCCCCACTCGAGCGCCTCTTCGAAAGTGAACGTCCGGCCCGTGACCATTAACTCGATGGAACGCGCGTTGCCGGCCGCGCGGCAGAGCCGCTGCGTTCCGCCCGTCCCCGGCAGGACGCCAAGATTCACTTCCGGCATGCCGATCTTTCCGCCGTCTTTCTTCGCGATTCGAATGTCGCAGGCCAGAGCAACTTCCAGCCCGCCCCCGACCGTATGGCCGTTCAACGCGGCAATCACCAGCTTCGGTGTCTGCTCCAGCCGGCAGAGCGTCTCGTTCGCGTGCAGGCAGAAGTAATACTTGAATTGCGGATCGGCCTTTGTGAGCATGGGGATGCTCGCGCCGGCGCAGAAGAATTTGTCGCCCGCGCCGCGCAGGACGATCACGTGTACGCTCTCTTCCATCCGCGCTTTCAGAATGCAGGCGTCGAGTTGCTGCATCATTTCATAGCTGTAGGTATTTGCCGGCGCGTCGTCCAATTCCAGGATCCCAACGCCCTCTTCGACGCGGTAGTGCACGAGCTCTATCATTGTGCTGGGCATTGTGGTTGCCGCTCGACCGTACTCCTCAACGCAAAGATCATCTGCTCCTACGACATGAGTTCCCCGCCAGCCGCCACCAACGGCATCCAGTCTAGTACACGCCTCGTTTGCGTAAATGATTATATCTGAACAGGATAGCGGGGTCGCTTTTGGCTGTTGCGCTGATCATTCCGTCCTGTCGAAGGCTTATCGGGGGGACTGTACCGTCGCCACAAACACCTGTCAATAGAGAGTGATCACTCCCGCCAATTCAGACCGGGTGAACCCAATCATTGGTTTGCCGTCCAGAGCGGAAGTTCTCTTCCCAGCTTCCTTTCCTGGGCCAATCGGAACACTCTCACCGCGGCGGCGAGATCCCACACGGCAATTCCATTGGACTTGAAGAGCGTGATCTCGGAATCGTTGGAACGCCCGCGCGCCCTGCCCGCGACAATCTGGCTCAGCTCCTGCACCGCCGCCCAGCGCGATTCCTCTCCCGCAAAAGCAAGGATCAGATCTCCCGCCTCCTGCTTCGATTGTTCGATGGAGTCCGCAACGATGAGGTTTGCGCGCGCTACTGCTTCGGCATCCAGTTCGCGCTTGTGCGCGTGGTTCGCGCCGATGGCGTTGATGTGCGCCCCGGCCGCAAGGTCCGCGCCGTTTAGAACCGCGTGGGACGCTGTCGTCGCGGTGCAGACGATATCGGCTCCGCGAACCGCTTCCGCAGACGATGCAGCGGCATGCACGGGGATGTGGAGCCGGTCACTCAACTCGCGGCAAAATTTCTTTCTCCGCTCCGCATCGCGGCCGAAAGCCCTCGCCTCGGAGAGCTTGCGCACGGCGGCCACCGCTTCGAGTTGTGTGCGCGCCTGTCCGCCCGTGCCGATCACCGCGGCTACGTGCGCGTCGCGCCGGGCCAGGTATCTTGTCGCTACGCCGGACGCCGCGCCGGTCCGTAGCTGCCCCATCGTGTCGGCTTCGATCAGCGCCAACATCTCCCCCGTCTCGATCCGGTAGAGAGGCACGATAAATCGCAGGCTCCCGCGAACATACGTGTAGAGCTTCATTCCGAGAAACCCGGCGGTGAAATCCGCCGCGGCCATGTAGTGAAAATACCCTCCGCCCGGCAATTCGATTCGCCGCCGTGAGTGGACCAGTGCTTCGCCCGTAGCCTGGCGTCGCGAGATCTCTTCGACGGCTTCGATGGCCATCGGCATGGTCAGCAGCGCGCGAACCTCGGCCTCGCTGATGTGCAGTGTCATTTCACTCTTCCTCGCCGAGCAATCCTGCGGCGCGCAAGCTCGCGCTTTATGGGGTGCGGCGGCTTGCCGCCGCTTTCGCTTCCCGAGATTTGGCCGCAGCCGCCTCCGGCTGGCGCACGCGCCGCACCACGGTTTGCATCAGCCGGTACACGCGCTCCTCTTTGGCGCCACCCATGACATGGAAACGAAACTCCGGCTCGCCCTTAGGCCCTTTGCTCAGGCGAATCGGAAGCGCGCCGCAAAGACCATTTTCGATGAAGGCCGTCTCGTAACGAGAGGGCCTTCGATTCCACGTATAAACGCGAAGCGTTGTGAAATCGCACGGCTGGCCTTCCGGCCCGCGCGCGCCGGCAACGAGATACTGCGGCTTGTCTCCAGAGGGATCGGGCGCGCGATTCAGCTCAAACCATGCGAGCGGCCGAATGTTTGCCGAGGCAGTTCCCTCTCGGATCGCCCCCGGGGGATTGAGTTCGACGAACCGCGCGACAACCCATCCCGCAATCGGCACAGCCTGATCGCCCGGCTCGGTGGAAGCGGGCGCGTCTCCCCGCGTGGCCGGTTCTCCCGGCACGCGCGTGGCGATGCCGCGGACCAGAAACCAGTCTTCTTTCTTTGCCTCCTGCGGTTCCCCGGAAGAATCTTTCTCGTCCGCCGCCTGGGCCCAGTCCGCCACGGCCCGGCCGACCACCTCCACCGGAACGCCCCGGATGAATTTATAGAGCCGCGCCGCAGTCCGCCCCGGCTCGACGCGCAGATTCGTCGCCACCTTTGTGCGGCCCCGCGCCTGCAAGGGGATGGACTGCGCGCTGGTGAGGAGCCGCACGCTCCTCTGCCAGAGCGTCGGCTCAATCAGGTATCTGCCCTCCACCCAGCCGGACGCCCCCGTCGCTGTGTGGACTCTGACGTTGTCATTCCGGCGGCCCAGGACATCCACTTTCTCGCCGTAGTGCAGTGTGGCCACCGGCCGGCGCACTTGGGCAACGCTGCTCCAAACGGTAACGCTTCGCTCGCTCACATAGGCGGAGGCCAGCACCTCGTGCTTCGGCCGAAAAACCCAGGCCAGGAGCGCGACTAGCGCCAGCAGCGGAATCGCGACGAGCAGGCGGCGTTTCACGGCTCGTCCCCAAACGTCATACCGACCGAGCGCGCGACCCGGACCATCTCGCCCTGCGGATCCACGAATTTCATTTTTGCCACTGCATCTTCGAGCGGCACGGATTCAGTTTTCCCCGCGCGCAGGCAGACCATGCGCCCAAACTCGCCGCGAGCGACTAGTTCCGTCGCGCTCACGCCGAATCGCGTCGCGAGGATGCGGTCGAACGGGCTCGGCGATCCGCCTCGCTGGAGGTGCCCCAGCACGGTGACCCGAATCTCCTTCTGCAGGATTTCCCGGAGCGTGAAGGCGATACTGTTCGCGACGTCTCCCGGCCCCGCGGGACGAATCGGCTTGCCCGCCGGATCTTTCTCCGGCAATTTGACCCCTTCCGCAACGACGACGATGCTGAATTTCTTGCCCTTCTTCTCGCGGGCATTCACCGCGCTGCAGATGGACTCGAAGCGGAACGGAATCTCGGGAATCAGGATCACGTCCGCGCCGCCGGCAATGCCGGCGTGCAGGGCGATCCAGCCGGCTTCGCGGCCCATCACTTCGATCAGCATCACCCGGTGATGGCTCTCGGCCGTTGTGTGCAGGCGGTCAATCGCCTCGGTGGCCACATGCAAAGCGGTATCGAAGCCGAACGTCGCCTCCGTGGCGAAGAGATCGTTGTCGATCGTCTTGGGGACGGCCACAATCTTCAAGCCGCGGCGGGCAAAATCCCTCGCGATGCGCAGGGTACCGTCGCCACCGATCACGACCAGCGCATCCAGGCCGATACGCCGGGCATTTTCCAGACACAAATTGGAATAATCCGTCGTCGTCTCTTTGCCGTTTTCCAGGCGGCGATAGGCGAAGGGATTTCCTCGGTTGGTCGTGCCCAAAATTGTGCCGCCCCGCGGGAGGATCCCGCTCACCGTTTCCCAGGTCATTGGAACGCAAGTTTCGGGCCAGATCAGGCTGTCGAAGCCGTTGCAGATCCCGATGACATGCCACCCGAACCGGCTGATGGCAGTTTTCACGACTCCGCGGATCACGGCATTCAGGCCGGGCGCGTCGCCGCCGCCGTTGGCCACGCCGATGGTGCGGATTTCTTCCATACTCATCCGAAAAAAGTCTCAACCGATTGTACCTGATTCGCGCCGCTTCCCACTGCCCGTGGCCTCCCCCAAATTTTCTGTTAGAATTTCCGCGCGATGCGGGCCGGAAGTTTCTCGGCCAGAGGGGATACCCCAGGTGAGACAACTCAACGCACTCCAGCCCGTGGCCCTACTCCTCCTCCGGGCCGCGCTCGGCCTCATTTTCATCTCGCACGGCTATCCAAAGCTCGCCGGGACAGGCCCCAACATGCAGGGATTTTTCGTCCAACACGGCTTGCCCGGGGCGTTTGTCTATGTCTCGGGAATCCTGGAAGTCTTCGGAGGGATTCTGCTGGTCCTGGGACTTTTCACCCGTGTGGCTGCGCTTCTCCTCGCGATGGAGATGGCCGTGGCCATTTGGAAGGTCCATTCCGTCAAAGGCTATCTGGCCGTCCACGAGTACGAGTTCCCGCTGGCCCTCGCAACCGCTTGCTTCGCGCTAGCCACCGTGGGCGCAGGCTTGCTCTCGATTGACCATCCGCTGCTTGGGGGCAAATCCCGCCCCGCGCGCGACAAAAAGAAATAGTCTGCGGTTCTCCGGCGGCCTATTCCGGCGTGCGGACCGCGCTCAGCAGCAGCGGCATACCGAGCTTTTCGGAATACTTCGGCCGGAACCGCGCGATATTGTAGAGGCGCGCGACGTCCACTTTGCGCGGCCCGATCTTGGGGTCGGGCAACGGGGCGTGCGTGTACTTGCCGTCTTGCACGGCGATCAGCCGGCCGTGGATACCGTCGCGGATCAGATCCATGGCCACGTTCGCGAACGTGATGGCGACGATCTGGTCGAGGGCATCGGGCTCGCCGCTGCGCAGATCGTAGGTGAGGTCGCTCACAATCGTGTCTTCGCCGGTGCGCCGCTTGATTTCCTCCCCCAGGGCATGCCCGATGTCCACTTTCTTGCGGTGGCCGTAGGCGTCGGTTTCCCCGTATTCGCCCACGGATTGGCCCTTCCAGACCGCCCCTTCGGAAGCGATGACCAGAGAATAGCGGCTGGGATTGTTCCGCTTGTCTTCGACCAGGATCTCCATGAGGCGCTCGAGATCGAACTCCACTTCCGGCAGGACACAGCGCGTGGACGTGACGTACGCCGTGTAGAGCGCCGTAAAACCCGAATCGCGTCCGAAAATGCGGAAGACGCCGACGCGCTCGTGCGAGCCGATGGTGGTGCGCTGCCGCGTGATCAGGTCCTTGGCGCGCGTGATGGCCGTGGAAAAGCCGATACAGTATTCGGTTCCCTGGACGTCATTGTCCATCGTCTTGGGAATCCCCACGAGCGACACGCCCGAGCTCTCCAGTACCTGCGCGAAGCTCAGCGTATCGTCGCCGCCGATTACGATCAGGCAGTCGAGCCCGAGGGACTCGATATTGCCGAGCACAATCGGCGTCAGGTCGTACACGCCGTCTCCGCATTCGAGCGGCCGAACCCGCTCCGGAGAGAGATGCGCCGGGAGCTTCGATTTCTTCACCCTTTTCGGATTGGTCCGCGAGGTGTGCAGCACCGTGCCCCCGGTGCGGTCGATCCCGCGTGTGTTGATGCGATCGAGCGGGCGGATGTACTCCTCGTCCGGCATGATGCCGGGGCGCATGTGGGTGAGGCCTTCCCAGCCGCGGCGGATGCCGATGACGTCGGCGTGCATCTCGGTCGCTTTGTAAACGACGCTCTTGATGACCGGGTTGAGGCCGGGAACGTCGCCGCCTCCGGTGAGGATTCCGATGCGCTGGACTGGTTTCATGGCCGAGCTTTCGTCATGCGAGCAGCAGGGGCTCTCCGCGATCCGCGGAGACTGCATGTTCAGGCTACACCGGGTGAAGGGGGCGTTCAACCTGTGTAGGTAGGATCGTGACCTGAGCGCCGTTACCCGTGTTCCGGGTCCGATGGGGAGAATAGAACAGGCAAAGCCTGGCGGACCCCCCCTGTTTTCCTGCATCTGTTGATTCTGCGGGGTTTTAAGTTCAATGAATTTGTAAGTGCAGAATCCAAAGGGGTTAGAAGGCGATTTTTCGGAAGTGCAGATTGTGAAGGACTTAGTGGTGATTGGTGATACGCGACTGGTGATAGGGAAAGCAGGTGAAGGAGGCAAAGGAAGTAGAGGAAGTGAGCGACCAACCCACCCCACCCCCCGTTGTTTGTTGCAAGAGCGCGGAAGAGCATGAAAAGAAGGCGGATGCTGAACTAGGTCTGCAAAAGAGCGCGCAAGAGTGTGCAAATAAGCGGTTTGAAAGTGCTGTGTTTTGATATGGATGCAAGAGAGCGCGAAAGAGAAGGATTCTAAAGGGGTTGCTGCGACTAGGAGGGTGATCGAGGGGGCCGACCGATTATTCATGGGGTATTATATACAGAGAGTAAATAAAAGTCAAGGGATTTCTGGCGGGAGGAGGGGGGAGGAAAGGATTTCGGAACGAATGGCACCCGGCGCAAGAAGCTCCCTTTCCGCCCGGAGCGGAATCTACGGTCGCCAAGCGGGAAAGATGGGTGCCCGGCTGCCCATGACCTATTGCTCGCCGGGGGCGTCGAAGAGTGTCCGGATTAGTGCGGCAAGATCGGCGATGCGGTTTGGTTGCAACGCCTCAAATTCCTTCTGAGGAACCTTTACATACTTCCAGTGCTTGTCAGTCAGCTTTGTAGCGCTCGCGCACCAGCGTATGGCGGCTGCGTCTTTTCGGAGGACATCCACGTTTTCTTGCCCCTTCGATTCAAGAAGCCAATGAGTTTCCGCCTTATCCACGGCGACGAAATCCGGCTCGTAGTTTCGGAGGTTCATGGCCATATCCGTGTATTCGATGGTGAAGCCAAATGCGCGCGGGAGTTTTGCGAACGCGCGGACGTCGGTAGCATTGTCCAGGAATTTAGCAAATTCTCGCTCGAAATCATTGTCACAAGGGACGAGATTAAAGACGCACTTTTGGCCTTCCCACACGGGGCGCGACCACGGAAAAGGCTGGCAGGCAGAGAGCATCCGCGCTGGTTCGAGAAGTTGAGGGGTCTGTTCCTCAATGGTCAGGGCCTGCAGCGCCTTCTTGAATACGCCAACGCAGACGTAGTGGGCGACCGCCGTGCTCATGGCCTTCACGATAGCGGGGGCGCTAAGATCCTCCGGGTGTCCGAAAGCCTTTTGTTCGAAGAATTCGCGAACCTTGGGAACGAGCGCTGCGAATTGCGCCGGAAGTTTGACCGCTTCAGCGATACGCCGAGCGTAGTAGCCAATGACCTCCTGGGCCGTTTGCGGCTCCGGGATGCTGTAATCACGCTCGACTTCTTTCTTCAGCGTAATGATGTCGTAACCTTCGTAGCGAAATGTC
Source organism: Terriglobia bacterium (assembly GCA_041497835.1). Taxonomy (GTDB): domain Bacteria; phylum Acidobacteriota; class Terriglobia; order Acidiferrales; family UBA7541; genus Acidiferrum. Next base: position 19,052 of record JBGQHF010000047.1, read on the forward strand.
TTCGCCGTCGGGTCATTGTCGCTCATGGGCAGAACAATGGATTGGAATGACATCACTTCCAGCGATGCAATTTCCTCAGCGAGGCTCTTCTTCCGAATGAGAGAGGGTGTAAGCACAGGCAGTCCGATATCAAATTCTTTTCTGTCCTCCAGTGGCAGAATCGTGACAATTCGCAGTTTGTCTTTGCCAATTTCGAATGTGTCCAGTTTCAACTCTTCGAGCTTTTCGAGGTCATCCACGAAATCGAGAAAGGCTTTGTTGCCGATGATATCCACGCGCTCTACGAAGTCACTTGGAAGGTCGCGAAACATGAGGCGGAGGCCGCGTCCAATCGTTTGTTCAGGCAAGATATTAGCTTTCGCCGTATAGGGGCGGAGCCCGACCACGACCGTGACGTTTTGAACGTCCCAGCCCTCGCGGAGCATCAAAACGCTCACGATGGCATTGATGGGGCTCTTCTCGTCGTCCACGTCGCGCACAGCCTTCCGCGCAACGTCGAGATCCTTCTTAGTAATCTCGCCTGATTTGTCCGTGTGGATGACCTGGGTTTTGTCGCTCCCGAATTGTTCGGGATACTTTGTCCGGAGCCAGTCCGCCACCTCTTCGGCATCGTCGGTGCTATTCATCATGACGAAAAGCACTGGCTTCTTTTTCAGCGGCTTCAATTGTTCCTTGTATTCGCGCCAGCGCTCGACAGCCGCCGCGAGATAAGCTCTGTATCTGACGCTCGCGATGTCCGACTTTGCTTCATCGATTTTTGCAATCCCCTTCATGGGGCGCTTGACGATGTTGTCGAGGATTGCTTGCTTTAGCGGGTAGTCCGAAATCGTCCAGGGGAAGATCGCGCCTTTCTGGAAACGGGGGGTCGCCGAAAAGTCCAATTGAGCGGTAAGCGAAGTCTTCTGGTGCAGGTTGCGAATTACCTTGTTCCACTCATTGTCTTCCTCGTGGGTGTGGTGCGCCTCGTCGTTGATGACAAGGAGCTTCCCGGCGCGAAGAGCGATGCGGTCGCCGAAGTCGGTGATCTCCAGCTTTTTGGCCGGAGGTTTCGATCCTAGGACGGCCGTCATTTCATCCGGCTCATCTTCATTTGATCGGTCTGGCCTCTCATAAAACTGCTGAATATTTGTGAGGAAGAGCGTCCCTTCCGAGTGAGCCTTCTCCGTCTCGCCGCGCATGACGCAAGCGAATTCCCAGAAGATCCCAAGCTCCTTCGGAATTACGGGGTCATTCCTGTATATGCGTTCGTCCCCAAAATCGCTTTTGAGCCGTTCGAAGACGATGACATTCGGAGCAAGCACGAGAAATGTCTTGGCGTAATCCTTCGCGATTTCCGGCGATTCACGCATGGCGTTAAGGAATTGCCACGCAACTGCCAATGCCATGACTTTTGTCTTGCCGCTCCCCGTGGCCATCTTGATGCAGTAGCGGGCAAAGTCATCGTAGGGGGGAAGTCGCAGATCGCGGAGGTCCTGGGCGTATCGTTCCAGCAGGCCCTTTCGCGTGCGTACTTTCTCGTATTCCCAGACAAAAATCAGCGTCTCGATGGCCTCCTGCTGCGATGGGTGGTATTTGAAGGGCAAGCCAGTCCTCGCCCGGTGGGCCGTATAGAACCAGTGGTTCAGCAGGATGCGCGTTGTGTCGGTGACGCCTTTATAGCCGCCGGCCTTCCATGCCTTTACCGCCTCCCGAAGGGCGGGCACACAAGGACCTGTGCGCAGCTTCGCGGTGATGTCGAGAAGCTCAGCCTGGGATAGATCCGAGGCGGATTTTCGTTTCCTAGGCATATGTAGCGCCGGGCTTCAGCCCGGCATCTTCGGCTCCCGTTTTCCATGGCGGTACCCAATTCTTGGCCGGGCATTGTCTTTCTCTCGCGGGAATCGTCAGCGAGCCGGAATAGGGAAAATCGAGCGGGGCCGCGCAGAGTCCCTTGCGCACCGGGTTCATCCAGATGTACCAGGCCACATTGTCCATTGAATCGGAGCGGCGAAGAATGTGATCGTAGAATTTGAATTGCCAGAGAATGGCTCCGCCTCTTGAGGGGTATTCGAATGCAGTTTGCTGTTTGAACCGGTTTACGAAATCGAGCACGTCGCTCTCGGGTGCAAGGCCTTCGCAGAGAAAGTGCACATGGTCGGGCATGAAGCAGTAGGCGTGTACCGCAAAGGCCAGTTGCTTCGCAAGGGCATCAACTATTTCGAGATGCCGTGTCACGGTCTTTGCGTCCCGTAGGGCGGGCCTGCGATCCTGGCAGCAGATGGTGATGAAGTAGGCTCTTTTGCCGACATAACGTTCGGCGGGCAGGCGAATGTTTTTACGTGGGAAGGGCATTGATGAGTTCTTGAGATAGAGAAAGATGCCACCCTAAAGGGTGGCGCTACGTTTTACGGAACGCGGACCTCCAGAGTTTTGGTTGTGTCATTTCCGAGAATGTCGATCACCTTGACGACGATCTGAAACTTGCCCGGTTCTTTGTACTCGTATTTTGTTTGGAGTTCGATTTTCGGGTCCTTGCGTGTCCGATAGGCCTGCCATTGGTTGTGGAAAGTGTCGTTCTTGAAGTCCCAGTCCACGGCCCAATAGTCAATGAGCTGGCTCCAATGCTTGACCGCTTTACGCGCCTCTTCGGGGATGTCGTCTGTCGGAATGACGAAGTCTGTGAGCTTCAGAGTGACATCGCGGGCCTTCTGCTTGGGGTCGACTGACAGCGCCCCGAGTTCGAAAAACTTCACGTCTCCCTGCTCGACGGCCTTCTTGTCCAAGACCTCGCGGGGAATCTTCTTGAAGGATGACGTCCACGCGTGATTCGGCGGCAACCTGTTTGGCGAGTTCGTTGACTTCAAGCGCAAATTCCCAACCCAGGATGTCCACGCCTGCCTTGGTGGGCGAATCTTTGCCTGTCCCGACGGCCTTCCACGCTTCGCGGGCAATCGCTTTTACGTCGGCCTGTGTCACCGGGGCGTCCACGGCGCCGACATGCACCATCCGACCACTCTTGGCGCCGTGCAGCCACGCATGCCCGGTGATTGGTTTTGCGTGGTAAAGGTCAAGAATGAACGCCCGATATGCTGCTTCGCGTTCGCGTTGCTCTTCAAGGTGATCTTTGCCGTTGGCGGGAAACTCGGCCACTTGCCACGCTTGCCGTTCATACTTTCCGAGATTTTGAACGATGAACGGCTTTACACGCGGGATTCCGAGCAGTCGCTTGCGCGTAGTGTGAATGGCAAACCGGCTGAGGTCGCAGGCAATCCAGCGGCGATTGAGCTTCTCAGCCACGGCCGCAGTCGTTCCGCTCCCGCAAAAACAATCCAGGACTAGATCGCCAGAGTTCGATGATGATGTTATCAGGCGATCTAACAATCCTTCAGGTTTTTGCGTCGGATAATTGACGCGCTCTTCTGCCTGTGAGTTTACGTCCGGCAAATCATTCCAGATGGTTTGCAGAGGAATACCTAACTTACCTTCGTAATAGTCTTTGTAACGAGGCAGGCCGTCCTCGCCTTTGCCAAATACCAATAAACCCGAGGCCATCGCGGCATCTATGCGCTCTTGCGTCCAGGACCAGTGGCGACCCCGAGGGGGCTCAATCAGCCGTCCCCCAAATTTCCTGGCCACTCCCTGACCCTTGCCATGCAATGGCTGAAGTTGATATCTTCTGCCGTCCGCTTCACGGTGCGGAAATTTCCTCTCAAGATAGTCTTCCTTAAATTCGTGGTATTGGATGTTGTAAGTAGGGGCTTTCCCTTTTATATACCACAGAAGCGTGTCGTGAATTACTCCCAATTTGTTCTGAGGAGTCTTCGTATTCGCTCTTCGCCAGATTATTTCGTTCACAAAGCATTGGCTGGCAAAGACCTCGTCTAAAACCGCCTTAGCGTAATGCGCGACATGCCAGTCAAGGTGAACGTAAAGGCTCCCTGTTTCCGTGAGAAGCTCTCTCAGCATTAGAACGGATTCGTAGAACCATTGAAGGTAGGAATCAAGGCCACGCCCCCAGGTATCGCGATAGGCCTTCTGCTCAAGGACCGATGGTTCTTTCGTAAAAGGCGTAGTCCGCTCTCCCGAGCCCTCAGGATGGTCTGGAATATCTGCGGTGAATGAAAAATCTGCCCCCGTGTCAAACGGTGGGTCGATGTAAATCAGGTTTACCTTGCCAGCGAATTCGGGGAGCAGTGACGGGAGGACGTATTTCTTGTCGCCCCAGATGAGCCGATTGCGCCAATCCGTATCCCGCCCGCTGGCGAAAAGTTCAAGATTGCGCCGCCGATCCTGCGTGCTCTCGTTGACCGTCTCGATGGTCTGAAACGGCAACGCAATCCGCACCGGGCCTTGTTTCTTGCCCTCTTTGTATTTTCCATCCCAAACGAGTTCAGTCATGTTTCTGGCAGTGAGTATATTACAGACATAGTGAGTCCTGACATTGCCGCGAAGTCTTCCTCCGAAATAATGTGCGAATTAAGGGAAGCTGCGGCCCCTACATTGAGAGGGGCGATGGGCGTACGTCGTCGTGAAGAAGACTACGGATGTGCCGGAAGCCATAGCGAAGTCAAGCACGTGAGGGCGAACAAACGAAAGCGGTCCGCCAGAATGCGGCGGGCAGGCGGTGTTCAGCGGGGCGGAAGAGTTGGCGCATCCCATCGGTTGTAGCCCAGTGGTGGATGAGTGCCACGATCCCTCGACTGCGCGGCCGGCATTCGCTGCGCGAATGAAGGAACAGCCGGCTGCTGCGCTCGGGATGACACAAGGCAGAGGCGGACGGTTTTGTGAGGAAGACTACGGATGTGCCGGAGGCCATAGCGAAGTCAAGCACGTGGGGGCGAACAAGCGAAAGCGGCCCGCCCTAGCGTAAATGCGAAAATCGAAAAGCGAAAGTCGAGTGTATCTCAGGAGCGATCCCGGGCAAAGCCTAGCGAAAGCGCAAGATGCCGGGCTGAAGCCCGGCGCTACAGGGAGTGGATCTCGGGAGCGATTCCCGGCAAACTCTGGCGAAAGCGCAAGATGCCGGGCTGAAGCCCGGCCTCTACATGGAGTGTATCTCAGGAGCGATTCCCTGCCCGCCAGAATGCGGCGGGCAGGCGGGATGACGATTCTTCGTGGAATCGTGAAGAGAGACCCCTCGGCTACGCTCCCGCCAGAATGCGGCCCGCCAGAATTCGGCGGGCAGGCGGGCAGGCGGGATGACGATTCTTCGTGGAATCGTGAAGAGAGACCCCTCGGCTACGCTCGGGATGACGATTCTTCGTGGAATCGTGAAGAGAGACCCCTCGGCTACGCTCGGGATGA
>JBGQHF010000048.1:0-23909 GCA_041497835.1 Terriglobia bacterium
CATCCAGCAGGGAGGCGCCGAGAATCCCATCACCATCTGGCGGGAACTTGGCGACGTGATGACCGAGCACGTCACGGTTACGCGCTACAACAAGAACGTGGAGATTGCGGACCACAAGGTTCAGGAGCTGATCGCGCGGTTTCAGAAGATCAATCTGAGCGACCGCACTCTGTGGTCCAACCAGACGCTCAATTTTGCGCGCGAGCTCGGCAACATGCTCATCCTGGCGCGCGTCATCGCGCTCGGGGCGCTGGCGCGCAATGAATCGCGCGGCGCCCACTACAAGCCCGATTTCCCCGAGCGCGACGACGCCAACTGGCTCAAGACCACGCGCGCGAAGTGGGTGAACGGAGAAATCCGGCTCACCTACGAGCCGGTGGATATTTCGCTGATCAAGCCGCGCCCGCGACGCTACGACGCGGCGAACTAGCGGCGGGCGTGTTTCGCGCCGGAAAGGGCGCTTATGGCGGAGAAAAAGAAAGTCCTCGTTCGAGTGAAGCGTCAGGCCGGGCCGAAGGACGCGGCGCGCTGGGAAGAGTTTGCTCTCGACTGGCGCCCCTCGATGAACGTCATCATCGTCCTGCGGGATATCGCCGAAAATCCCGTCACGCGCGACGGCAGGAAAACCACCCCCATCACCTACGACTCGAACTGCCTGGAAGAGGTCTGCGGTTCCTGCGCCATGCTCATCAACGGCAAAGCGCGCATGGCCTGCTCTGCCCTCGTGGATTCTCTCGACCGACCGATCCGCCTCGAGCCCTTTTCGAAGTTTCCGGTCGTGCGCGACCTCGCCGTGGATCGCTCCGTGATGTTTGAAAGCCTCAAGCGGGTGCATGCCTGGGTTCCGATTGACGGCACCTACGACCTCGGCGAAGGCCCCCGCATGGCTCCCAAGGAACAGGAGAAGGCTTATCCGCTTTCGCGCTGCATCTCCTGCGGGAACTGCCTGGAAGTTTGTCCGCAGGTCAACTCGAGGAATCCCTTCATCGGCGCGGCCATCATCAGCCAGGTGCGCCTCTTCAACATGCACCCGACGGGCGCGATGCACGCCCGCGAGCGCCTGGAAGCCCTGATGGGTCCCGGCGGCATCGCCGATTGCGCCAACGCGCAAAATTGCGTCATGGCTTGCCCCAAGGATATTCCGCTCACGGAGTCCATCGCGGAAGTGAATCGCCAGGCGTGGAAACAGGCGCTGCTCGGCTGGCTGATCGGGTGAGTGCGCCCAGACGGAGCAGTTCGGTTCGCAGGGGGCAGGGATGATTCGCGCAATTGCTTTAGGCGCCGTGTTTCTCTGCGGCGCTCTCGTCATGTCGCTCTCCGCCGATAACGATTCCGACCGCGCCCGCCGGGTGCATTTTTCCTCCCTCGTCGTGGACACGCACGACGACACGACCCAGAGGCTCCTCGACGGCAAATTCGATCTCGCCCCGCGTGATGCTTCGGGCAGCATAGACATCCCGCGGATGAAGGAAGGCGGGCTCGGCGCAATCTTTTTCTCGATTTGGATCCCCAGCAAGGTGACCGGACCGGAAGCCGTGAAGCGCGCCCTCGATCAGGTTGACGCGGTGCGCGAGCAGGTGCGCAGGCATCCGAACGAATTGATGCTGGCCGCAACCGCCGGCGAAGTCCGCGAGGCCCGCAAGCAGGGAAAAATCGCCGCATTGATGGGCGTCGAGGGCGGGCACATGATCGCCAATGACCTCGGCGTCCTGCGGACGTACGCGGCGCTGGGGGTCCGCTACATGACCCTCACGCACAGCGGAAACAATGACTGGGCCGATTCCTCGACAGATAAAGCCGTGCACAACGGGCTTGCGGATTTCGGAAAGGACGTCGTGCGCGAAATGAACCGGCTCGGCGTTGTCGTGGATATATCCCATGTCGCGGACAAAACGTTTTACGATGTCCTCGCGGCGAGCAAGGCGCCTGTGTTCGCGTCGCACTCCTCGTGCCGCGCGCTGTGCGACGCTCCGCGCAACATGACGGACCAGATGATGAAGGACCTCGCCGCCAGGGGCGGGGTCATCCAGATCAATTACCACGTGGGGTTTCTCAGCCAGGAGTTTCGCGATGCGGAGCGCGCTCATCCGGAAGTGAACAAGGAGATTGCGGAGGAGATTCAGAAGCGCTGCGGCGAGAACGAAGCCTGCCAGCTCCTCGAAGGCGACCGCCTCACGCGCGAAAAGGTTGCGCAAGGCAAACTGCCCCGCGTCGGCTGGGAAAAGATCATCGAGCACATCGACCACGCCGTAAAAGTTGCCGGCGCGGACCACGTGGGACTCGGCTCGGATTTCGACGGCGCGAACATGCCCTACGGCATGGAAGACGCCACGAAACTCCCGCAGATTACCGAAGCGCTTCTGCGCAAGGGCTATTCCGAGAGTGACGTGCGCAAGATTCTGGGCGAGAATACGCTGCGCGTGATGGCGGAAGTCGAGCGCGTCAGCCGGGAGATGAACGCGGCGAAGAAGTAGGCGGCAAGCATCCGGCAGGAAACTGGTTCGAAAGTTTCAGAGATCTATACCCTGAGAGGCGAATCCATGAAGAGCATGCATTGGGTAGTTGGCGTAGTGATGCTCGCGAATGCCGCGGTCGTCACGGCGCAGGCGCCGGCCGCGGGGCAGCCGCCGCAAAAGCAGGCAGCAGAGGCGGACGCTACGGCAAAGAAAGCTCCGGTGGCCGCGGCGGGCGCGGTTTTCAACCAGGCGCTGCTGAAGCCCGCACTGCTGACGGACAAGGCGCCGGAGGTCTTCGATGCAAAGTTTGAGACGACGAAGGGCGACTTCACGGTCCGGGTGACACGCGCTTGGGCTCCGCTGGGCGCGGACCGCTTCTACAATCTCGTCAAGCATCACTTTTACGATGGCGCGAGCTTCTTCCGCGTCCTCGACGGTTTCGTCGTGCAGGTTGGCATCAGCGCGTATCCACAAGTGTCCGCCACGTGGAAGGAAACCACCATCAAGGACGATCCCGTGAAGCAGAGCAATCGGAAGAGCTACGTTACGTTTGCGACGGGCGGACCCAACACGCGCACCACGCAGGTCTTCGTCAATCTTGGAGACAACACCCGGCTCGACAGCATGGGCTTTTCTCCCTTCGGCCAGGTTACCGAAGGCATGGTTACGGTCGTGAAACTCTACGGTGGTTATGGTGAGGGCGCGCCACAAGGCAACGGCCCGGACCAGGGCAAGATTGAAAAACTCGGCAAGCCCTATCTCGACAAGGGCTGGCCAAAGCTGGACAGTATCAAGAAGGCGACGATTGTGTCACCGGCCGCGGACTCCGGAAGCAGCGCCCAGCCGCCGGCAGCGAAGAAGCAGTAGCCTGGTTCCCCCTCACCGGAGAGCACGGTATTTCTCTGGTGCATTCTAGAAGCGTGGGAGTGCAGCGTGTCCGCAGGCGTCCGGGTCCCGCCAGCGGCACCACTGGTGCCGTCTGCTTCTCAGCAATCCAGCACAGTTTCGTCCGGGCCGCCTGCCCACTCTGCGCCGCTCTCGCGCTGGGTTTTCGCACTGGCGGCGTTCGCTGCCTTGCTGCACATGGTTTTCAGCGGCCGCTACGGATTTTTCCGGGATGAACTCTACTACGCGGCCTGCGGCGAACATCCTGCCTGGGGCTATGTAGACCATGCTCCGCTCGTGGCCTGGATCGCCCGCTTCAGCCGCCTGCTGCTCGGCGACTCGCTCTTCGCGCTGCGTTTGTTCCCGGCGCTGGCCGCGGCGGCAAAGATCTGCCTCGCGGGTTGGATGGTGCGCGAGATGCGCGGCGGCCGTTTTGCGCAGTTTCTCGCCGCACTAGCCGTGCTCCTCGCGCCGATTTACCTGACCTTCGACAATTTTCTCTCCATGAATTCCTTCGAGCCGGTCTTCTGGATGGCCTGTGCCGCGCTCTTCCTGCGCATCCGAAACGGCGGCAATCCAAAATTGTGGCTGCTCTTCGGCATCGTCGCGGGTCTCGGCGTCCTGAACAAACATTCCATGCTCTTTTTCGGCACGGGGATCGCCGCGGGGCTTGCGCTCACTTCCGCGCGCCGCGAGTTTTCCAGGCCCTGGATATGGGCCGGCGGCGCGCTGTCGCTTCTGCTCTTCCTGCCAAACCTGCTGTGGGAAATTCACAATGGATTCCCCACGATCGCCCTCCTGCACTCGGTGATCGGCACAAAATACGCTTTCGTGGCACCGTGGGAATTCATCGCGCAGCAGGCGCTTCTGACGCATCCCCTTGCGGCGCCCATCTGGCTCGCGGGGCTCTGGTTTCTCTTTCGCGATTCCGCGGGCAAGCGATACGCCGCGCTCGGCTGGGCCTATCTCGTCGTGCTCGCGGAAATGATTTTTCTGCACGGCAAGATCTACTACCTCGCGCCGGCCTATCCCATGCTTTTCGCTGCGGGCGCCGTGTGGATCGAATCGCGCGCGCTGCGGCGAACCGGCGCGTGGCTGAAGCCCGCCCTTGTCGCGTCACTCCTTGCCGGCGGGATGATTGCCGCGCCCCTCGCGATGCCCATCCTTCCCGTCGCGGCCGCGGTGAAATACTGCCGATTCTTGGATGTCAAAGCCGTGCAAGTGGAAAACGTGCCGCAGGGAGAACTGCCGCAATTGTTTGGAGACATGTTCGGCTGGCCGGAGCAGGTGGAAGCTGTCGCGCGCGTCTATGATTCACTGCGGCCTGAAGATCGCGCCAAGGCGGCGCTGCTCGCCTACAACTACGGGGAAGCGGGTGCCATCGACTATTTTGGCGCTCGGCACGGCCTGCCGAAGGCCATCAGCGGACACAATCAGTACGCGCTCTGGGGACCGCGCGGCTACAGCGGAGAGGTTGTCATCGCCATTGGATACACGGAGGAACAGTTGCGGCGATTCTTCGAGGAGGTCCGGCCTGCGGCGCGGGTCGAGACACGCTACGCGATTCCTGAAGAGAACGGCCTGACCATCTTCATCTGCCGCAAACCGAAGAAGAGCCTGCGTGAGATGTGGCCGGACCTCGTCTGGCTGGGTTGAGGAATTAGGCGGGCGATCGTGGGGGCGCGATATATCGTGCCCCTGCACCGAGACCCTGGTGAGACGTTAAAGACCGAGTACCGTCACCAGCTCGCGGACCGAGGCGGCCGATTTCTGGAGCGCCGCGTTTTCGTCGGAGCTCAGCTTGACCTGGATGATCTCTTCTACGCCTTTCGCGCCGAGCTTCGCCGGGACGCCCACGAAGAGGCCCTTGATGCCGTATTCGCCGTCGAGATAGGTGGCGCAGGGGAGAATTTTCTTTTTGTCCTTGAGGATGGCTTCCGCCATTTCGACGACTGCTGCGGACGGCGCGTAGTAAGCTGAGCCGGTTTTCAATAGATTCACGATTTCGGCGCCGCCTTTGCGCGTACGCTCGACGATGGCGTCGATGCGCTCCTTCGGCAGCACGTCGGGCAGGGGAATGCCGGCGACAGTGGAGTAGCGCGGGAGTGGAACCATGTCGTCACCGTGCCCGCCGAGGACGAAGGAGTGCACGTTTTCGACGCTGACGTTGCATTCCATAGCCACAAACGCGCTCATGCGCGCCGAATCCAGGACGCCGGCCATGCCGATCACGCGATTCTTGGGGAAGCCGCTGATTTTGAAGGCGGCCTGCGCCATGGCGTCGAGCGGATTGGTGACCACGATGAGGATGCAGTTCGGCGAGTGCTTGACGATCTGCTCGACGACTGCCTTCACCACGGCGTAGTTGGCCTTCAGCAGGTCATCGCGGCTCATTCCGGGCTTGCGCGGAAAGCCCGCCGTGATCACGACGATGTCGCTCCCCGCCGTTGCGCTGTAATCGCCGGTGTTTGTCGAAATGCCCGCGGCGCGCGCGTCGGTGCGCGTGATGGGGCCGGACTCGAGCATGTCCAGCGCCTTGCCCGCGGGAACTCCCTCGAGAATGTCGGTAATGACGACGTCGGCGAGCTCGGCGTCCACGATGCGCTGCGCCGTGGTGGAGCCGACGAAGCCTGAACCTACAACCGTTACTTTCTTCCGCATGAAACGTGTCTCCTGTCGGGTGCGAGAGTTGAAATCGAAATCCGCGTTTCGGAAAACTCAACGCGCCACGACCGCGGCTTGCATGTTCTCGATGATCGCGGATGCGAACGCCGCTGTGCCGACCTTTGTCGCACCGGGCATCAGGCGCTCCAGGTCATACGTGACGCGCTTCTGCTGAATCGCGCGTGCGATGCCGTCTTCTATGAGGCGCGCCGCTTCTTTCCAGCCCATGAACTCGAACATCATCGCTCCGCTCAGCATCAACGAGCTTGGGTTGATGACGTCCTTGTCCGCGTATTTCGGCGCGGTGCCGTGGGTGGCTTCAAAGACGCCGAAACCGTCGCCGATATTCGAGCCGGGCGCCATGCCTAGGCCGCCGACCTGCGCCGCGCAGGCATCCGAGAGGTAGTCGCCGTTGAGATTGGGCGTGGCCAGCACGCTGTACTCATCGGGCCGCGTCAGCACCTGCTGGAACACGGAATCGGCGATGCGGTCGTTGACCATGAGCTTTTGTTTCCACTGGCCTTTGCCGTGGGTGGCGTAGATTGCGTCGAGGGTCTGCTTCACTTCGGCATAGACGGATTTTTGAAAGGTTTCCGTGGCCCGCTCGAGGCCCGGCTCGATCATCGCCGCGTTCTGCTCGACGGTGAGGTTGGGATTCTTATCGCGATTGTCCACGATCCAGCTTTCGCGCTCGGAGATGGTCTGCGCGCGGAACTCTTCGCGCGCAACGTCGTAGCCCCAGTCGCGAAATGCGCCTTCGGTGAATTTCTGGATGTTCCCCTTGTGAACCAGAGTGACGCTTTTGCGGCCGCTTTCCAACGCGTAGCGAATCGCGCGGCGCACCAGGCGCTTTGTGCCGGTCGGAGAAATCGGCTTGATGCCGACGCCGGAATCCCACCGAATCTGCTTCTGCATGCCCTTCAGCATCTCGTTGTTCAAGAATTCCAGCAGCTTCTTTGCTTCCGGCGTGCCGGACTTCCACTCGATGCCGATGTAAACGTCCTCCGTGTTCTCGCGGTAGATCATCACGTCCAGCTTCTCCGGATGCTTCACGGGGGAGGGAACTCCAGGGAAGTAACGCACCGGGCGCACGCAGGCGTAGAGGTCGAGGATCTGCCGCAGCGCGACATTGAGCGAGCGGATGCCGCCGCCTACGGGAGTCGTCAGCGGGCCCTTGATGGCCACGCGGAAATCGCGAATGGCCTCGACCGTGTCGTCCGGAAGCCACTGCTGAAAGGCGTTGAACGCCTTTTCGCCGGCGAACACCTCGAACCACTCGACGCGCCGCTTTCCGCTGTAGGCTCGCTCGACGGCAGCGTCGAAAACGCGGCGGGAAGCCTTCCAGATGTCGCGCCCCGTGCCGTCACCCTCGATGAAAGGGATGATGGGGGAATCGGGCACGCGCAGTTCGCCGCCGCTGTATTCGATGGCCTTGCCGCTGGCGGGAATCGCCTGGCCGTTGTACGACTGTTTCATGGAAGCCCCTCTTGCCGATAGGAAGATGAACTGCTCGACCGCGTTGCGATGGACAGGAGGTTTTGGCTGTCTCTCGCGGAAGGACTACGTTACCACAAGGTTCGGAAAGAAGAGAAACGCGCCAGGGTCGAGCGAAAACGAGTAGGGCCCGGCGGACAGAACGGCCCGCCGGGTGAGCGGCGGGCCCTAAGTGAGATCCTTCGGCTCGGGCCGGTGAGAGGCACCGGCGCTCGCTCTGGATGACGACCCTCGCCGGGTCGTTAGAACATGTTCCACAGGAACTGGTTGTAGACCTCGTGGTGGTACTGCACCTCGGTGGCCTTGACGAAGGTGCCCAGGAGGCGCGGGCAGCGGTCGGCGGAGGCCTGCTTCAGGTCGGCGTAGCGGCCCTTCACATCCCCGCCGAGGAGTTTCGTTGTCCACTCGGCGTTCCGGAAATTGTCGAGCGCGGTATAGATGTTGTCCGGCAGGTAGCGCTGGGCCTCGCGGAGGTTCTTGATCTTCGCCGTTTCACCCTCGAGGCCGGTCTTGAAGATCGAGTACATGACCAGGTAGGGATTCGCGTCCGGAGCCACCGCGCGAACTTCGATACGCATGCTGTTTTCGTTGCCGATGGGAATGCGGATCATCGCGCCACGATTGACGGGCGAAGCATTGAGCTGATTCGGCGCTTCGAAGTGCGGGTCGAGGCGCCGGTAGGCGTTGACGCTAGCGTTGATCAGCAGGCAGATGTCGTTGCCGTGCGTCAGGATGCGATCCACGAACGACCAGCCCATCTTGCTGAGTTTTTCTTCCCCCTTGGGATCCCAGAACAGGTTCTTTCCGTTCTTGCTGATCGACACGTTCGTATGCATGCCGCTGCCGTTCACGCCGACAACCGGTTTCGGCAGGAAGCAGGCCGTGAGACCCATGCGGGTCGCCACTTGGCGGCAGATCAGTTTGTAGAGCTGAATCTGGTCAGCCGCGGCCACCACTTCGCCGTAGCCGTAGTTGATCTCGAACTGCGAGGGCGCGACCTCGGGGTGGTCCTTTTCGTTCTGAAAGCCCATGGCGCGCTGCACTTCGGCGGTGGTATCGATGAAGGTGCGCAGCGGGTCGCCAGGCAGCGAGTGGTAGTAGCCGCCCGTATTGACATAGTCGAACTTGCCGGTCTCGTGGTAGAGGCGTTCCGCGTTCTCCCCTTTGAAGAGAAACCCTTCAATCTCGTTGGCGGCGTTCAGCGTGTAGCCTTCCTTCCTGTGCAGCCCTTCCGCAAATCCTTTGAGCGCGCCGCGGATGTCGGCGCCGTAGGGCGAGCCATCCTTGTCGATGACCTCGCCGAAGACCAGCACCTTGCCGGGACCGAACACATCGGCGGGGCCCCAATAGAAAGCGCCCCAATCCATCGCCAGGCGCAGATCGCTCTCGCGCTGCGCGGTGAATCCGCGGATCGAAGAGCCGTCGAAGGTGAGGTTGTCCCAGCTCTTGATGAGGAATTTCTTGTCGTAATCGAGCATGTGGAGGCGGCCTTCGAGGTCGCTGAAGAGCACGGTCACGGCCTTGATGCGTTTCTCGTCCGTGAGGTATTTGATTCGGTCCTCTTGAATCTTGTGGGGGGCAACGCGGTTCTTGCGCTGCTCTTTCGCCCTCAGATTCATCTGCTCCAGCTCGTCATACGAGAGCGCCAGGAAGTTACGCAGTTCGTTCGACATTCATCTCCTCCGAAAAGTGTGCCGCAAAAGTGTCCCACACGCCGCCGGACAGGTGAAAGTCGTGCGCGAGCGGCAGATTGCGCGCGGAATCCACAGCGTTCGTCCTCTCGCGGAACACTCCGCCATCGAGAGAAACTTCGCTGCGCGGTGAACTGGGGAAGCTCACGGAAGCCGGGGACATCACAGTCAAAAACAGTACGGGAAGCGGCTCAAAGCGTCAAGCGCCTGGCGTACTTTGGGCGGTGGACAAATTGGACTACCCGCGGATGGTACCTTCGTACCGCGACGCAGGCTCGGTGAGCAGGAACGAATAAACGTGGCCGCTGGCCGTAATGAGGTTCAGGTTGCTGCGAATCCCGGCCTGTGCTGGATGGATGTAGCAGAGGTTATTCGCGCCGTTGAGAATCCAGAATTCCGTGTCCCCGGTCGTGAAGTCGAGAATTTCCTCTTTTTCGGGCAGGATGATAAGCGTCGAGAAGCGCAGCTTGGCTTTCACGGGAACGATGTCGTTCTGCGCGTACTTCACGACGCGAGCGGAGTCCGTGGCCGCATACGTCGGGATTTGACCGAGGGTCAAAATGCTGAGGACGGCCACGGCGAAAAACGTGACGAAACGACGATTTTCAGAAACAGAAGTGAGGAAATGGGGTCTTGCGATGGCTATTCGAGATTCTCAGGAGAGTGCTCTTTTGCGCGGAACGCTGAGCGTAGCAAATAGGCTGAACAGACCAAAAAACCAGCCAAAACAGCCCCAGTGACGACTTGCGCCACAATGTCTTGCCACCTAAGGGGCATTATGTAATGGTCCTCGGCCTTTTCCTTCGGCCACAGGTAATAGGCGTAGTACGCGCTATTCACGTAGCCGTAGCCAAGGTAAAAGGTGAGACTTAACAATGCGATTCCGACCGAGCCTGAGATCCAACGCCAAGTGAGCGTCCCGTTCCCGGTACCCCTTGCTCCGATGACTGCACCAACTAACGGCATCGCTATGCCAACCAGGATTGCGAAATAGGACAGGACGACATGAGCGAGACCACTCTCCTCGCGTATCGCGGGTCCGACAAACGCGTCGTTGAGTTCCATGAATTCCATGAAGCCAAAGATAAGGAGGACAGCAACGAAAGGCACGCAAAGAAGCGGACGACGGCGACCCATTAACATGCCTGCGCTGCCGATGCTCAGAAAAAATAAGAGAACGAGAGCAAGGGGAGGCTCCTTATCCGTCACTTCGAAGAAAGTGAGAGCGAGTGGCATCGTCGGTGCCACAGTTTAGCCCGAATGCTCGCTGCCATGTCAGGCGGTGTCGGAGTTGCCATATCAGAAATAGAAGCACCGATGCGATCTGATGGGAATCGAAGGAGTTTTCGGCGCGGCAATCGCGGCGTGCATCCGGTCGTCCGTATCAGGAAAGGGAATAGCCCGGGTCGAGATGCTGGAAAAAAATCAGGATTTCATGGATGTCATAGGGATGCGTCTCGTTGCTTGTGAGCTTGTGCTCGAGGACATCGAAGGCATGCTGGATGCCTTGATGATCGTCAAGGTCAATGTCGGCAAGGAAGTTTCCCTTTCCGTCCGCGGCGAATGTCAATTGGAGATTGCCGGCAGTGTCGAAGGTTTTCCAGCTGTTCTCCGGTTCGACCGGCTCCCAGGGAGGATCGAACCTGTGGAGCGCTCCCGAGACGGTATGAAAAATCTGGCTCGCGCTGCTGACCAGGTTGATGAGATTGGAATCCACCCGCGCGAGAATGCGCTCCTGGCGGAACTCTTCGATGTCATGAACAAAATCCGAAACCGGGCCGCGCGTTCCGAGAAGCGTGACGGTCATCTTGGAATAAATATTGAAGAGGCCTGCCTTCTGCAGGTCCGTCAGGTTGTTCCAAGCCTTTGCCGTGGAAATTCCAGAGTCCTTCAGCAATCGAGCTAGGCCGGTCCATCGGCGCTGGCTGGTTACGTCGGAGAAGGCGGGGAATTGAGGCGTGACCTTGCTGGGGTCAACGAAGAAAACTTCGTTGAGCTGACTGGTGCCGTCGGAGGCGATATTCTCAAACAGGCTCTTGGAGCGGTATTTCGTGAGTGTGATGAAAACCTGGGTGAGTCCCACAGGGGTGGCTGGCAAGCCCTTGATGGTGATGGGTCTTCCCTTCAGGGTGACACGGGCCTGGAGTTTTTCCGATTGCAGACGGATGTTGTAGAACTTGAATTCGACGTCGTCGAAGAGGAGCTTGTTGTTGACGTCGGCGAGTGTGACGCGAAGAGAACTGCGATTGATGTCCTCATCCACGGTGTTCTCCTCGCGCTGCGTGTCGAAGATCGCGTCGAAATACCGGAGACGATACAACAACAGTAAAGTAAGGGAGACGTTACTCGCGTCGCGAGGGAATGTCAATCACGCAATGGGCCGGTGCATTGTATGCCGGGGCAGTCAGGTGTATAGTGCCGCCCATCTGCGAAAGCAAATTGGAAATCCCCGTAGGAATTTATTTCGATCCGCCGGAGGGAATGCTTCGATGTCTGACACAGAACGTTCATCGGACCAAATCGAGCAAGCCGGGAATTTGCCGGAGAACCTCGGTCATCCGCGAGGCACCTTGGCCGTCGTCACCATTTTCGGCTTGCTGTTCGGACTGGGGTGGCTCTCCATGTATCTGCTCCTCTTTCTCAAGCGGGGCGCCCTTCACCCGTGAGTCGTACGAAGACGCACATGAACGTCAAACTCTACGAGACGATCTGGATGTGGGCCGCCGGGGGCCTTATCCTGTTCTTCCTGGGCGCCATCTTTCTGACCGCGGGACTCCAGGCGGTTCAGCCGCCCAGCCACCTCGAGACGCTCGACCCGACCTCGCTGTCCACCCACCCGGAGTTCTCTAAGCCCGCCGTGACGTCCCGGCCGGATGGCAGCGTTGTCGTGACTCTGGTCGCCGAAATGTTCTCGTTCACCCCTGACCCCATCGAGGTTCCCGCGAACCGGCCGGTGACGTTTCGCCTCACCAGCGCTGACGTCATCCACGGCTTCGAAGTCGTCGGAACCAACGCCAACGCCATGGCCATCCCCGGCTATGTCAGCCAGTTTACGGTGACATTTGCAAAACCCGGCGAGTATGTCGTCACTTGCAATGAATTTTGCGGCATTCTCCACCACAATATGGTCGGCAAGCTGATTGTCAAGTAAGGAGACGCGATGACGGGTCGCCATTCGCTCGCCGCCACCCACATCGGCGTCGCCATCGCGGCCTTCGGAGTGGCTTCCGCGATGGGCGTGCTTCAGGGGCTGTCGGTGGCCGGCGTACAGTTCCCGTACCGCAATGAATCTCTTTACTATCTCTCGCTCACTGCCCACGGAGTCCTCATGGCCCTTGTCTTCACGACCTTTTTCATCATGGGGCTGGGGTATGCGCTCGCGCAGGAATGTTTGGGCCGCATAAACGGCCGGCGCACCGCCTGGATCGGCTTCTGCCTTGCTGCGGCGGGATCCACGATGGCGGCGGTCACCATCTTGCGCGGGCAGAGCACCGTCCTCTATACGTTTTACCCGCCGCTGCAGGCTCATCCACTCTTCTACATCGGAGCCACGCTGCTGATAGTGGGTTCCTGGATCTGGGGCGGTGTGATGATCGCCAGCTACCGCTCGTGGCGGCGAGAACACCCGGGCGCCCCGGTCCCCCTGCCGATCCACGGCATGTTAGCTGCGATCATCCTCTGGTATCTGGCGACTGCGGGGCTGGCGGCGGAAGTCCTCGGGATGCTGATCCCCTGGTCGCTGGGGATGGTAGGGAAGGTGGATCCGCTGCTGGCGCGCACGTACTTTTGGTGGTTCGGCCACCCTCTCGTCTATTTCTGGCTGCTGCCCGCCTACGTGCTCTGGTACACCGTGCTCCCGCGCGTCGCCGGCGGACACCTCTTCAGTGACCGCCTCGCGCGGATGGTGTTCATCCTCCTCTTGCTTCTTTCGACTCCCGTGGGGTTCCACCACCAGTTTGCCGATCCGGGGATCAGCTCCGGCTGGAAGCTGGCGCATACCGTCACCACGTATGCTGTTCTCTACCCCAGCTTCGTGACCGCCTTCACCGTGATCGCCTCCCTCGAGGTGGCGGGAAGAATGAGAGGGGCAAAAGGGCTCTTCAACTGGATTGGCCGGCTGCCGTGGTCCGACCCGTTCTTCTCGTCGGTGGCGCTGGCGATGATCGCCTTCGCCTTCGGCGGCTTCGGCGGTGCCATCAACGCGGCCTACGCCATGAACTCGATGGTGCACAACACCGCCTGGATCCAAGGGCATTTCCATGTCACGCTCGGCACCACTGTCACTCTGACCTTCATGGGGGCGACGTACTGGCTGCTGCCGCGCCTGCTGGGGCGCGAGCTGCGATTCCTGACCCTGGCGCGGATCCAGCCCTATCTGTGGTTCGCGGGGATGTCGCTGTTCAGTACCAGCTACCACATTGCGGGACTCCGCGGTCTGCCTCGCCGGGTGTACAGCGCGGCGCTGACGGGAGATTACGGGGCGCCGTGGAAGGTGCTAACGGAAGTGGCGGCTGTCGGCGGCGTAGTCCTCTTTCTCAGCGCTTTGGCTTTCGTCACTGTTGTGCTTGCCACGTGGATCGGCGGGAGGAGGATTCAGCCGCCGCCCTTCGAGTTCGCCATGCCGCTGCAGCCGCCGGCTGCCCTGGGCCTTTGGGACCGGTTTGGATTATGGACGCTACTCGCGGCGCTCCTTCTCGCCGTCGCCTATGGTTTTCCGCTGATCCACCTTATCGCGCACCAGCGCTATGGGTCGCCAGCCTTCCAGCCGTTCTGAGATTTATCGGTCTGCAAAAAAGAACTGCTTTGCCGGATGCCCGGCCCCGAAGGGCATGTCCTCCAGGCGCGGAGTGATCCGGATTTTTCGCTTTCTTAGTCGTAGTATTCCTGGCCGAGGTGGGTAATGAGATCTTCGCCCATCATCCAGCGCAGCGTATTCTTCAGCTTCATGGACTGGATGAAGAGGTCGTGCTCGGGATAGAGGCCGGGGGCGGTCATGGGCGATTTGAAATAGAAGCTGAGCCATTCCTGAATGCCGCGCATGCCGGCGCGCTGGGCCAGATCGAGAAAGAGAACCAGATCGAGTACGATGGGCGCGGCGAGGATGGAGTCGCGGCAAAGGAAGTCCACCTTGATCTGCATGGGGTAGCCGAGCCAGCCGAAAATATCGATGTTGTCCCAGCCTTCTTTGTTGTCGCCGCGCGGCGGGTAGTAGTTGATGCGCACCTTGTGGTGAATCTTGCCGTAGAGCATCGGGTAGAGGTGCGGCTGGAGGATGTATTCGAGGACGCCGAGCTTGGATTCTTCCTTGGTCTTGAAGGAACCCGGGTCGTCGAGGACTTCGCCGTCGCGGTTGCCGAGGATGTTGGTGGAGAACCATCCGTTCATGCCGAGCATGCGCGCCTTGAAGCCGGGCGCGAGGATGGTCTTCATGAGCGTCTGGCCGGTCTTGAAGTCCTTGCCGCAGATGGGAACGTTGTGCTCCTGAGCAAGCTGCTGCATGGCGGGGATGTCCACGGTGAGGTTGGGCGCGCCGTTGGCAAAAGGGACGCCGCTGGTGATGGAAGCCCATGCGTAGAGCATGGACGGGGCGATGGAAGGGTGATTGGCCTTCATCGCTTCTACGAATTTTTCCGGCGTTGCGTGGACGTCGTCGGGCGTGAGGAAGATCTCGGTGGAACCGCACCAGGCGGTGATGAGGCGCGAACAGCGATTTTTCTTTTTGAATTCGGCGATGTCGTCTTTGATCTGGAGGGCGAGGTCGTACTTGGTCTTGCCCTTCTTGACGTGCTTGCCGTGAAGCTTTTTGACGTAGTTCTGGTCGAACGCGGCCTTCATCGGCTTGATCTTGGAGAGGAAGGGCTTGACGAGCTCGAGATGCTGATGGTCGAGGACGCCGGCTTTGGCGGCGGCGTCGTACGAATTGTCCGGGATAGGGTCCCAGCCGCCGAACACGATATTGGAGAGCTTTTCGAGGGAGACGAATTCCTTGATGAGAGGGGAGCGCCCCTCGGTGCGCTTGCCGAGGCGGATGGTGCCGATCTGGGTGAGCGAGCCGATGGGCTTGGCTTTGCCGCGGCGCACGAGCTCGACGCCGGCCATAAACGTCGTGCTCACGGCGCCCATGCCGGGCATCAGGACACCGAGTCTTCCGCGGGGCGGGGTGATTTTGCCGGGTTTATCCATTTCCTATTTCCTCTCGACGAACGTTCTGCTTCCACGTTGCAGGAGCGAAGGCGCACGCGCTGGTGAGTGCGGCGCTGCCCCAAACAAAAGTGTAATGATGCGCGAAGCAGCGGGGATTTGCAAATCGAAGAGGAAGCGGGCCACAGCGGGACGAAAATCACAGAGAAAAAAGGAAAGAGCTGAACAAGTGATGCCGGAAGAGGGTACGCGTCCCCCTCCGGCATCGGCAACATCGCTGGACTAGGCGCGGCGCAAGCGGATCGCGCCGTCGCCCGTGTGGACCGTGAAGGGCTGGCCGCCTCCGTTGAGCTTGCCTTGAATGTGCGATTTGTTGATGCCGCCCCCTTCGACGGTGATGGGGAAGCCGACGTTGATTCGGCCATCATGAGTGAGGGCATCTAGATCCGCCTGAAAGCCTTCCGGGATTGAAACGTCCACGCTGCCATCGCCCGTGCGGATGCTCCAGGAAGAGGTCATCTTCGAGCCGGAATTGATGCGGGCGTCGATTCTGCCGTCGCCGGTCTTGAGATTGAGCACCTCGAAGCGGCCGTCCATGCGGATGTGGCCGTCGCCGGTGGTGGCTTCGACGTTACCGTCGATATCTTGGGCGTCAATCGCGCCGTCTCCGGTGCGCAGGCGAATGTTGCCCTTGGCGCCACGGACGGTGATGTGGCCGTCGCCGGTGTGAATATCGAGATTGCCTTCAATGGACTGGGACTCCACCGAGCCATCGCCGGTATCCACGTTGAGGTCGGCGCTGCGCGGCATGTGGACTTCAATGCGAAGCGTCCTGTTGATATTGATGCAGAAGACACACCAGCGATTGTTGAGGCGGGCATCGAGTTCGACGCGGTCGCCGTCCTGGCGGCTGTCAATCCGTAGGTTCTTGTTCAGTTCATAGCCGTGGTATTCGACGCGAAGCTCGATCTGTTTCGTATCGCTGGTATAGATGCGCACGGCACCGTCATTGGTCCGTACGCGGACCTGGGGCCTTCCGGAGAGCGAGTAGGTCTTGGTCCATTCCTCAGCGCGGGCGGCGGGCGTGGCCACGAGAAAGGCGGCGATGGCCAGGAAGGGCAGGGCACGCTTCAGGGTGGCAAATGCTAATGTCGGCATCGAGTTCGGACCTCCTGCGTGGGGTTCTGAGTGAGGATACGACGAAATAAGGAAAAATGTTCCGTATGGAGTTTCGGTCCGAGACGGGGGAAAGGAGCCGGAGGGGGCAGATAGGGCGAGGGGAAGAGAGGGAGAGTAACGCACCCCCCACCCCGGTTGTTTTGGTGAAAGAGGCGGCAAAGGATTGAGCGGATTGGGGATAGGGATTTGGATGCGTGTAAAGAGGCGGCAAACGCATGAAAACAAAGGGGAGTAGGCGTGCGAAAAGGTCCAGGGGGACTTGCGAGTGAATGAAAAGAAAGGGAGGGGGAATTTGCGGGGAGAGGAGAAAGGAGGCGCGGTGGGTAGTTCATGCGGCATCATACCACAAGAGTAAACTCAGGTCAATAGGAAGTTTTTACATAGGGACGGCCCGTTGGTGGGACTCCGCCGAGCGAAGCCCCTACCTTAGGCTCGGTGGGTTTCGTATGATCCCGTGCGCGGAGAACGGGGCAGGTCAAACTCCCTGTTTACCGAGGTATTCAATTCGTTTGAGGATGTGCCACCGGATCAGATAAAGCAGAAGCGCGACCAGGAGAGCTCCGCTGAGTGCCTCCGCATAGAACATGATCACAATCAGGATGGAAACGCCCCAGGGCTCTTGCTGCTCCAAAATGCGCTGCCCAACTCTGATCACGTTAAAAGAAACTAGAATAGCCCAACTAAAAAATGCCGCGCCCATCCAGCGCTGAAGGCTCGCGCTGGTCGCCGCGAGCTTATCCAGATACGAAGGGCTACCTTTCACGCGGGACAGCCTAAACGGGGGAGCAACCCGCCAAACAATGAGCAGCTTGACGATTCCCACGACGACTGCGACCAGCAGAAATAAGAGATAGAGGTGGGGTGTTACGCCTGATTCATTCCATATGTGCTGATAACCCCATGGAATTTGGCCCTGTAACATGACTCCTCCGAGCTGTAGTAGTCGGCTCAATCCCTTACGGACAAGACCCACCTGTGAAGCAAGGAGACGATGCGTAGTGCCGAAGTCTATCGCTGAACGATGTGATGTTTGGCAACACAAATCGATTTATGTATATGTCTCCGGCTACGCCGCGGACCAATTGCTCCCAAATACTTGCGTTACCCATGGTGTTACCGAGAAAATGATGCGCGAATTCGTGGCTGAGGGTCCAGTGTTCAGCAGCCGCCAGACCTACCCATGAGAATGCCTTCCCCTGAAATATATAGGACGCACCTGAGCCGTCTCCCGATGCGCCAGCAGCCCACACGCCAAGCCTGTGATCCTGCACAACGACATTCAGTGCTCCTTGCTCAGCGCCATTAACATACCCAGGGTATCCGCCGGTGGTCCAGACTATCTCTCCATCTCTGTATGTCACATCAAACCGGATATTAATTTGTCCATACAGCTGCCCTGTTTCTTTCTGCATGGATGCAAATTGTGCTTTATCCTTTTCGTTTAGGCCTACGCCACGTCTTGCCTCGGTGTCGTAGATTACGTTCTCTTTTACCGTGATCGGAGACGTGCCTCCATTCGGGGACCAGATACGGCCTCCGACCAGCCACAAATCGTTCGCCGAATCGAATTGGTAAGAGGAGAGCATACTTTTCATTTGATCGGCTGATTGCGCGTGACCGTAAGGGTCGAGGTGAGAAGTAGGATTGTTGGCCACGTAAGCGTACAGATTAAGCGTCTGCGGATTATCGGGATCACCATAGGGTACGGCCTCTTCTCGCGCCGACCAGTCAGGTGTCACCCAACGCGCCAGCGTGGAGTTGTAATATCGTGCGCCGAACGCGTCCAAACCCGATTCAGCATCTCGCTCTTTTCCAGTGAAATGAATCGGGCTGGCATCAGTCGTCGAACACGTCAGCCAGTCCCCGTATGGAAGGCTCGTGCAGTTCTCGTATGAAGCGCCGGAGACGGAACTACGCGCGCGTTCTGTGCCGAGCCAGTCGCGATGGACAAAATAAGTTGTGCTGTTCCAATATGCCGCCAGGTGGCGAGTTCCGGCATAGATTTCGCTCCGATACCAGCCGCCCCCTGTCGTCACTTGGGTGATTTCGCGACTCGCGAGGTCGTAAAGGTAGTCGAAACTGCCAGCTGGGCTTGTTTTTCGAACACGGCGACCGTTGGCGTCGTAGACGTAGTATGCTGTGGCGCCGCCATCCACAGAGATGATCCGATTCTCGGCATCGTAGGCATAAGTGTGGCTGCCGTCGTTCAGAAGGTTTCCGGCGGCGTCATAGGAATATCCATCCATGTGATTATTGCCGGCGGAGAACGACAGCATCATCGCGTGAGGACCGTTTTGGTGCCATCGGTTTCCGAAGCGGTCATAATCGTAGGAATAAACTTCGGTTCCGCCGTTCTTACTCGCGCCGGAAAGCCGATTAAGATCGTCGTAGGCGTAGGTCCAGTTCTCATTGACAATGTCATTCGCGGTTAGAATATCTCCGTTGGGAGCAAACCCAAGTCCGAAACTATAGATTGTCGATGTACCATTCGTCGCGGTGTACGATTGCAGCCTGCCGCGAGGGGAATAGGCGTATGATTCGCTTACGCCATTCGCAAGCAGGTCAGAGATTACTCCGAAAGATCCGTAATGGACGTTTTGCAATAGAGTTGCCGGGTGATTTGAGTCCACAAAGTTGCTAGCCATTGTTGTAAGCCGTAGTGCCCGGTTGTATGTCACGGAAAAGGTTACGCCCACTCCATCCATCATCGTTGCAACGTTACCCAAAAGGTCATAGGTATAGTTCAAGGAAAATATGCCTCCCGTACTACAGTTTTGGGGAGTACACTGTGAATTAACTCGGATGCCTCCCAGTTGGTCGTAGCTGAACACCTCGCCTGCAAATGAGCCCGCGACTGTCGCTGAGGATGGGCGTCCTATTGTGTTCAGCAAACCGGAAACCCCGAGCGCGGAGGTCTCGTCGTAGTTTATTGTGGTGGCTGGGGTAGAACTGTCTGAATAATTTTTCGCACGAACACGGTGTAGAGGGTCATAGCTAATCGTCGTCGTCACGGTCACTGATGCAGACGTCTGATTTGGTTTGGGTGCCGTTCGCACAATCAACAATCCATCCGCGTCGTACGCATACTGAATGGTTCCAGACTCTGGATTAGACGAGCTGATCAGGCGAGATAAACTATCGTACTGAGCGGTGCGCGGCAGCAGCCCTCCTTGAGCAACAGAAGTAAGATTCCCGAGCGTGTCGAATCCATACGTCGTCAAAAACCCCGCGGCAGCGATGTCTTGGCCGCAGGAACCGGGAGTGCCACTCGCTCCAATGAGTACAGTGTTCGTAATCTCACACACTGAAACCAGCCGGCCGAGACCGTCTACCTGGGTAATTCGCTGAATGCGTTGAGCTCCATTTCCCTCGTCCATGACGCTAGTAGCCGGACCAGCATAAGAAGACAGAAGCGTTGACCCATCGGAGTGTGTAACTGTTGTTCTGCGTCCAATTGCGTCGTATTGGAACGAATCTCCTGCTCCAGAACAAACCTGCGGGCTCAGCAGCCCACCGCCCTGATACGGATACGATTTGAAACTGACACGTCCTTTGGCATCGTAGCACGTGTCGACATGATCCCACGGGGTGGATTCATCGTTGGCTGTTATTCGACGGATCTCCCGTCCCAGTCCGTCCACACGAACGAATTGGTCTGTCCATCTTGTATTATCAATTTGCTTGCGTATCTCGACGGTGTTCGCATCTGGGTAAAAAAGGTTCGTCTGACCACCATCAGGAAACGGGGCAGCCACCGTTGTCGGGCGGCGGAGGTTGTCATACCCGAATGAAGTAACCTGTCCATTCTGATCCGTGGAGGCTGTTGTTAGGCCCGTGTTAAAATCATAATTTGAGCTCGATATGTGACTGGCGAAGTTTGGGGAGTTTGTATCGGGCAGTCGCGCCTGCGTGAGGTATGCGCCGGCGAAGTTCAAAGAATATGAAAAGACACTTGAGTGGTTACAAGGGTCAGTGGACTGTGCAACCATTCCAGTATCATAGTATGTCATCGTGCTAATCACATCGCCATTGAAGACGCTCACGGGGCAGTTCGAAGTGGAGGTTGTACTCCCATCTATCCACTGACGGACAGTGGTCTGATTCCCCCTCGCTGTTCCCGAGGCGGGTGCGGGGTTTAGTTGAGTAGTTATACCCGAAGAGATGAGCGGAGATCCATCGTAACCGAATGAGGTCCGGGCGACCTGACGGCCGAGGCCATCCATGATGGTCTGGACGGTCAGGAGGTCAAGTTTGTTTGTAAATAAATACGCAGCATTTCCTAAAGGCAGATATGTGTTTTGGGCCTGCCTCAACAAAGGCCCGGGGGCACCGATGCCGTAATCATACTCCCGCAGGGCGAGGACCAAACCAATGTCGCTAGTATCGAAGTCTCTTTCGATTTTCTTGGTTTTCCCGTTTGGCCAAACGAGGGTCGTACGTATGGGAAAATCCCTCGTCGACCAGTCCGTAGTTACGGACAGCAAGAGGGTCCCGGTTACTGGCGAACCCATGTACGCGTCGCGCCTTATTTCGTTCCAACGTTGGAAAGGTTGGTTGCTGTTCACTACGGTGGCGTTGCCTAGAGGATCAGTAAGGGTGCAGGTCACAAGCCAGGGACTCGATGATGTATTGGCGGTCCACTGGTAGTTCCATGTTTGGAACCCGAGTCCATCATTTGCATTCACGGTTCTACTCGAAACGACCCTGCTAACAGGCTGCGAACAACCAATGCCAACCCCCTGGCAGGCAGGGAATATAAGATTCACATACGCGTAGGATGTGGTTGCTCCCGTCGGGAAAGTTATCTTGGTTAAATCGCCGTAGTTTATTGTTAAGGGATCTCCGAGACTTCGACTGTCATATTCAAAGGTCCATGTCGTGTTGTTGGGGAGTACGACGCTTTGAAGGAAACTTGCCGTGGCTGCGTACTCATTTATGCCGGGCCATTGAAAATTTGTACGAACAGCGATGTTCACATAACAGAGCTTGTATAAGGCTGAGCCGCCGCCGGGAGCGGGCAGCGTCCACATTACTACGTAGGCGATGGGCATCGGTCCAGAACAGCCAGTGAAGTCCAGTGTGTTACCAGTCGAGAAATTGGGAAAAGGGATGACCCTCCCTAGAGAGTCGACATAGTTGGAGTTCGAGAACGAGATCTTGTTGCCATTCGCATCTTCACGAGTGGTTCCGCCCCGCACCCCGTGGCGGTCGATAACCTGATTCACACCGGGTATGCCGCCTCCACTACTGGTATAGAGTGCATAGCCAGAACCGTCTTTTGTGCTTATCCTCTTGTAAGGGAGTTGGTAGCAAAGAGGTGCGGAAGTTCCCGTCCCGTAGACCGTGCCAAGGTAGTGTGCATTACTGTCGGGGCTTATTACAGTATACGTCCAAAAGTGCTCGCCGCATCTTCCGCCCGATTGAAGGATGAGCCCCGGCGCCTGATCATCGACTACAGCGACGGTGGGAAGTGAGCCTGAAATGTATCCGCCCGAAGGCTTCCAGCTTCCACTGAGGATGCTAAAGCTCTTGTTGTTACTCTGTAGGCTAAAGCTCAGTTTCAGAGCGTCACCTCGTTGCGGAAAGTCGATCAACGGCGCGCGGAAGTACAGGTTGCCCGTTCCCAAATTGATGTGGTCCAGTTCCCCGCCCTGGAAGCTGTCGAAAGACCCCATCCCTTGAGGTGGATTTGAGGATGTCTGGGCGAAAGCAGACGAGACAAGAATGGTAGAGAGAAGGAGCGTAAGGAACGAGAGTAAAGAGACTGGCTTAAAGCGGTAAGGGGACATGGAAGCCTCCGGGGAGCAGGGTGGGCCTTTTCTACGCTTGGGGTATGTTTCTGTCAAGGATATTATTGAGAGGGGTAAGTGACGGCAGCTGGCTAAGGAGCGGCAGAGATCAGGGGCGTCCCTTGGCGGCGGCGCGCTTGTGGGACTTCGCCGCGGGTTTGGGGCGCAGAGCGGCGAGAAACTTCTCAGAGGGGAGCGTATTGAGGACATCGGCCTTTTCGAGCCAGCCGCGGCGGGCCATGGTGACGCCATAGCGGATAAAGGGGAGGTTCAGCGTGGTGTGGGCGTCGGTGGAGATGACGACCCTTACGCCGCGCTCCTTGCACATGCGAAGGTGGACGTCCTTGAGGTCCAGGCGGTCGGGGTAGGAATTGCACTCCATGGCGACGCCGTACTTGGCGCAGGCGTCGAGGATTTTCTCCATGTCGTAGTCGAAGGGGTCGCGGCGGAGGAGGAGCCGGCCGGTGGGATGGGCGATGATCTGGGTGTAGGGATTTTCGATGGCCGCGAGCATGCGCTCGGTCATGGCGGCGCGGTCGAGGTTCATGTAGGAGTGCACGGAGCAGACGACGACATCGAGCTGGGCGAGGAGTTCGCCGCTGTAGTCGAGTGAGCCGTTTTTGAGGATGTCCACTTCGGCGCCGGCAAAGACGCGGATGCCGAGGCCCTTCTCGTCGGCGGCGACGATCTTTTTGATGTGGGCGGCCATGCGCTTTTCGTCCAGGCCGTTGGCTACGGTTACAGCTTTGCTGTGGTCGGTGATGGCGACGTAGGCGTGTCCGAGCCGGCGGGCGGCTTCGGCCATTTCCTCGATGGAGTTTTTTCCGTCGCTGGCGGTGGTGTGCATCTGCAGGTCGCCCTGGATGTCTTCGAGGCGGAGGAGCTTCGGCAGATGGTGCTTCTCCGCGGCGGCAATCTCGCCGGTGTTTTCGCGGAGTTCGGGCGGGATGAAGTCGAGCTTCAGCTTGGCATAAATCTCTTCTTCGGTGCGGCCGGCGACGCGCTTTTCGGCTTTGAGCGTGGCCAGGGCATATTCGTTGAGGGTGTAACCCATGTCGTTGGCGCGGCCGCGAAGGGCCACGTTGTGCTCCTTCGAGCCGGTGAAGTAGAGCAGAGCGGCGCCGAAGTTTTCTTTTTCGAGAAGGCGAACATCCACCTGCATGGCGTTTTCGAGGGTGAAGCTGACCTTGTTTTCGCCGTGGGCGAGCGTCTGGTCAATTCCGGGGAATTTCAGTATGTGCGCGGTGAGCGCTTCGACGTGCTTTTTCGAGGTGCGGCCCTCGGCGAGCGTGACGAGGAGGTCGAGGTCGCCGACCGTTTCTTTGCCGCGGCGGAGCGATCCGGCCGGTGTAATGGATTCGACGGCCTTCGCGGCCTTTTGGATGTGCGCGATCAATTGGAGGGCGGCGGCCTCGGCAACGTGAATGTGAAAGCGGCCTGACGATTTCTTGAAGACCTCGACGGCCTTCAGGATGTTCTGTTCGCTCTTCTCGCCGAAGCCGGGAAGGTCGCGGAGTTTGCCTTCGCGAGCGATTTTTTCGATGTCGGCGACGGTTGCCGCGTGGAAGGTCTTCCAGAGAAGCGCGACTTTCTTGGGGCCGAGCGATTGC
>JBGQHF010000049.1:0-23690 GCA_041497835.1 Terriglobia bacterium
CCACAGACGGGATTGGTGACCTCGACGACGGCGGTGGCGTTGGAAAGTTCGCCCGCGTTGCGGGGATTGCGGAAGTGGTCGAGAACGGCGTCGCTGAACATCGCGGGAAGTATGGCAACGCGGTGGAGAAACTGCAATCGGTGCTGTCGCCCGCGATAATTCGCCGGGCTCACGCGCCGGCGCTGCACGGCGCCAAAAAGTCGCGGGGACTAAAGTCTTCGCGCTGCACAATGCGAGAGAGGCCGCCTACTGCTTTTTGGGCGGGAGGAATTTCTTGTCGATGGAGGCGATGATGACGTAGTTCGGGTCCACCATTTCGGTGAGGTGGATCTTCGCCACCTTCGAAAGCAGCTCGTAGGCGTCCAGCTCGGAAATGCCATAGTCGGCGTGAATCCAGCCGACGAGCTCGGTGAAGGCGATGCGGAGGGCGTCGTCGAGCGGCCGGTAAATGCCCGCGGCCATGATCTCGTGCTCGTTTTCAAAGCGGGGCCAGGCGATTTTCTTTCCTTTCTGAACCTCCACCCGCAAGCGAACTCGCAACGGAACCTCAATCGCCGTGCCCGCGACCTCGCCGTCACCCTGGGCGGCGTGACCGTCGCCGAAATAAAGCAGCGCGCCGGGAGCATTCACGGGCAAGTAGAGAGTGTTGCCCGCTGAAGCTTCCGGGGCATCCATGTTGCCGCCGAACTCGGCCGGAACAACGGAGCTGCGTGCTTCGCCGCCGGCGGGCGCGACCCCGATGCAACCGAGGAATGGATGGAGCGGGATTTTTACTTTGTAGCCGGAATCGAGCGCCTGAAAGGTGGCGGTGTTGGTGGCTGGGTCGAGGGGATAAAACCAGATGCGATCCGGAAGGGGCGACTGAAGCATCGGCGTGTAGTTGGTAGCGTTGAGCGCGCCAAAACCGGGAGCGAAAGCGCCGACTCCCTGACGGCTGGTGAGCTGGATCTCCAGAATTCGAACGACGAGTGTGTCGCCGGGCTCTGCGCCTTCGATGAAAAACGGCCCGGTGAGCGGATTGTCTCCCTTCACGAGCGCCATTGAATCGCCGGGCTTCTGGATGGCGTTGCCGAAGGCGTCGAGCGTGGTCGCGTCAATGGTGTCGCCGGGGCGGACGCGGGCGACGGGCGCGGCCAGGCCGTAGACGTATTTGACGTTGTCGAGAGAGGCCTCATAGCGGATGGTTTTTGGAGAAGGCGGGGCCTGCTGTGCGCTGCCCGGCGCGGCGGCAACAGCAGCCAATCCCGAAATTGCGGCGACTAGAAAAGTATTGCGCATCACGATGAAACCTCCTCATACAAATTGAGAGAAACCAAGAGAGTCCATGACAGCCGATGTGCGGAGTCAATTCGCGCAAGCTCGCGTGCGGATTGCCCGATCACGGGGAGCAGTCTACTATGGGCCCGGGAAGCGATCATGAAAAAGGGAAAGCGAGCCGAGCGAATCGTTTCGCTGGCGCCGAGCGCAACGTCGATTCTGTGCGCCATTGGGGCGAAGAAGACGCTCGTGGGCGTGACGAAGTGGTGCGCGGACGTGGCGCCAGTGAAAAATCTGCCGCGGGTGGGCGATTGCTGGTCGGGAGATCCGGCAGAGATTGTCGCACTGGAGCCGACACTGGTAATCGGGTCCGTACCGTATAAGCCGGAAACCCTGGCAAAGCTGCTGGAGCATCCGCTGACGTTTCTGGCGATGAATCCGCGGACGTTGGCGGACGTGGAGGAGGACGTGCGCATGCTGGGGCGGTTGGTGGACCGGGCGGCGGAGGCGGAGAATGTGGTGCGCTGGATGCAGCGCGAGTTTGCGGCGATTGCGAAGAAGGTGAAACGCGGCGCGGGGCGGCCGCGGGTTTATTGCGAGGCGTGGCCGAACCCGCGAATTAGTTCCCCACCCTGGGTGGCGGAGTTGGTGAAAATTGCGGGCGGGGAGATGGTTGTGCCGCCGGGGCGGACCGTGACGGATGAACAGGTAGCCGAGTCGCGGCCGGATGTGATCGTCCTGGCGTGGGCGGCTACGGGCGATAGAGCCAAAGCGGAAAAAGCATATCGAGTAGCGGCATGGAAGGATTTGCCGGCGATTCGGGAGCGGCGGGTGTACGTGGTGCGAGATGAGCTACTCAACACGCCGGGGCCGCCACTGGTCGAGGGCGCTCGGGAAATCTACCGGGTTTTACACTGGCATCGCGCGAAAAGAGCAGGCGCATGATTCTCGTGGTGGCGGCGGTGATTCAGCGGGATGACCGGCGGCTGCTGATCGGACAACGCCGGAGGACGGATACGTCCCCGCTCAAGTGGGAATTTCCGGGTGGAAAAATCCAGCCGGGCGAAGAGCCGGAAACGGCGCTGGCGCGCGAATTGCGCGAGGAACTGGGCGCGACGCTGCAGAAGTGCCGGGAGATCGGGCGCGTTCAGCACGACTACGCAGGGGGATCGGAACCGCTCGAGATTCGCTTCTATGCCGCGAAGATTGCGGAGGGGGAAATCACGCCGCGCACTTTTGAACAAATCGCATGGGCGTTGCCGAAAGAACTGGGAAATTACGATTTCCTGGACGCGAACAAGGCGATCGTGGCAAACCTGGCGACGGGGCGGATCAAGCCAGCGGAGGCGCTCGCCGCAGGAAATCCCGCGGTCTAAAGGCCACGGCTACAGGCTCAGGAAGTGAGCGGGTCGGGTTTGCCGAGGTTGATGCCGAGGTCTTTGACGGCTTTGTCGACGACGGAGCGCTCGATGTGACCCTCGCGATGAAGTTCAGTCAATGTGGCGAAAGCGATGAACTTCGCATCCACCTCGAAGAAGTCGCGAAGCGAGGCGCGGCTCTCGCTGCGGCCGAAGCCATCGGTACCGAGCGCGGCGAGGCGCCGCGGCATCCATTTGCTCACCAGATTCGGCAGAGCCTTCAGATAGTCGGTGGCGGCGACGAGGACTCCGGGCGAATCGGCAAGGCACTGCGTCACGTAGGGCACGCGGGGTTTCTCGCCCGGGTGGAGCATGTTCCAGCGCTCGGTCTCGAGGCCATCGGTATAGAGAGACTTGTAGCTCGTCACGCTCCAGACATCGGCGGCGACGCCGAACTTCTCGGCGAGGATCCCCTGCGCGCGTAACGCTTCGTTCAAGATGGCCCCGCTGCCGAAGAGCTGGGCGCGGAGCTTGGCCTTCTTGTTCTCCGCAGGACGGAAGCGATACATCCCTTTCAAAATGCCTTCGCGCACGTTGCCCGGCATTGCGGGCATGGCGTAGGGCTCGTTCATCACCGTGATGTAATAGAAGATGTTCTCGCCATCCTTGTACATGCGGCGGATGCCGTCTTCGATGATGACCGCGAGCTCGTAGGCAAAAGCGGGATCGTAGGCGCGCAGCGTGGGAACGGGAAGCGCCAGCACGTGGCTGTTGCCGTCCTGGTGCTGGAGTCCCTCGCCCGCAAGGGTGGTTCGTCCGGATGTGCCGCCGAGGAGAAACCCCCGCGCGCGCATATCGGCCGCGGCCCAGATGAGGTCGTTGATGCGCTGCAGCCCGAACATCGAATAGAAAATGAAGAACGGGATGGTATTGATGCCGTGCGTCGCGTAGGCCGTGCCGGCAGCCATGAAGGACGACATCGAGCCGGCTTCCGTAATCCCCTCTTCGAGAATCTGCCCGTCCTTGGCCTCTTTGTAAAAAAGCAGGGTGTGGACGTCCACGGGCTCGTAAAGCTGTCCGACGCTCGAGTAGATACCGACCAGGCGGAAGAGCGATTCCATGCCGAAGGTGCGCGCTTCGTCGGGAACGATGGGCACGACGAGTTTGCCGATCTCCGGATCGCGCAGCAACTTCCGCAGCATGCTGACGAAGGCCATCGTGGTGGAAACTTCGCGGCCTTCGCTGCCCTCGTGGAATTCTTGCCACAAATTCTCTTGCTGGGCCACCAACGGCCGGGCGCGCACGGAGCGTTTCGGCAGATACCCGCCGAGCGCCTGCCGCCGTGCGCGAAGATACTGAATTTCGGCGCTGTCGTCGGGCGGACGGTAGAACGGCGCCTCGGCCACGTCGTCGTCGCCGAGCGGGATGCCGAAGCGGGAGCGAAACTCGCGCAGCTCGTCTTCGTTGAGCTTCTTCTGCTGGTGGGTAATGTTTCTGCCTTCGCCGCTCTCGCCGAGGCCATAGCCCTTGATGGTTCGCGCCAGAATGACGGTCGGCGTGCCACGATGATCCACGGCGGCTTTGTACGCGGCGTAGACCTTGCGGGGATCGTGGCCACCGAGGCGGAGCTTTTGGATAGCCTCGTCGGAGAGGGACTCAACGAGTTTTGTCAGGCGGGGATCACTGCCGAAGAAAGTCTGGCGGATGTAGGCGCCCGACGCGATGGCGATCTTCTGATACTCGCCATCCCGCGTCTCGCCCATGCGCTGGACGAGCACGCCTTCGGTATCGAGCTCGTGGAGGGGATCCCAGTCGCTGCCCCAGAGAACTTTGATGACGTTCCAGCCAGCGCCGCGGAAGGCGGCTTCCAGCTCCTGAATGATCTGGCCGTTGCCGCGGACGGGACCGTCGAGGCGCTGGAGGTTGCAGTTCACGACGAAGATGAGGTTGTCGAGCTTTTCGCGGGCGGCCAGGGTGATGGCGCCGAGGGCTTCGGGCTCGTCCGTCTCGCCGTCGCCGACGAAGACCCAGACTTTCGCGTCGGTTACCGGCTTCAGGCCGCGGTCCTCGAGGTAGCGATTGAAGCGCGCCTGGTAGATTCCCATGATCGGGCTCAGGCCCATGGAAACCGTGGGAAATTCCCAGAAGTCCGGCATGAGCCAGGGATGCGGATACGACGAGAGACCCCCGCCAGGTTTGAGCTCGCGGCGGAAATTCTCGAGCTGCTGGACGGAGATGCGGCCTTCGAGGAACGCTCGCGCGTAAATGCCCGGCGCGGCGTGCCCCTGGAAAAAGATGGTGTCGCCTTCGAACTCTTCGCTGCGGGCGCGGAAAAAGTGATTGAAGCCGACTTCATAAAGCGTCGCCGCCGAGGCGTAGGTGGAGATGTGGCCGCCGATATTGTGCTCGACGCGGTTGGCGCGCACGACCATCGCCAGGGCGTTCCAGCGGATGAGGCTCTTGATGCGGCGCTCGATTTCCTGATCGCCGGGAAAGAGGGGCTGCTGGCGAAGAGGGATGGTGTTGGCGTAGGCGGTCCTGGCGGTGAAGGGGAGATCGACGCCGGCGAGATGAGCGTGCGTCTGAAGGCGCTCGAGGATGTGCCGGGCGAGTTCGGGGCCGCTCGAGTTCAGGACAGAGTCGAGCGACTCGAGCCACTCTCGGATTTCAACGTCGTCCATCTGCGGGAGATTGGAAATAGCGCTGTCGTCCATCTCTGGCTGGTGCCCCCTCGGTTTGAATCGTGGAATCGGATCGCCCGCGCTTCGCGCGTGTTCAATTCCTTGAACACATAGGATACACCGCAACGCGGATTTGCGCACATGGGATGGGCTTGTGGCTTCCAAGGGCAGCG
This sequence comes from Terriglobia bacterium, assembly GCA_041497835.1. Classification (GTDB taxonomy): domain Bacteria; phylum Acidobacteriota; class Terriglobia; order Acidiferrales; family UBA7541; genus Acidiferrum. Next base: position 5,470 of record JBGQHF010000049.1, read on the forward strand.
AACGCGTTAGCCATGCGACACGCGCTCCGGGCCCTTTCTTGAGGCGCCCGCGCGAGTATGGCAGAGTCAATTTGTGGTCATTGCGCTCTTCTTTTTCATCGGCTTGCTTGTCGGCAGCTTCCTGAATGTGTGCATCCTGCGCATTCCGGAGGATCTCTCCATCGTTTCGCCCGGCTCGCGCTGCCCCCGTTGCGAATCACCCATCCGGCCGTATGACAACATCCCCGTCGTGAGCTGGCTCCTTCTTCGCGGCAAGTGCCGGAGATGCGGCCAGGCCATCTCGCCGATGTATCCGGCCGTCGAACTGCTCACGGGCTTCGCGTTCGCGGGTTGCTATGTGACGTTCGGCACGACGATTGGCACTTTCAAATGGCTCTTCTTTGCCTGCCTGCTGATCGTTCTGACGGTGACCGACCTGCGAACACGACTCCTCCCCGATGCCGTCACGTGGCCGGGGTTCGGCATGGGGCTGGTGTTCAGCGCAGTCGTGCCTCCGCAGGACGGCGCTGCGCTGTGGTTGTTGGGACAAATCAGCCGGCGGACGCCTGGGAGCATGATTGTCGGTATTGTTGACGCCATCCTGGGAGCGGCCTTCGGCAGTCTCCTTCTCTTGGGCGCGGGCTGGGCCTATCGCATGTGGCGCGGCCGCGAAGGAATGGGGCTCGGCGACGTAAAAATGATGGCCATGGTCGGGAGCTTCCTGGGACTGCGCGGAACTTTCCTTACCGTTCTCCTCGGTACGCTTCTCGGAAGCGTGATCGGCCTGGGAATCATACTCACGCTGTATGCTACGGGGTGGAAGCGTGATGTCGCCGCGCGTGCCAGCCGCCGTGGACTCGGCGAACTCTCCCCGCTGCGATGGGCACTCGCAAGCCAGTATCAGCTTCCTCTAGGAACATTCCTGGGAATTGCCGCCATGGCGGTGGTATTTGTCTTGCAGGCTCTCTACCCCGCATCCGTTGCCGGATCGCATTGAAGTGAGCCGTACCGGAACAGCCATGCTCTTGTCTCTAGTGACGCAAGTACAGACCGAAGCACCTGGGCACATTTGGCTCACGGCCTTCGTGATTATTGTCGGCCTTCTGGCGGCCGTCTGGCTTCTAACCCATCTCATCCGTTATCTCTTCCGGTACGGGAGGGAATCGCAGGCTGTACCCCTCCCGTCCGCAGCGAGCTCGGAAAATTCCGCCGCCTTTCTCGCGGCCTCGATGCAGGGGGTCATCCAGAAGCTGCGGGAGCAAGAGAAAGAGCTGGAGCGGCTCCATCACATGGAGAAGGAGCGCGCCGAGCAAACGGAAAAAGTGAGCGAGGAAGTTACGCGCAACATGCCGGCCGGGCTCTTGCTGGTGAACGCATCAGGGATCATTTCGAGCTCGAATCCCGCCGCGGAGCAAGTTCTGGGCATGCGCGGACTGGCGTTCCGGCGCTGCAGCGAAGCATTGGGAGAAAACTCCAGGCTGGCCGGCCTTCTGGGCGAGTGCCTCCGGAACGGGACGATTTTTCGCCGCGAACAAGTCGAACACACCTCCCCTCCCGGCGAAACACTCTTGCTGGGAGTAACCATCTGGCCCGTCCGCGAGGGGAGCGACAAGATTGCGGGGGCGCTCTGCTTGATGAGCGATCTTACGGAACTCGCCTCCCTCCAGCAGCAGGTCCAGCTCAAGGAGAACCTCGCGGCACTCGGCGAGCTATCCGCAGGAATCGCGCACGAATTCAAGAACGCACTGGCGACAATTTCGGGCTACGCGCAGATGATCCGCTCCGAGAACTCTAAGGGAGAAACCGCCGAGTACGCCGACCTGATCCTGGAACAGACCCGGAACATCACGCAGGTCGTCGCGGAGTTCCTGAAGTACGCCCGCCCGCTCGAAATCTCCCACGAGCAGGTGTTGCTCCAGCCGGTCGTGGAGCGGGTCGTTGCCGAGCTTCAGGAAGCGATACCCACTGTAAAGATTACGGCACAGGGGCGCTTCGGCCACGTTGCGGGAGAAGAAGGCTTCCTCCGGCAGGCGTTCCTGAACCTGGCGCGAAACGCCGCGGAGTCTGCCGTCGATGCACCAGACGGCGGACGCGTTATGATCCACGGAAGTACCGCCCTGATTGGAGATTCAGAGGTGCAACAAATCAGCGTCCTGGACAACGGGCCCGGAATCGCTCCCGCGGCTATGAGGAAGCTTTTCCGGCCGTTCTCTACGACGAAGCCCGGCGGAAGCGGACTCGGCTTGGCCGTTGTCCAGAAAATCATCGTCCAGCATGGCGGGACCGTGGAAGCGCGAAATCGCCGAGAGGGTGGCGCCGAGTTTATTGTTACGCTACCCGCTTTCCGGGCGGTCCCCGAAGCGATAGAATCAAGTCAAGGCCGCATCTAAGGGAGTACCGGGGGCGCGCGTGGCTTGCTCCGGAGAGAGGTGTTTATGCGAATCCTAACGTGTCTCAGCGCGGTGACGCTTTTGTCCGCGGCGGGTTTATGCTGCGGGCCGGTCTTGGCCCAGGGCCAGCAATCCCAGGAATCTGTAGCGGAAGCAGCGCGCAAGGCTCGCGCAAAGAAGCAGACTCCCACCAAGCCCGCCAAGGTAATCACGGATGATGAACTTCAGCGGAAGGCGCAGCCCAGCCCGCCCGCAGCGGCGGTCGCGTCCGTGGAACAGAAAGAGGGACAAACAGCTGAGAAGGCCCCCGGGCAGGCAGGCGAATCCACAGACAAGGCCGCTACGAAAGCTCCTGTCCAGGGTGAAGCATACTGGCGTAGGAAGTTTAGGGAAGCCCACGAGAACCTCGCGCGCGCCGAGAAGGAGCTGGACATTCTCCAGCGCGAGGCCCAAAAGGTTGGCGTTCAGTACTACTCAGACCCCACCAAGGCCATGCGCGAGCAGTATGATCGCAAGGACATCAACGAGAAGAACGAAAAGATAGAAGCCAAGAAGAAGGACATTGAAGGTTTGAAAAGAAGCATTGATGACCTGGAGTCCGATCTCCGCAGGGCCGGCGGTGATCCCGGCTGGGCCCGGTAGCGATTAACCCATCCCCGTTGTTCAAGCTGACGCTTGTTATCACCACACACGCGCATTGTGTCAACGCCGTGACCGCAGACTTTCGTGGTAGAAACGAAGGAGATGGAACCGCTGCTCCTCGTTGAAGACAAGAGCGAGCTCCGCGCCATGCTGCGCAGAGCCCTGGAACGCGAGGGGTACTCCGTCGAAGAAGCGGCCGATGGAACCACGGCGATCCAAAAGGTGCGCAGCCGCCGCTTCATGCTCGTCTTGACCGACCTAAAACTGCCGGGAGCCTCCGGGCTGGATGTCCTGCGCGAGACAAAGCAGGCGGACGCGACGATCCCCGTTGTGTTGCTGACGGCCTACGGGTCCGTGGAAGAAGCCGTCGCCGCGATGAAGGAAGGCGCCTTTGACTTCCTCCAGAAGCCGGTGGACCTGGACCACCTGCGACTCTTGGTTCAACGGGCCACCCGGCAACAGGAGCTTTTGCGTGAAAATCTGCTCCTCCGGGAAGAATTCGCTTCCCGGTATGGGTTTCCGCGAATCGTCGGCGAGCATGCATCCATTCGCGAAGTCAGCCAGCAGATTCAAAAAGTGGCCGCGACGGATGCGACCGTACTGCTCCTCGGAGAAAGCGGCACGGGTAAAGAGCTGTTCGCCCGGGCCATCCATCATCTTTCGCCGAGGCGTGAGCAGCCCATCGTCACGCTGAACTGCGCGGCGATTCCCGAAGGCCTGGTAGAGAACGAGCTGTTCGGTCACGAGCGCGGGGCATTCACCGGGGCCGGCGCCCGAAAGGTCGGGAAGCTCGAGCTGGCACACCGTGGCACTCTTTTTCTGGACGAAATCGGCGAGCTTCCGCAAGCCGTCCAGCCCAAGTTATTGCGGGTTCTGGAAGAAAAGCGCTTTGAGCGCGTCGGGGGGACACAGTCCATTGAAGTTGACGTGCGCATTGTTGTGGCCACAAACCGCAATCTGCGCCAAGCGGCAGAAGAGAAAAAGTTCCGGGAAGACCTCTATTTTCGAATCTCCGCGGTGCCCCTGACGATTCCGCCTTTGCGCGAACGCGGCGACGACGTTCTTTTGCTCGCCGAGCATTTCCTCCAAAGTTTCCGGCGGGAATTCGCGAAGGCAAATCTGAAGCTCGCACCGGAAGCGTGCGAACGGCTTCTCCGCTATCCCTGGCCCGGCAATGTCCGTGAGCTGCAAAACACGATCGAGCGCGCCGTGATTCTGGCCGACGGGCTGGTGATCGACGCAACGGCGCTGCAGCTCCCGGAGCCGCGGCCGGATGCAGGAAGCGCGCCGGCCGGCATGCTGCCTGCAGAGTTCGATTGGAGCGGCACGCTCGAAGAGGTAAGCGAGCGCGCGGTCTCTCATGTCGAACGCATCCTGCTGGAAAGTATGCTGCGCGAGTGCCAATGGAACAAAACCCGCGCCTCCGAAAAGCTCGGGGTCTCGGCGAAAACACTTCTCGCCAAACTTAGAAAAGCGGGACTCGAAGAGTAGCTTACGCCCGGGGTGTTCGGGCCGCGCGCGTTCCCATGTGCAGGGCGACCGTTCCCCCCGTCCAGACTTCGAAACGCGCCGAAGAAAAGCCCGCCCTGCTCATGACGGCAGCAAGCTCCTCCGGCTGGAAAAACTTCGCCACCGATGCGGGAAGATAGGAGTAAGCGGTACTGTCTCCAGAAATCATTCCGCCGATTTTCGGGAGGACGGACCGAAAATACCACCGGTACAGGTCACCACAAAAACCGCGCCCTGGCTCCGCAAATTCGAGGATTGCCAGAGTCCCGCCGGGCTTCAAGACGCGGAGGATTTCGCACAGGCCGCCTTCGTAGTTGGCGAGGTTTCGAAATCCAAATGCGGACGTGACCAGATCGAAAGACGCATCCGCAAAAGGCATGCGCAGAGCGTCCGCTTCCACAAGGGCGAACACGCCACCGGGAGATTTGTCCCGCGCGCGCACGAGCATGCTGTGGGCGAAGTCAGCGCCGAGCACACGCGCCTTCCCCGCCCTGGCGAGGGCCAGCGTCAGGTCGCCCGTGCCGCAGCAAAGATCGAGCACCACGGCCTCCGGACGTTCCAGAATCCCGCGCACGCGGCGCGTCACACGCCAACGCCACACGCGATCGAGCTGCATCGAAAGGACGTGATTGAGCAGGTCATAGCGCGGGGCGATGCGGCCAAACATTTCCCGGACCTGCCGGGAAGCCTCTTCCTGTGTGCGCGCCCCGGGCGGCTGCGTCCCCTTGGGGCTGGAGAGCGACTCAGACATGGCCACGTGCGGGAGATTCCATCAAATGAGGAGCATAGTGCAGAACACGCTCCACCAGCGGCAGGGGAATCCCATCGAAGGTGCGGGCCCTGCCCAACGAAGGACTCAGGACAAATCGCAGTTGCCCGGCTCGTGATTTCTTGTCGGCGCGCATGGCATGGAGAAGTTTCCGAGGAGTCACGCGCGGCCACCGTGGAAGCGGGCCAATTCTTCGCACCAGCGCAATAATCCGCGCGGCGTCATTCGCGGAAGTGATCCCTGCTTCATGCCCCAGAAGAGCCGCGGCCATCATGCCCCACGCGACGGCTTCCCCATGCCGAAACCGTCCATATCCCGTGATGGATTCGAGGGCGTGGCCAAACGTATGACCATAGTTCAGAATTTCGCGCACGCCGGCATCGCGCTCATCCCTGCTGACCACGCGGGCCTTGATCCCCGCGCAGCGGGCGATCACAAACTCGAGCTCGCGCCTGCTACGCTCGAGAATGCGGTCCAAGTTGCCCTCCAAATAGACAAAGAGTCCCTTGTCCGCGATGACGCCGTACTTGATGACCTCGGCCAAGCCCGCGCGATACTCCCTGGGCGGCAGCGTTCGAAGGAGAAGCGGGTCCGTCAGAACAAGCCGCGGCGGATAAAACGAGCCGACCAGATTCTTTCCTTCCGGGAGGTTGACACCCGTCTTACCGCCGATCGCGCTGTCCACCTGCGCGACCAGTGTTGTGGGGACATGGACCAACCCCACGCCGCGCAGGTAGCTGGCGGCGACAAAGCCCGCCACATCGCCGACCACGCCGCCCCCGACGGCTACCAAGAGTGAATGCCGATCCGCTCCCGCGCGAGTAAGAGCCCGGCAGACCGTTTCCACCATCCGCAGCTTCTTCGCTGTTTCGCGGTCATCCATGAGAATCACGGGGCCGTTTTTGTTCATCCGCAGGCCGCGGGACACTGTCTTTCCCACGGCCCGCCAGACGCGCGGCGAAGAGATCAGAAAGCAGCCGGCGAACGAGCCAATGCCATTCAGGCGGCGATGAGCCTGCCCGATCGCGCCAGCACCACACACAATCGAGTAGGACTGGCGAGCCGCGCGCACAGGAATTTCCTTGGGTCTCATAGAGCGTTCTTCCCGACTCTAACACAGGAGTTCGGCGTCCCGGCGTTGGCGGCGGTGTGGAATGAACCAGGGAAAAGCTTCGTGCTACGATAACTCTTCCGAGACGGACGACGTCATGGCCCACTCCCCGAAAACGCACCACGCAGACTACGCCGTCATCGGCTGCGGAGTGGCCGGTCTGCGAGCCGCCATCGAATTGAGCGCAGCGGGTACCGTGCTGGTCCTGGCGAAGTCCGGCCTGAGCGATTCCGCCACGGCCTGGGCACAGGGCGGGATCGCCGTGGCCCTCAGCGACGAGGACGAAGTCGGCCTTCACGAACAAGACACGCTCCAGGCCGGGGATGGGCTCTGCCGCGCGGAAGCGGTCAGCCTCCTCGTGGAAGAAGGTCCCAAATACATTCAACAGCTTATCGAGTGGGGCACCGAGTTTGACCGCGCCGGGACCAAACTTGCGTTCACGCGGGAGGCCGCCCACAGCAGGTCGCGCATTTTGCATGCGCACGGCGACTCCACGGGACGTGAAATCAGCCGCGCGCTCCTCGCCCGGGCTCACTCGATCACGAAGCTGCATTTACGCGCGCACGCCTTTACTACCGAACTCATTGTAGAGGCCGGCCGCGTCGCGGGTCTGCGTTTCCTGGATGAGAACGACGGCAGCTTGCATGAGGTTCGCTCCGGCGCGCTGCTGCTTGCAACCGGCGGCCTCGGCCAGATCTACCGCGAAACGACGAATCCTGACGTCGCCACGGGGGACGGCATGGCGATCGCGTATGAGGCCGGGGCGGTCCTTTCCGACATGGAATTCGTTCAGTTTCATCCGACCGCGCTGTCCGTGAAAGGCGCGCCGCGGTTTCTCCTCTCGGAGGCCCTGCGAGGTGAAGGCGGCATCCTGCGAAACATCAACCTGGATCGCTTCATGAAGCGCTACGCCGAGGCGCAGGAACTTGCGCCTCGGGATGTGGTTGCCCGAGCCATCGTTTCGGAAATGCACCGGACCAGCAGCGAGTACGTCTACCTGGACCTGACAGAGAAGAGCGAAGAGTTCCTTAAAAAGCGATTTCCCCGGATCTACGACACCTGCCTCAGCTACGGTCTGGACCTCGCGACCGACCTTGCCCCGGTTTGCCCGGCAGCGCATTACATGATGGGCGGCGTGAAGACCGACCTTTGGGGCCGGACATCGCTGCCCGGGCTCTACGCTGCCGGCGAAACGGCCGCAACCGGCGTCCACGGCGCCAATCGACTCGCCAGCAATTCACTCCTCGAGGGCCTGGTGTTCGGCGCCCGGGCCGGCCAAGCCATGATGCAGGATGCGCCAGCTCGTAAACGCAACGCAGATGCCCTGCCGGGAACTCCGGCGCCGAAGCCGAGTGAGGCTGACTCGAACACAGCGAAGGCGGCAGCAAAGAAACCTCTCCCGTCTCCACCTTCCGCGGCACTGGCCAAAATACGGGACTTGATGTGGAAAAACGTGGGCATTCTGCGAAACGGGACGGAGCTTGCTTCAACGCTTGAGCAACTAAAGACAATTCCACTTCCCGCTGCGGACAAGGCTTCGCGCGGCGAACAGGAGCTTCGGAATCTGCACGCGCTTGCGCAGTTGATCACGCGGTCCGCGCTGGCGCGCGAGGAAAGCCGGGGGAGCCACTATCGCTCCGACTTTCCCTTCCGCAATGACGATGATTATTCGAAGCACTCCGCCGTAACGCGCGGAGAAGAGATCCGCTTCGAGACGTGAACTCGCCTCACCGTCGTTTTTTGGCGATCTATTCCAGGCTTTCCAGAAAGACGTGGCCGACTACGGCAAGGCTGTGCGCGCTGATCTTATCCAGCGTATCCTGCGGCGTGTGCCAGTACCCAGCAGAGGTCTCAAGATCAATCACATCCACTGCCGGAACGCCACGGTTCAGAAACGGCTGATGGTCGTCTTCAATAGGTGTTTCTTCCGCCACAAAAATCTTCGCATAGCCGAGGCGCCCGGCAACAGACCAAATGAGATCGGTCAGCCACTTCGAAGAAGAGCTCTCCCGCCGGATTCGGAGTTCCCTGCTGCCGACGATATCCGCCAGCAACATCGCCTTGATGTGTTTCAGGTCGCCGCTGGCCGCGAAGCGCGCCGCCAGCTGACGGCTCCCGTAGCGATTGTCGGGATCTTTCCAGTCCCGAACGACGGCCTCCTCGCCGTCGAAGAAGGCAATCCACACCGAATCCCGGCCGCGCTTGCCACACAGGACGCGGGCGAGCTCGAGCATGACTCCCGTAGAGGATCCACCGTCGTCCGCACCGACGAAATCATCCAGGCGCTTGGTGTCGTAATGCGTGGCCAGGAGAACCACGTCCTGCCGCTCGCCGGGGATTTTCACCAGGATGTTCTTCATGGCCAGCGAGCCTGCCGGAGTGTCCGCGTGGAAGTCGTCGCTTTCCACGGCGCATCCGTAGGTCTTCAATTCGGCGAGGATGTACTGCTGCGCCCGCTCGATTCCCGGAGTGCCGGATTGGCGCGCGCCAATCTGCACGAGCCGCGCGACGTGTGAGAAGGCCCTGCGCCCGTCGAATCCGCCCGTCTTTTCCGGAGGAGGCGCATCGTCCGCCTGCGGCGCCGGTCTTGCTGCCGCAGCGGGAGCGGACGCCGGAGGAGACTTGACGCCGGCACCATTGCCGTTCGAGCCCGCCCCGCAACCCGCGCCGAGGAAGAGCGCGATGCAAAGAGCGAGCTGGCAGCGCCAGGTTCCACGCGTAAGCATTCAGCGAGCCTCCGCTCCGGCCAGCCGCCGATCGCGCCGCCGCGTGACAATCGCCGAAACACCCATTCCGACAAAATACAGACCCACCATCGGGGCCATGAAGATGAGCATGGTCATGGCGTCCGGAGTCGGCGTAACGATTGCCGCGACAATGCTAATGATGAGAATGGCGTAGCGGAAATTCCTCCAGAGCAGCCCTGGGGTCACGATGCCGAAAAGCGACAGGAAGAAAATCAGAATGGGTAGTTCGAAGACGATCCCCAGGCCAAGCAACACCATCAGCGTCAGATCAAAGTATTCATTGATGCTGATGAGCGGAACCACCGGCCCCTTGAAACTCACGAGAAACCGCAGGATATACGGCAGGGTGATGAAATACCCGAAGCCGATGCCAGCCAGAAACAGGAAGACGGTCGAACTTAGAAACCCTGTGACCGCCTTCCGCTCGTGTTTGTAGAGCGCCGGCGCCACGAAGAGCCATATCTGGTAAAGCACCACCGGCGATGCCAGCACAATCCCCAGGTAGACCCCGAACGTAATAATCAAATTCAAGTAGCCCGCCGGATGGGTGTACACCATTTTCTGTTCCAGGTGGGCATCCGCCAGCGCCTTGAACATCGGCTTGGTGATCCATTGGATCGCGTATTGCGCCACGTAAACCCCGATAAATGCGCCAATCGCAATGGCAATGAGCGAGTTGATGATGCGTTTGCGAAGCTCGATGAGGTGCTCGAAGAAGGTCATTTGGCCGCCTTCTTCCGTGGACGCGCGCGCTCCCGGGTCAGTGGGGCTAAGGATGGCCATGGGTGGATTCCGCGTCGTCAGAGGGAGCGGTGGAGGGGGCTTCGTGGACTAGTTCGTTTTCGGACGACGATTCCGCAACCGGCTGAGAAAGCTCAGCGGACCGCGCTACCGTCTCGGGACCGGGAGCGCGACCCGTAGACGTGCTCGATTCCTCAGCAGCGGCCGTGTCCGGCGGCGGCGTGGCGTCCGGCGAAGCGGCGGCCGGGGACGCCGGCTGCGATTTCTTCCATTCAGCTTCTCGTGCCTGGCGATCCAGGTCATGCATCTCCTGCTCGAAGGCGGAGCGGAAGTCGGTGGAGGCTTTTCGGAGCTCAGCCATGAGCTTCCCCAGGCCGCGGGCGAGCTCCGGCAGCTTCTGCGGGCCAAAAACGACCAGCACGACCACGAAGATGACGATCATGTGCGGGATGCTCAGCATAGCTTCGGCAAGGGCCAAGTGCATCATAGAGAACGGTCTTCAACGCTGTCAAACAGCCTTTTCCCGTGTGCTATACTGGAGGGCGAAGGTCACCACGAGGAATCCATGAATAATGAGCGCAGAGGCGTGTTTCTGGTTGCGGGGGTGCTGCTGTTATCGGCCATTCTGGGCGGCATCTACGGCCCCTCGGTGAGGGCGACCTCGTCCTCCGCCGATGATTACCAGACGGCCCTCCGGGATTTCACTCGTGTCCTCGATGTCGTGCAGTCCAATTACGCCCAGCCCGTGGACACGGACAAGGCCGTCTATCAGGGCGCCATCCCCGGCATGCTCCGCATGCTCGACCCTCATTCGAGTTTCTTTGACTCCCGTCAATTTGCGCTGCTTCGCGAAGATCAGCGCGGCAAGTATTACGGCGTGGGCATGGTCGTCGCGCCCCGCGAGAATCACACGGTGGTGATGGCCCCCTACGTCGGCTCACCCGCCTACAACGCAGGCATCCGGCCCGGCGACGTGATCATGAAAGTGGACGAGAAGTCCACGGAAGGCCTCACGACGAGCGAAGTGGCCGACCTCCTGAAAGGACCGAAAGGGACGGTCGTCAAGATCACCGTCAACCGCGAAGGCTACTCCGATCCATTCGTATTCACCGTTACGCGCGACGAAATTCCGCGCCACTCCGTGGACAATGTACTCCTCCTGCGCCCGGGAATCGGTTACCTGCGTCTCTCCGGCTTTAATGAAACGACGGACCGGGAGATCGCGGACGGGCTCAAGCAATTGAACGCCGGCAATCTGGACGGGCTCATCCTGGATATGCGCGGCAATCCCGGGGGACTGCTGAATGAAGCCGTGGCCGTCGGCGACATGTTCCTGGAGAAGAATCAGCTCATCGTCTCGCACCATGGCCGCAACGCTCCGGAGCGCCGGTACTTCGCGGTCCGCGGCAACCAGGGTGTGACCGTTCCCCTGGTGATTCTGATTAATGGCAATTCGGCTTCGGCGACGGAGATCGTCTCCGGCGCGGTCCAGGATCACGACCGGGGCTTGATCGTTGGCGAAACGAGCTTTGGGAAAGGTCTGGTCCAGACGGTTACCGCGTTGAGCGAGAACACCGGCCTGGCATTAACGACGGCGCGGTACTACACGCCCAGCGGCCGGCTGATTCAGCGCGACTACAAATCCGTATCGCTTTACGAGTATCACTACATCCGCAAGGGACCTGAGCATCCGACCGAGGTAAAGTTGACGGATAGCGGGCGGCAGGTGACGGGCGGCGGAGGCATCACGCCGGATATCGTCGTAGCCACTCCAAAATTCACGAAATTCCAGGAAACGCTCCTCCGCAACGATGTCCTCTTCCCCTACGAGGCCGGAGTCGGCGGTTTTACGCGCTTCTTTCTCGGCACCAAGCCCGCCATCACAAAGCAGTTCGAAGCGGATCAAGACGTGATGGCGGAGTTCCGAAAGTACTTGAACAAGCACAATGTCCGCTTCACCGAGCCGGAGATTGCCGAGAATCTCGCGTGGATTCAGCGAAAGATCAAGCAGGAAATATTCCTGTCAACGTTCGGCCTGCAAGAAAGCTTTAAGGTGCAGCTCGAATCCGACCCGCAGGTGCTGAAGGCTGTGGAGTCCATGCCCCAGGCGCGAGCGCTGTATGAAAACGCCCGGAAGGTGATTGCGCAGCGCAATGGGGAATACTCTCCGCGGCCCTGACGCACAATTCCCTGCTCAAGCAGGATTGGCAAGCTCGGCTTTCGTTTGCTACGATAATTTTGTGCCTGTGGGCGGCTAGCTCAGCTGGGAGAGCGCCTCGTTCGCAACGAGGAGGCCGGGGGTTCGAGCCCCCCGCCGTCCACCAAATTCCTCGTACCTCCAAGCCGTCGAGAGAGCGGTCCGATTCGGAATCGGACAGGCCGTGGGTTCGAATCCCATGCCGTCCACCAAATTCCTCAACAACTCGCGGATCGCCTGGCTGAGAAAAGGCTGGTTCCGATCTATTCGTTGCTCGAATCGCCTCAGAGGGCCGGACTTCCAATTCTTTGCTGAATCATGTCTCTAATAGTTCAAGACAGGCATTTTCGCGCGTGGGCCAGGGCCGCTTCGGAACCGGCCGGATCGTTGAGGCGGCCGCGGGCGAAGTTGCTCTGGCCACCTCCCTTCCCGCCGAAGGCCTGGAGCGTCTCGCCCAGAAGCAGATTCATGTCCTTTGCTGCGGATTCGTGCTGCGCGAAGACGAGGTATCCCTGCGAAGCCAACAGAGCGATTGTCCTTTCGTACTTCGCGAGCGCGGTGCCAAACAGGCCTAGATAGCCGGCATCGGCGTCCGCCAGGACCCGGCTGACAATTCTAGTTTCGCTCGCACCAAGAGGAACCTCTTCCACGAGGAGGCGCGCCTCTGCTTGGGCGAGCCTTTCCGAGAGGGCGCGCGCCTCGCGAAAGTGAGCATCCTGCTCCTGTTGAGCGCGCCGGATAGATTCCACAAGGTCTTCCGGTCCACAACCGAGGACGGAGGCAGCTTCGTGGAGAAGACGTGAATCTCTGCGCGCGGCGCGCCGGGCGCGTTCGCCGCAGAGGAATTCTACACGCCAATCTTGCCGGATTTTGGTGACCCGCCGCAGGAGCAGCATCCCGATCTGCCCGGTGTGCGCGACGTGCGTGCCGCCGCAGGGCTGCAAGTCCAGGCCTTCAATTTCCAGCGCGCGGAGGACGCCCTTCCGCTCGATCTTCTTGCGAATGCCGATGCGCTCGAGTTCTTCCGCCGTACCGTAGCGGACGCGCACGGGCCGCCCTTCGAAAATGGCGGCGTTTGCCGCTCGCTCTGCGCTTGCGAGGAGTTCATCCCGCGGCTCGGCCCCGCGCAGGTCAACCGTGCTGATTTCCGCGCCAAGGTGGAAAGAAACCGTTGGCAGGCCGTAGCGCTCCTGGAGGATCGCGGAAAGGAGATGCTGCCCCGTGTGTTGTTGCATGTGGTCGAAGCGCCGGGGCCAGTCAATCTGTCCCGTAACACGACCCGTGGTGAGGGGCCGATCGACCGTGTGGAGGATTTCCTCTCCTGCTTCGGAGACATCCAGAACGCGGGCCTCGCCGAGGGAACCTGTATCCTGGGGCTGGCCGCCGGACGTCGGATAGAAGGCCGTCTCGTCCAAAAGGGCATTCCATGCGGGCGCATCGCCGAAGCGCGAAGGCTCGCAACTTAGTACGTTCGCGGTGAATTCGCGAAGAAACGCATCGTCGTAGTAGAGCCGCCGCGTGGCCATTCTGGATTAGCTGCGAAGCGCCTGCGCCCAGGTTTCCGCGTACTTGTAGCCTGTGCCGGTGTTGAACAGGACGATGGATTCGTCCGGTTTCACCCAGCCGGAGACTGCGAGCTTTCGAATGGCAGCGACCGTTGCGGCGCCTTCGGGCGCGGCGTACAGCCCCTGCGTCTCGGCAAGTTCGCGGCCCGCCGCGAGCATCTCCGCATCGGTGACGGCGAGGGCCGTGCCCTTGGTCTGGCGGAGCATTCGCAGGATCAGGAAATCGCCCAGGGGGCCCGGAACCCGCAACCCCGAAGCCGCGGTCGCCGCATTCTGAATCGGCTCGGCGGTGTCCCGTTTCTGTTCCCACGCGCGGACGATCGGGGCGCATCCCGATGCCTGCACGGCCACCATCCGCGGCCGCTCCGTGCCGATCCAGCCCATTTCCTGCATTTCATCGAAAGCTTTGCACATGCCGATCAGGCCGACTCCGCCACCTGTGGGGTACAGAATCACGTCCGGCAATTTTCCGCCGAACTGTTCCCATAGTTCATAGCCCATCGTTTTTTTTCCTTCGACGCGGTAGGGCTCTTTCAGTGTGGAAACGTCGTACCAGCCTTCGGTTTGCTTGTGTTCGGCGACGTAGCGGCCGCAATCCGAGATGAGTCCCTGCAAAGGGATCACGGTCGCGCCGAATGCCCGGCATTCCATCTGGTTTGCCTGGGGCGTATCCGCGGGCATCACAATCACGGATTTCAAGCCTGCCGCGGCGGCGTAGGCGGCTAACGCTCCGCCGGCATTTCCAGCGGTCGGCGCGGCGAGGACTCTTGCGCCCAAGTGCTTCGCCATGGCCACCGCAACGGCCATTCCGCGCGCCTTGAAGGTACCCGTCGGATTCAACGCCTCGTCTTTGACAAACAACCGCTTCAGCCCCATCCGAGTGCCAAGCCGCTCCGCAGGCAGAACAGGCGTCATGCCCTCGCCGAGCGTCAGTGGAGGGCATCCGGGCAGGACTTCGGCGTACCGCCAGAGCGTCTTTGGGCGCGAGGCGAGGTTTTCCGCCTTCAACGTGGCGGCGGAGCGCCGCAGGTCGTACCGCACAAATAAGGGTTTGCCACAGGGGCAGAGATGCTGGACGGATGCTGCGGAGGCACGCTGTCCGCACTTCGAGCATTCGAGGTCCATGAGCGTGGATGCGCTAGTCACAAGCGGGTCAGTCTAGCATAGCGGCGCGGCGCTATTGTTTCGCACAGTGCCGCCGGAGGAACCCCGGGTTCGCCCCGGATTCACGCTACAATAATTGAATGCCCGTGCGCCTGATCGCACTCGACATAGATGGAACCCTGCTCGACAGCCAGTGGCGGCTGCCCGAAGCCAACCGCGCGGCCATCGCGGAAGCCACGCACCGCGGGATCGAGGTCGCGCTCGTGACGGGCCGGCGCTACGACTTTGCGCTGCCGGTTGCGCGAAAGCTCGCGTGCCCGCTCACGATGATCCTAAACAACGGCGCTCTCATCCGTTCAGAGGACGGGAAGACGCACCTGCGGCATCTGTTGTCCCGGGAAACCGCACGCACCGTCCTGCATTCGACCGAGACCTGGCGCGCCGGCTCCGCCGTCGTCTTCGACCGCCCGCGCGAGAATCAGATCCTCCTTGAAGTCATGAACTGGGACGACCCGAATCGCCACGGCTACTACACCCGGAATCGTGAATTCATCGCGCAGGCTGTGCCCCTCGAGAGCTGCCTCGTGGAAGATCCCATTCAGGTCATGCTGACCGGAAACGTTGCTTCCATGCGAGAAGCCGAGACCGTCCTGCGGCAGCTCCCCTTTGTCGAGGACTTCGCCCTCGCGGTCACCGTATACGAGAAGAAGAATTTCGCGATGATTGACGTCATCAACCCGGTCTGTTCGAAAGGAGCCGCGCTGGCGGAATGGGCCGCATTGCAAGGCATCGCCCGCGACGAAATCCTGGCCATTGGAGACAATCACAACGACCTCGAGATGCTGCGTTTCGCCGGGATCCCCGTGGTCATGGGAAACAGCGTGCCGGAGCTGAAAATCTTTGGCTGGCACGAAACGCTCTCAAACGACGAGGGCGGGGTTGCGGCTGCGATCTCCCGATTTGCATTTCTGGAGACTGGGGGATGCGCTTGAAAGGTCTTGCCGCCGCCCTGTTCTGCCTGGTCGCGGCCGCGCCCCTCCACGCGGAATGGGTGGTTTTCCGCAGCGGCCAGCGGCTGGCCGTGACCGCCTACGAGCGGCACGGAGAAGTGTACCGGTTTCAGGTCGCGGGCGGCTTCGCCGAAATCGCGGCAAGCGAAGTTCTCTCCATCGAGCCGACGGAAGTTTTTCCGCCAACACCGGTAATCGGCAACGCAGGAGTTCCCTACCGGGACTTCATCCAGCAAGCGGCGCAGCGCTACGGTGTGGACGCCGACCTGATCACCAGCGTGATTTCCGTCGAATCGAACTTTAACCCGCATGCCGTATCGAGGCGCAACGCAAAAGGCCTGATGCAACTGCTGCCGGAGACCGCCGAACGTCTCGGCGTGAAGAACATATTCGATCCGCGCGAGAATATCGACGGCGGGACGCGTTACTTGCGCGAATTGCTCCAGCGCTACGGCAACGACCTCGTTCTAGCACTGGCGGCGTACAACGCGGGACCAGACCGCGTCCAACGCTTTGGACGCGTGCCTCCCTACCGCGAGACCCAGACGTACGTGCGCCGGGTCAAGCGCGACTACGACACCAAAAAAGCGCAGAGGATCGCCCCACAGGGCCCGGGGCACACCCCACCAAAGGGCAAGTCGGCGTCGCGGGGTTCGCTTCCCCTATAAGCCTGGGTCGCGCCTCTTCTTAGAACTGGTTTGGATTCGGGTTTTGCGGCGGCGGGGGATTTGGCAGTGGCGGCTGCCCCGGTGGTACCGCAATCGGCTGTCCAATCGGCGCACCCGCCGGCCTCCCTGGCTGGCCGATTGCCGCCGCGGCATCCTTGGCGGGATCCCAGATGAACTCCCATTCGATGTACTTCCTGCCGTTTTCGTAGACCTTAATCGAAGCCCGATTGATTTTGCTTCCGACTCCGATGATATTCCCGCCAATGACCGGGCCTGATGACAAACCAAGACCCGCCGCAGGCATCTGGGCGCCAGGAGCCGCATTGTCCGGATTCGGGGCGGGCGGATTGGGGGAAGCAGGAGAGCCGGGGGGATTTGGCGCAGCACCAGGCAGACCCGGCGCTGTACCTCCCGCAACCGGCAACAGCACGGGATTCCGGTCCGGGTTCATGCTTCCGATCAGCGCGCCGCCCGGCCCAACGTAGATCCGGCGCCAGGTTCCATCCTTCGTGTTCATGGGATCTGCGTAGGCTTTGCGCATGACTCGAACGCCCAAATTTTGCTTCGTCAAATCTTCGAGAGAAGAGGGGAACCGCCCCGTCTTGCGGTAGAAAAGCTTGATCCCCCGGACGTATTGATGGCCCCGCCATTTCAATTCTTCTTCTTTTTCGCGCTGGACTCTCGTATAGAGGTTGGGAGCAGCCATCAACACGCCGATGAGCATGAGGGTCATGACGAATACGACCATCAACAGGGCGTAGCCGCGCTCCCGGTGGATTCTTCGGCGGCTCTGAATCGCGCGTCTCATGCCGACGGCCCCTGTTCCTCCAGAACGACAGTTCCGCGAAGTCCCGAGGCAATCTCTTCGTACTCAAGGCTGTTATTGCCGATTCGCAGGACACGGAAGCGGCCAAGAAGCGTTTCGCCTTCTCCCACGATGAAAACGTCGTCCCCGTCCGTAAAAAATGCCAGGCGCGGCCCATTGATGGGAACCAAGCCAAAACCGAAAAACTTGACCGGCAGGGGCGAGACCATCGGCTTGGGCGGCTCGATTGGTCCCGGATTCACCGGCCGCGTAATCCGCGCATCCACCGGCGGAGGGGCAACTTCGCTGAAAATGTTTCTTACCGTTTTCGCGTACTCGGTTTTCCGGGCCGACTCCAGCTTCTGCCAGTGCAGTTGCTGGTTATCGACGCCCAGCGGCTGGTACTTCGCGAGATTGAGCCTCGCGGTTGCCGCGATCTGCGCCGGCCGGCTGTTGGCGTACCAGATCAGCGCGGCGATTCCGAAGAGCACCGCGAGAAGGATGAACTGCCATTTCCGTTTCATGACCAGCTACACCGCCGCCCGGAAATACGTCTGCAAGTGCAAATTCACGCGAAGGGTTCCACCCACGTTTTGCGAGGACGTCCCCAGAGTGAGATCGTTCACGATGTACAGGCCTTGCGCTTTCTGCACACCATTCACGAAGCGCACAACGCCCGGGTAATCGCCCTCGATTGTCGTGTCGAGAATCACCTGGACAAACGGCTTGTCCGCAAGCTGCTTTTCGTGAAAATTGACTCCGGCAATTTTCACGCCCGCTTTCCGGGCGATGCCTTCGAGATCGCCGACGAGCGTGGAATAACCGCTGGCCGCGGGCGGCAGCGAACCTTCAAACCTGTCACAATCCCGCTGGATCGCGGGAATGTCCTTGCGGATTTTTTGCGCGCGTTCGACGTCCGCTTTGAGCAGCTTGAGCTGCTGGCTTTCCTCCGCGAAAATCTGCTGTGGCGTGCGCGAAGCGGAG
>JBGQHF010000050.1:0-23666 GCA_041497835.1 Terriglobia bacterium
CGGGCCGCTGCACGGCATTCCGTGGGGCGCGAAGGATTTGCTAGCCACGCGGGGCATTCCCACGACCTGGGGCGCGCCGCCGTTCAAGGACCAGGTGTTCGACTACGACGCGACGGTGGTGCAGAAGTTGCGGAAGGCGGGCGCGGTCCTGGTCGCGAAGCTCTCCATGATCGAACTGGCCGGAGGCGGCGGGTACAACAACGGCAACGCGTCGCTGCAGGGGCCCTCGCGCTGCCCCTACAATCTCGAGCACTGGGCCGGCGGCAGCTCCAGCGGTCCCGGCGCCGCGGTTCCTTCCGCGCTGGTTGGCTTTGCGATCGGCTCGGAAACTCTGGGCTCCATCATCACGCCGTCGGCGTTCTCTGGCGTGAGCGGGCTGCGGCCCACGTACGGCCGCGTGAGTCGGCACGGCGCGATGGCCCTTTCCTGGACGATGGACAAGCTCGGGCCGATGTGCCGCAGCGCGATTGATTGCGGACTCGTGCTCAACGCCATCGCCGGAGAAGATCCGCAGGATGCCGCCTCGAGCAAAGTGCCCTTTGCGTGGTGGCCGCCGAACGACGAAAAGCGCGCGAAATCGCTCTCCGGGAAGACCTTCGGCGTGGTGCGCCCGCCGTCTCCGGATCGCAGCGATCCGGAAGTTGGCGCGTCATTTGATGCCGCGTGCGAGGTGCTGCGCTCGCTCGGCGCGAAGCTCGAGCCGCTCGAGCTGCCGGAATTCCCCTACTCGCCCGTGGCCGTGACGCTCTACACCGCCGAGGCGGCGAGTATCTTCCGGCCGTTTATCGAGAGCGGTAAGGCGAACGAATTGATTGATGAGCAGCAGCGCGCGGGGCTGACCGCAACCCTCTCGCTTCCGGCGGCGGACTATCTCGACGGCTTCCGAATCCGCACGCAGATCCAGGCGGAAGCCGCCAAGCTGTTCGAGAAGCTCGATGCCATCGTCGCGCCAAGCCGCACGGCGCCCGCTCCCCGGCTCGACCGTAATTTCGATGCTCCGCCTCCCGAGAGAAAAGAGAAACCCGAAGAGAAGCGGCCGGCGCCGCCTCCGGGAAGCGGCGAAAAGTGGAACGTCATCGGGATGTCCAACGTGGCGGGACTGCCGGCGATTTCCATTCCGTGTGGATTCACGAAGGAAAAAAATCTGCCCATGGGCATCCAGTTCGTGGCCGATGCGTTTCGCGAGGACGTGTGCATCGAGTGCGCCCACGCTTTTCAACTGGCGACCGACTGGCACAAGAAACGCCCGGCCATCGCCTGACGCGGCGCTTGTATTCTTCCTGCGACTCGGCCTCTCGAAGCCGGCGGCGATTCGCCTTGTCCAGTGCGCACCCGTAGCTCCGGAGGCCTGCCGCCGAACTGCCCGCTACGGCGCGCCGCAGGCCGGCACTCGACCTGCCGGAGCGCCATTGTTACGATACCTGCAGGAATTCATGCGCAAACCAAAGGCAACAGCGAAGCGGACAGGGCCGGAGCGCGACGACCTGGCGCAACGCGTGCTGCGGTCCTTGCAGCGCCAGGGGATGGCGCATGCGGGAGACCGTGTGGGCGTGGCGGTATCGGGCGGACCGGATTCCGTCGCGCTGCTGCTGCTTCTCGAAGGGCTGCGCGAAAAACTGGGGATTGTTGTTTCCGTCGTCCACTTCAACCACAAGCTGCGCGGGCGGGCCTCGGATGCCGACGAAAAATTTGTCGCGAAGCTGGCGGCGGCGCGGGGGCTTACCTTCCATGTTCATCGCGCGGATGTCGCGGCGGAAGCGAAGCGCGCGCGTCACAACCTGGAGGATACGGCGCGGCGTTTGCGCTACGATTTTTTCGCGCGGCTCGTGAAGGAAGGCCGTCTCGACCGCGTCGCCGTGGCGCACACGGCGGACGACCAGGCGGAAACCGTGCTGGCCCACATTCTGCGCGGCGCGGGGCTGGCCGGACTGGGTGGAATTCATCCTACCTGGGGCCACGTCGTGAGGCCGCTGCTCGATTTTCGGCGCTCGGACCTGCGCCGCTATCTGAAATCGCGCAAGCAGGCGTGGCGCGAGGATGCCACGAACAAAGACGTCGCGCGGCTGCGCGCGCGAATCCGGAGAAAGCTGCTGCCGCTGCTGGAAAAACAATTCCAGCCTGCTGTCGTCGAGCACCTTGCGGATCTGGCCGAGCGCGCGCGGGAGGATGAAGCCTTCCTTGACGCACTGGCGGCGGAGCGCGCTGCGTCTCTGGCCATGCCCGCCGGGGACGGAGTGCGGATCCGTACGGCCGATCTGTTATGTCCGTGGGGGAGAGAAGGGGTGAGAAAGGACGCGATGGGAGAAAGGGCGCTGAGCACGAGACTCCTGCTCCGGCTCATCGAGGGCGCGAAGCAGCGCTCCGGTCAGATTACGTCGCAGCACCTCGAAGCGGTGCTGGAACTCGCGCAAGAGGGGCGAAGCGGCAATGTGCTGCAGTTGCCCGGCGGTGTGGAAGTGGAGCGCGATTTGGATGAACTCGTCCTGCGTTCTCGGGCCGCGGCAAGAATTGTGCGCGGGGGAATTAAGCCGGCCGGTCGCGCGTTTGAACATGCGGTGATACTGGACGAGCGCGGCGCGAGCGTCTCCGTGGCCGAGTTGGGTTGCGTCTTCCGCCTCAGGGTGATTGACTGGCCTCCAAAGAGGCGAGAAACTAAGGATGTGGCGGCGGTCGTGGACCGCGACCTGCTTCTGGCTCCCCTTGTTCTGCGGAGCTGGCGGCCCGGAGATGCGTATCGCCCCATGGGCCATCAGCGGCCCCACAAGCTGAAGCGTTTGTTTCTCGAAAGACGCATCAGCCGGCGGGAACGCGAGGCATGGCCGGTTCTGACGAGCGGCGGGGCAATCGCGTGGGCCCGCGGCTTTCCAGTCGCCGCTGAATTTGCGGCGAATGAAAGGACCCAGACAGGAATCGTGATCGCCGAGGAACAACTGTGAGCGCCCGAGCGGGGGCGACGTATTCGGCGGGGCGGATTGCCGCGCGAGTTGCGGCGCTCGGCCGCGCCATCAACAAGAATCATCGCGGGCGGCGGCTGGACCTGGTGGTTACCATGGACCGGGGATTCGTCTTCGCCGCGGATTTGATCCGGCACTTGGACGGGCCCGTCGTATGCCACTTTCTGCCCGAAGGCGTGCGCGATGTGGACAACGGCGGGCGCGCCCGCCGCGAAGTGTTTTTTAGCCCATGGCCCGAGTTGAAGGGCCGGGACGTTTTGCTCGTGGATGCGGTGCTGGACAGCGGCGTCACGCAGGAATTTCTGCTCCGGCGCCTCGGCGAGAGCCAGCCGCGGTCGCTGCGGCTCGCGGTCCTTCTGGACAAGCCGACGGGACGCCGCGTGGCTCTCGAGCCTGATTACTTTGGCTTCCGGACCGCATCTAATCATATGTGGGTAGGATACGGGCTGGCCGCTCCAAACGGGCTTGGCCGAAACCTTGGCAATTTGATGTCGGGGAGCGGAGCAGCCGCCGGAGGCCGTGGCCGCCGCAAGAGGAAGAAGTAGTAGTGGTAAGGGCCGCTGAACCGGCCCCGGATGTATCGCCGGTGCAGGCTCGGTGATTGCCTGGCTCGGCGCAAACGTGAGGACAACGTGAATTCGAGTTCAACGGCAAAAACAATTCTCTTCTGGATCTTGATCGTCTTCCTGGGCGTGATGCTGTGGAAGCTGGTGTCGGCGAACGGACCGTCAACGCGCGATGAAGAGCCCAGCTACAGCGAGTTCATGGCCCATGTGGACGCTGGCGATGTCAAAGAGGTGACGCTCTACCTTCAGCCGAACAGCTACGACATTCAGGGAGAATACGCCAAACCGGCGAACCGCAAGTTCCGCGTCACCGTTTTCAAGGAATCCGCCCCGGACCTGGCCAAGACGCTTCGGGAAAAAGCCGTTCAGATCAAAGTGAAGGAAGTGCGCAGCGGGGACTGGATTCTCATCCTGGTGAACGCCGCGCCGCTGATTCTTTTGGTGGGTTTCTGCTTTTTCCTGATGCGGCAGATGCAGGCCGGCGGAAATAAGGCGCTCAGCTTCGGCAAGTCGCGCGCGCGGCTGCTCTCCGCGCAGCAAAAAAAGGCCACGTTCAAGGACGTGGCGGGGACGGACGAAGCCAAGGAAGAGCTGCAGGAAATCATCGAGTTCCTAAAGGACCCGCAGAAATTCCAGAAGCTCGGCGGACGGATCCCCAAGGGCGTGTTGCTCGTGGGGCCGCCGGGAACGGGCAAGACGCTGCTGGCCCGCGCGATTGCAGGCGAAGCAAACGTGCCCTTCTTCTCCATCTCCGGCTCGGATTTTGTCGAGATGTTCGTCGGCGTCGGCGCGAGCCGCGTCCGCGACCTCTTCGAACAGGGCAAGAAGAATGCGCCCTGCATCATCTTCATTGACGAAATTGATGCGGTGGGACGCCACCGCGGCGCGGGCCTCGGCGGGGGGCACGACGAGCGCGAGCAAACGCTCAACGCTCTGCTCGTCGAGATGGACGGCTTCGAATCGAATGAAGGCGTTATCCTGATCGCCGCGACCAACCGGCCCGATGTTCTCGACCCGGCGCTGCTGCGCCCGGGGCGTTTCGACCGGCGTGTCGTCGTGGCGCGGCCCGACGTGAAGGGCCGCGAAGAAATTCTCCGCGTGCACACGCGCAAAGTGCCGCTCTCGGACGACGTGGATCTCTCCATCATCGCGCGCGGCACGCCGGGCTTCTCCGGCGCGGACCTCGCAAACCTGGTGAACGAAGCGGCGTTGTGGGCGGCGCGGCAGAGCCGGAAGTTCGTGCTGATGGTCGACTTCGAGATGTCCAAGGACAAGGTCCTGATGGGCGTCGAGCGGAAGAGCATGATTCTGTCCGACGAAGAGAAGAAGAATACGGCGTATCACGAGGCGGGTCACGCGCTCGTCGCGGAAATGACGCCGGGCGCCGATCCGGTGCATAAGGTGACGATCATCCCGCGCGGCATGGCGCTCGGGCTGACGATGCAGTTGCCGATCGACGACAAACACACCTACACGAAGGAACATCTCGAGGGGGTTCTCGCGGTTCTGATGGGCGGGCGCTCCGCGGAGGAAATTTTCCTGGGACACATCACGACCGGCGCTGGAAACGACATCGAGCGCGCCACGGACATCGCGCGCAACATGGTCTGCGAATGGGGCATGAGCGAGATGGGACCGCTGGCCTACGGAAAGAAGGAAGAAGCGATTTTCCTAGGCCGCGAGATTGCCCAGCACCGCGATTTCTCCGAGGACACGGCCATCCAGATTGACAAGGAAGTGAAGCGGATCGTGAACCTGGCCTACGATAAGGCGCGGTACATTCTCAAGAACAATCGCGACACGCTGGAACGCATCGCGCAGGCCCTCCTCGAACGCGAAGTGCTGGATGCCAATGAAGTGAAGTTGATCATGGAAGGCAAGCCGCTGCCGGAAAAGCCGCGGACTCCTCCCACGGCGCCGCCGGCGACCGCCGCCGACCCCAAGGTCGTGCGGCCCGAGCTTCGGCCCGCGCCCGGGTTCACCCGCGGAGAAAATCCGGCGAAGGCCTGACTGCGTAACTGGCGACTTGTGATTGTTAACGGATAGGCCGGGAGACAGTTCGCAGGTTTGAGACAGGGGCGCAGCAGGCTGCGCCCTTTTTTGTTTTGCGAAAAGGCGTAAGATACGCCCATGCCGAAGAAGCAGGACAAACCCGTTCTCGTCACGTGCCCGTGCTGCCAGGCCAAGCTGACCGTGGACGCGGAGCTCGGCGTCGTGCTCTCGCACGAAGGGCCGCCGAAAAAGGGCCCGGATGTGGACCTGAGCGACGCCGCGAAGATTCTCGCGGAGCAAAACCGCCAGCGGGAGGACAAATTCCGCGACTCGTGGTTTGTCGAGACGAACAAAGAGGACATTCTCGCCAAGAAATTCGAAGAGGCCATGAAAAAGGCCAAAGATCAGCCCGCCGGGAAACCCATCCGCGATTTCGATTTGGATTGAATGCCACCGTAAGGCAGGACAGGCATTCCCGCGAATCCTTTTGCTCTTGCATCTCCGGGACAGGCAAGAATGCCTGCCCCACGACTCTGCGATAAACTTCCGGGAGACCAATGACTCGCCGAAAAACCTATGAGCTGGAGCTGCCCTCTCGCACGCTGGTTCTCGGCGGGCGCACGCTGATAATGGGCGTGCTGAACGTTACGCCGGACAGCTTTTCCGATGGCGGAAAGTTCTACGATCTCGAACGCGCGATCGAGCATGCGCTCGCGATGGAGCGTGCCGGAGCGAACCTGCTGGATATCGGCGGCGAATCCACGCGGCCGGGTTCCGGCGGCACGCCGGCGGCGGAAGAGCTGCGGCGCGTCCTGCCCGTGATCGAAGGCCTGCGCGGGCGGCTGAAGATCCCCGTTTCGATCGACACGCGGAGGGCCGGCGTCGCCGAGGCCGCGATTGCCGCGGGCGCGGAACTTATCAACGACATTTCGGGATTGAAGAACGACCCGCGCATCGCGGCAGTCGCCGCGCGGCATCACGTGCCGCTTATTCTGATGCACATGCGAGGCGAGCCCGGCACGATGCAGAAGAAGCCCTTTGCGCGGGATGTGCTGAAGGATGTCGCGGCGGGATTGCGCGCCGCCGTGGCGCGCGCACGCAAAGCGGGCATAGCAAAATCGCAGCTCGTCCTCGATCCGGGCATCGGCTTCGGGAAAAGTTTCCGGCAGAACTACGAATTGCTGGCGCGGCTCCCGGAACTTGCCAGGCTTGGATTCCCGCTCCTCGTGGGCGCTTCGCGTAAGACGTTTCTCGGCGCGACGCTTGCCAAAGATGGACTCCCTGCCAAGCCCGAAGAGCGCATCTGGGGAACCGCGGCGACCCTCACCGCGAGCATCCTCGGCGGGGCGCACATCGTCCGCGTTCACGACGTGGCGGAAATGGCCCAGGTTGCCCGGGTCGCGGATTGTCTCCTCGATCCAACCAAAGGCCCGGAAAACAAAAAATAAAAACAGCGATGCGCTATAATCCGCCCGCTCGCGAACGATGCTCCGCGACTCGCCGGGCGATCTTTCCGAAAAGGTGCACTCTGATGCGACGCCGCACGATTCTGCTTGCCTCTTTGCTTCCCTGCCTGCTTGCGTCCTTGCTGGCAGCGCACGCCCAAATTCCGGCGGCAAAACCGGATCCGTTGGCGCCGAAAGCGCCACAGGGCGCAACCGGGTGTTCCGCGACGGAGACATCGTCGTGCCAGCAGGCGGCGGCGAAGCTTCTGCCCGTGGTGATGGGGCCTTCCCCGCTGGAGGGAAACCTGCGGCGGCTGACCGACGAAGTGGGCGGCCGCGTGACGGGCTCGCCGCAAATGAAAAAGGCGGTCGAGTGGGGTGTGGCCGCGTTTCGCGCCGCGGGTGTGGACGTACATACGGAAAAATACATGCTCCCTGTGCAGTGGGCCGAAGGAGATACGCGGTTGGAAGTGCTGGGGCCGGCGGCGTTCCCGGTGCATCTGGTCTCCGAAGGATGGTCCCCCCCAACGCCGGGGGGCGGCATCGAAGCGAGCGTGGTGTATATCGGCGACGGCACTGAAGAAGAATTCGCACGCGCAGGCTCGATCAAAGGCGCGATTCTGCTCGCGCGCAGCGACATCGGCTCGAGTTGGGCGGATCTGTTCACGGAATATATGCGCCCACCGGGAATCATCGCGCGGGCCATCAAGGGCGGCGCCGCGGCGATTCTGTGGACCGGCGCGCGGGAGAGAATGCTGCTCTACCGGCACACGAATGCGCTGAACGGCGAAGTGGACAAGATTCCGCAGGCAGTCGTCGGGCGGGAGGATGCCCTGCGGCTGGCGCGGGCGGCGGCAAACCGCAACCTCCGCGTGCGCTTTTCGATGCCCAACAAAATTGGCGGGCCCGTCGAGCAGGAAAACGTGGTCGGCGAGATTCGCGGACGGGAGAAGCCGGACGAAGCCGTGATTCTCGGCGCGCATCTCGATTCGTGGGAGCTGGGCACGGGAGCGCTGGACAACGGGTGCAACGCGGCGCTGGTGATCGAAGCGGCGCGGGCCATCAAAGCCACGGAGCTCGTTCCGCGGCGGACGATTCGGTTCATCCTCTTCAGCGGAGAAGAGCAAGGCACGGTGGGATCGTTTGAGTACGTGAAGGCGCATCGCGCGGAGATGGACAAAATTCGCGCGATGATCACGTTTGATGCGGGCATCGGCCGGGTGACAGGCTATTCGCTCGGAGGGCGGCGCGACTTCGAAGCGGGCGTGCGCGAAGTGATGAAGCCGCTCGATGCCTGGGGCGCGACGCAACACACGCCCGACGCATCGTTTGGCACGGACAATTTTGATTTTCTGCTGGAAGGCGTGCCGACGCTCATGGCCAATCAGGAGATTTCCAACTATCTTGTGAACTACCACGCCGCGTCGGATACCTTCGACAAAGTGGACATCCGCGAGCTGAAGATCAATACCGTGCTGGCTGCGGTAACGGCCTGGGGCATTGCCGACCGCGCCGAACCGCTCGGCAAACGTTTATCACGCGCGGAGTTGGATGCGCTAGTGAAAGAGACGGGACTCGAGCAGCAGATGAAACTCCTCGGCTACTGGGAGCCGTGGCAAGCCGGGGTGCGCGGGAGAAAGCAGTAGTCGAAACCGGTAATCACTCACTGCAAATGAGTCACAGCCATTTTTTGTTTCGGGGCGCAGTTCACTGCGCCCCGAAACCTTTTGAGGACACCAGGGAGCGCCAACGATGGGGGAGTCTATAATGAAGAGATGGGTGGAGTAGCGATCAGCTCGCCGAGGGCTTCACGCGGTGATCCGGCACAGGGCATTGTACTCGCCGTGGATTATGGACGGGTGCGGATGGGGCTGGCGATTGCGGACGAAGATGCGCGGATCGCGCGGCCGCTGGGAACGCTCGAGCGTAAGAATCGCAATGAGGACATGCGGCGGCTGCGCGAAATCATCCGAGAACACGGCGTGAAGCAAATCGTCGTCGGACTGCCGCTGCGGATGGACGGAACGAAGGGTGGAATGGCGGAAGAGGCGGAGCGGTTCGCCACGCGCATTCGCAAGCAAATCGGCCTGCCGGTCGAGTTGATGGACGAGAGACTAACAAGTTGGGAAGCCGAGCAGGTCCTGAAAGAAACGAAAATCAGCCCCAGAGACACAGAGAAAAAGCGAAAAAAGAAGGGAAGCACAGACTCCGTCGATGCGCTGGCCGCGGCCGTGATCCTGCGCGAATACCTCGCACGGGCCGGAATCGCCGGGGGCAGGCGTTGAGATGAAAATTATTCTCAGGCTCTTAGTCATCGGACTTCTGGCCGCGGCCGGCGAGGGGGCGTGGCTGTGGTATTCGCTGACCCAGCCCTATCAGAATTTTCCAGGTGACGGAGTCTTTGTAACCGTGCCCCGCGGCGCGTCCTGCCGGGCGGTTGCGCAGCTGCTCCAGCGGAATGGGGTGGTGCGCAACGTGTTGGCCTTCAAGCTCTATTGCCGGAGGCATCCGCGGCGCGGTTTGCAGGCCGGTGAATATTTTTTTGATCACGCCATCAGCAGCCGCGACGTCTTCTGGATTCTCGCCAACGGGAAGATTTACGAGAAGACGTTTATCGTGCGCGAGGGCCAGACGATCTTCGAAATCGCACGCGAACTGGAAGCGGGCAAGTTTCTGGCCGCCGATGAATTTCTGAAAGCCGCGAACGATACGGCGCCGATCCGCGAACTGGCGCCGCAAGCGCAGACTCTCGAAGGCTTTCTCTTCCCCGCCACATATCATGTGTCGCGGCATCCGGCGGCCCTCGATCTGACAGCCGAGATGGTGCGCAAATTCAAGGAACAGTGGGCCCGGATCGCGCCGCCAAGGGGTGGAGATCCCGATGGAAGCGGGGCGGACAGAAGGCCGGCGATTTCCATCGTCACGCTGGCGTCTCTCGTCGAGCGCGAAACCCCGCAAGCCGCCGAACGGCCGCTCGTGGCAAGCGTCTTTGAGAACCGGCTACTCAGAAGAATGCCGATGCAGTGCGACCCGACGGTGATCTACGCGCTGGAGCGCCAGGGGAATTATTCGGGCGCGCTGACGATCGCGGATCTGCGCTTCGATTCGCCCTACAATACCTATCGCCACCCGGGGCTTCCGCCGGGGCCGATCGGCAATCCCGGCGAGGGCTCGCTGCGCGCGGCCTTGGCGCCGGCGCATACGGACTATCTCTATTTCGTGGCCAATACGCAGGGCGGACATTTTTTCAGCGCCACACTTTCCGAACACAACCGCAACGTACAGCGGTACCATCGGCTGATGGCCGGCCTGCCCGCCGATCCAGAACCCCCGCCCCCGCCGAAAAAGCATTCGACGCGGAAGGGCAGAGCCAAAGGCTCGTCGAGGAGCAGAGGCCGATGACCGGATCCCTGAAAACAAAGAAGGAAATGATCCTCGAAGCGGCGCGCGCCATCAGCGTGTCGCGCTACACGGCAGCGGAGATCGAGCAGCTCCGGCGCAAGCTGCTGGCGGAACACGGTGCCGAAGGAAAAACCGGCGCGGACTACATCGCGGATGTGCTGAAGGGCGCGGGATGGAAAGTCGCTCTGACGCAGCAGGAGGAGGCCGAGGAACAGTTCGAGGAAGAGTTCGAGGACCTGCTTCATTTCCGCACGCTCGAAGACGCGGAAGTCTGCCTGACGCGGCTGGATGAGCTGCTGCGGAGATTCCAGGCGCACCGGGAGCGCGCGGCGGTGGAGCGCGTGCTGGAAGTCGCGCGGCTCGGCAAGCGCCGTTCCGAAATGATCGCCCGGAATCCAAAAGTGGAAGAGCACAAACGGGCCGAGAAAGAAGAAATCGCCGGGTGGTTCCGCATCTGGCTGGAGACGCCGGACGCATTTTTTGACTGGCTGGATGTGCGGAAACAATCGCCAGAGTACGTGCAGCGGTTCGGCGCCAACGACAAAGCCCTCGAGGTCTAGGCGGCAATGGAGCGAAAGCCTTACGCGCTGGAAGTGGAGGCGCTGGACCTTGGAGAGGGCATAAAAGCCACCGGCCTCGAACTGGTCGAAACAGAGAGCCGCGAGCCCGTGACCGGCGCGGCGGCGACCGAAATCTGGGCCGCTCTCCTCCCCGCTCTGGCGGCAAGTGATTTTCACGCACTCGATTTTTTCAGCCACCTGGATCTCGTGCGCGAGTCTTGCCAGGCAAAGGGAATTTCGTTTCGAGAGGACGCGGGACGCTGCCTCGTGATTCCGCAGCCCTTGCCGGAGCAGCTCAGCGCGCTCCTTGCGCGTTTTGCCGCGGAAACCTTCGGTGTCCGCGCCGGTGAGGCGGCGCGAGAAGGTGACCGCGCGCTCGAGGAGGAATTGTCGCGACGCGGGGTGGACGCTTATCAGGGGGCGTACCCGCGCTATGCATTTTGCGCGGTGTGCGAGCTGGATAGCGGCTGGGTGACACTACTCAGCGAAAAACTCTGGACGAGCGAGATCCTCCGCCGTGTGCGGAAACCGCTGGAGCAACTGGACGTGCAGGTGGCGCGGCTCCAGTAAACGAGACGGGCATTCCCGCCCGTGTCAGCCGCAAGAGGGTAAGAGGAGAAAACACACGCGGGAATGTCTGTCCAACCTTTCTTTTTGAAGGAACCCGGGTTGCGTTGACGCGCACCCAACTGGTTGCTAGATTGCTTGGTTTATCCATGCAGAGGCGAAAACAGCTGGCGAAGCAAGCACTGGCCTGCACGCTTTTGGCGACACTGGCGGCCTATTCCGGCGGCTGTGGCGAAATTCATAATCCAAAACCGGTGCCTCGCCTGGTGGTAAAGGACGCTGCGCTGCCACAGTTGCTGGAGTCGTACAACCGGATGGCCAAGGGCATCAACACTCTGAGCGCGACGGTGGTGTTGAAGCCGACGACGGGCTCGGCGTACAGCGGCGTAATTGACGAGTATCACGAGGTGAAGGCGTTTCTGCTCGCGGCGCGGCCGGCGGAGATTCGCGTAATCGGGCAGGCGCCGGTCATCGGGAAGACTATTTTTGACATGGCCAGCGACGGCGAAACCTTTCGCGTTTCCATTCCGTCCAAACAGAAATTTCTGGTGGGCGCTGTGGCGCTCGAGCGGGCCAGCAAGAAACCGATCGAAAATCTTCGGCCCCACCACCTGCTGGATTCTCTGCTCTGGCCCGAAATCGGCCAAAACGAAAAGGTTCTCTTGGAAGAGTTCAACGATGAACGCGGCCGGTATTACGTGTTGACGGTGGTCCGCGGAGCGGATTCCCCCGAGATTGCGCGCAAGATCTGGTTCAACCGGGCGGACCTGCAGGTGTCGCGGCTGGAATCGTATGGTCCGGGCGGGATTTTGGTCTCGGATGTGCGCGTAGCCGAGTGGCAGCCGCTTGTCTCCGACCAGGAAGGAACTGCGGCAACGTGGAACGGCGTGACGTCTTTCCCTCGAAAGATCAAGATCGAGAGGCCGCATGACGATTACACGCTGGATCTGGGGATCACGAAACTCGTGCTGAACGGGACGATTCCCGCGGAACGCTTCAAGCTCGAGCAGCCGGCAGGCGCGGAACTCGTCCGCGTGGGGGAAAATGTGGCGGACCAACAGCCATGATGGGTGAATTCATACTCCGGAATCTCGCGCACCGGCCGCTGCGCACGCTGATCGCCGTGCTTGCTGTGGCTGTGGAAGTGGCGCTGGTGGTGTTGATTGTGGGACTCACCTCGGGGCTGCTGACGGAAACCGCGAAGCGCATCGAAGGCATCGGGGCGGACATCATGTTGCAGCCGCCCTCGTCCTCGATATTCCTGGCGTTCAGCGGTTCCCCGATGCCCGTCAAAATCGGCGAAAAAGTGGAGGAGCTGAAATATGTCCAGGCGGTTGCGCCGGCGCTGCTGCAATTCAGTTCTTCGGGCGGGGTGGACGTGATCTACGGAATAGATCCCGAGAGTTTCCGGGCCGTTTCGGGCGGCTTCGTGTTTTTGCAGGGACATGACATGGAGGGCCCGGACGATCTCCTGGTGGATGACTGGGCGGCGAAGGCCAAGCACATCCAGGTGGGGAAAACGTTCAATCTCCTGAATCATGATTTCCACGTGGCCGGAATCATCGAGCACGGCAAGGGCGCGCGCCTGTTTGTTCCTCTGGCGACGCTGCAGGACTTGGTCGGTGCGCACGACAAAGCATCCGTCTTTTTCGTAAAGTGCACGCGGCCGGAGCACACGCCGGACGTCATGGAGCAGATGCGCCAGACTTTCTCCGGGTACACAATCCGTCCGCTGAAAGATTTCCTGTCGCTGATGACCTCGACGAATATCCCCGGCCTGGAAACTTTCATTGATGCGATGATCGCGCTGGCCGTGGCCATCGGCCTGCTCGTCATCTTTCTTTCGATGTACACAACGGTGATCGAGCGGACGCGGGACATCGGCGTGCTGAAATCGCTCGGCGCAGACAAGAACTTCATCATCCGGGCGCTGCTCTCGGAATCGGCGATGGTGTGCGTCTTCGGAATCATCGCCGGAGTTGGCCTGAGCTACGCGGCGCGCGCGGGGTTCCTGGCACTGTTCCCAACACTCTCGATTCTGATCACCCCGGCATGGATCCTTCGCGCATCCGCAATCGCACTGGCGGGGGCAGTTCTGGGGGCGAGTTATCCTGCCTGGCTGGCGAGCCGCCGCGACCCGGTCGAGGCGCTTTCCTACGACTAAGCCGTCGAAAAGTGCGGCTTTGCACTTCACCTGTCCGCCAAATCCTGCCTCACCTACGCCACACATATCTGCTTTCTCGCTGAAACAGCGGTGTTTCCGCGCGCCGCACACGGCAAGCGGCATGCTAGGCTAGAGGCTAGGCACAGATGCATTTCGCGGCTACAATACAGCGGTTTCCCGAGAGCGAGACTCTCTCTGTGTCAACGACCTTGGAACCGATCCTGAAGACTGAGAATTTGTGGAAGCTCTACCGCGCGGGCAAGGTGGATGTGCCGGCCCTGCGCGGGGTCAACTTCGAAGTCCTGCCCGGGGAATCTGTGGCGGTGATGGGCCCGTCGGGTTGCGGGAAATCGTCGCTGCTGTACGTGATTGGCGGACTGGCGCAGGCCAGCCGCGGGCGCGTCCTGGTGGACGGCAACGACCTGACCGCAATGAGCGACGCGGAACGTACCAAGCTGAGGCGGCACAAGATCGGATTCGTTTTTCAACGCTTCAATCTCCTGCCGACCCTCACGGCGCGGGGGAACATCGCGATCGCGCAGCATATTCACGGCAACGGATTCGATCCGCACCGCTTTGAAGTGGTGACGAACATGCTCGGCCTGACCGGACGCCTGAAGCACAAGCCGTCCGAGCTCTCCGGCGGAGAGCAACAGCGCGTGGCCATCGCCCGGGCCATCATCAATGAGCCGAAGATCCTCCTGGCGGACGAGCCGACGGGAAACCTCGACACCAAGAATTCGGAACTGGTGCTGGCGATGCTGCGGCAGCTCAACAAGGATCTGGGCCAGACGATCGTGATGATCACCCACAACCCCGAAGCCACGGCCTATTTCGACCGCGTCGTGCATATGCGCGACGGCGTGATCGTGGACGGGGTGCCGGCGGATTGAAATGCGCCCGCTCTGGCACCTCCTGACGCGGACGTTTTTCTGGTCCTACGAGCGCGGCGCGTGGCAATACGATCTGGCGGTCGCGGCGATTCTGGTATTTGTGCTGGTGACGCCCCGCGGATGGTTCCACGATCAGCCGCAAGTGGGCATGCCGGTTGCGCCGGGGCTGGTCAGTCTCGTTTCGAGCGAAGGAGCGGTCCAGACTTACCGAGTGGATGCGCGCGTCCTGGCTCCACCCGTCCGCACGCCGGAGCTTTCCAATGATCTACACAAGACTTTGCAGCAAGCCGTCTCGGATCTGCGCGGGCAAGGATTCGAGATTCTGCGGATCGAGCCGGTGCGGGACGATCATGGAACGGTAACGAGCTACGAAGTGCAGATCCAGCGGTAGGCGGATACAGCATGCACCCAGCCTGCCGGGAGACAAGCGTGAGAAACTCCGGCGCGCTTTTGCGCATCTTTCTTGATGTGCTAGCATCGCGGGCCTGGATTTTTCTCAGCGTGTCCGCGCAGGACAAATGGGGATTCCGTTGAACCGTACAGTGGGGAGACAATATCGGATCGTGCTGGCCGTGGCCCTGCTGGCCGCTGGGTGCGTAGCATCCGCGGCGCAAGATTCGCCCCGCTGGACCATCGAATCCATCGTGAAACAGATGGACCGGGCCGCGTCGGAATTCCGCTCGCTCACGGCCGACCTCGAACACAGCAAATATACGGACGTGGTGAAGGACACATCGGTCGAGACAGGCCAGATTCTGGTTCGGCACGACCAGAAGATGCGCATCGCTGTTCAGAAACCCGATGCGCGGACCATTCTCCGGTCGGGCAATGCCCTGTTTGTGTACACGCCAAAAATCAATCGCGTCGAGGAATATGACCTCGGAAAAAATCGCGCCATGGTGGACCAGTACGTCCTGCTCGGATTTGGAACCAAGGGCGAGGACCTGAAAAAGGGCTACCTCGTGACCGTGCTCGGCGAAGAGACTCTGGACAATCGCAAGACCGTCATGCTCGAATTGACGCCCAAATCCGAAAAGGTCCGCAGCCAGATCTCCAAGATTCAGATTTGGATTGACGAAGCTTCCTGGGTCCCGGTGCAGCAGAAATTCTTCGAGACCGGTTCGGGCGACTACTTCATCTTTCACTACAAGAACATCACGCTAAACGCGAAGGTCAGCGATTCCCGGTTCAAGCCGGACTGGCCCAAGAATGCCAGCGTGATCAAACCCCGCGGATAATGCGCTCTGCGGCGCGCCCGCCCCGCCTGCCATCTCTCATCTCCGTCTTGTATTAGTTCCCCGTTCGCGTAGTGGAGCGCTCCTGCGCGAGAAGTTGCTCTTTTCGCGAGAGGCCCCAGCGATAGCCGGCCAGGCTGCCGTCCTGCCGGATGACGCGGTGACACGGCACAACGATGGAAACGGGATTCGCGGCGCACGCGTGGGCCACGGCGCGAACCGCTCTCGGTTTTCCGAGCGCGCGCGCAACCTGGCTGTAGGTGCGCGTCGTTCCCAAGGGGATGCGCTGCAACTCTTGCCACACGCGCCGCTGAAATGCGGTTGCCTCCACGTCCAGAGGAAGGTCGAGGCGAGGCTGCTGGCCCTCGAGTCTCTGAACGATTTCGCGCACCCAGCGCGAAAAGGAATTGCCCCCGGGACCGATTTCGGCAAGCGGATATTCCCTGCGCAATTCGCCGGAGAGCGCTTTCTCCGAGTCGCCGAGATAGACCGCAGAAACACCGCGCTCCGTCGCGCCGACGAGCACCTTTCCCAGCGGTGATTCCGTGATGGCATAGCGAATCTTCATTCCTTTTCCTCCCCGGCGATATACCGCCGGCGTCATTCCCAAATTTGCGTTGCTCCGTTCGTACACCCGGCTGGAAGAACCAAAACCCGTTTCGTAGATGGCATCGGCCACGTTTTTGCCTCCGCGCAGCTCTTTTTTCAGGCGTCCTACGCGCACGGCGTCGGCGAACGCTCGCGGCGTGAGGCCGGTCATCCGGCGAAATGCGCGGCGCAGGACGCCGGGCGATGTGTGTAGTGTGGCGGCAAGGGCCGACAGTCTCAGGCCTTCTTCCTGGTTCGCTCGGAGGTGCCGGGCGGCCTGCTCCACAAGCACCGCTGCGCTCGAGGCCTCGTTGGGTCGGCAACGGAGGCAGGGACGGAAACCGTGGCGCTCCGCTTCTTCCGGCCGGACGAAAAACCGCACGTTACGTCGCAGGGGCCGTCGCGCCGGGCAGGATGGCCGGCAGTAAATGTGCGTAGAGAGAACGGCCAGGACAAATCTTCCGTCCCAGCGGGGATCGCGGGAAAGGACCGCGCGCCAGTATCGCTCCGCTGCGCCGACCGATTCGGCCGCAGTGCTTGAGGTGCTGTGTTTCATCCGCATAACCTGCCGTTTCATGACACGGCCAACTTAGCGCAGACTTGGGAACAAATCTATCCGGAATGATTCGCCAAAGTGAAAAAGATTCAGGCTTCTCCCGGCGCGGGGATGACGTCCCCGGCGCGGTCCGGATCGGAGTGGGGGGCAGTGATCACGAGGATTACCGCCGTCAGGATCACCGCCGCGGCGAGCCACGTGCGCAGTGTGACCGCCTCACCCGCAAAGGCCCACCCCAGGAAAAGCGCGACCACGGGATTGACGAACGCGTATGTGCCGATCCGCGACGGCGTCGTTCTCTTGAGGAGATAGAGATACGCCGTGAAACCGATCCCGGAACCAAAAGCAATGAGATAGACGAGAGCAAGGCCTGAGCGCAGCGATACTCCTCGGAGATAGAGCGCGTGGCCCTCTCCGATGAAGAGACCTGCGATCCACAGGGCCGCGCCGCCGACCAGGCTCTGCATGGCCACGCCGAGGAACGGCGAGGCCGGAAGCGAGCCATGCTTCGAGTAGAGCGAGCCGCAAGCCCAGGAAAACGAAGCGAAAACGAGGATCCCGGCTCCCACCAGGTCCACGCGCTTGGAGCCGCCGAGTTGCGCAGGTCCGATCAGTAGCACGAGTCCGGCAAAGCCCATGAAAAGTCCGGCGACGACGCGCGGCCCGGGCCGGGATCCTCCGGGGCGCACCCATTCAACGATGACCAGCCACAGTGAAACCGTGGCGACAAGCAGCGCGGCGACTCCCGAGGGAACTGTTTGCTCCGCCCAGCAGACTCCGCCATTCCCGCCGAACAAGAGCAACAGCCCTGTGACCGCAGCCGTCCGCCACTGAGTAGCGGTGGGGCGGATGCCTGTCTTCCAGCGCAGAAGGGGATAGATAATCAGCCCGGTTAGAAGATGGCGAGACCCGGCAAGGAGAAGCGGCGGAAAGGTCTCGATGCCGACCCGAATCGCGAAGTAGGTTGAGCCCCAGACGAGATAGACAGCGGCGAAAGCCGCAAGAAACATGGCGGACGCGCGTCCGGGGTCAACGGCGGGGGATTTCGTCCCAGCTCCGGCGGGGTCAAGAGATGTCGAGGGCATCGGGACAAGTTCCCTTCAGCCAAGGTATCCGCGGGGTGTGGAGGTGTCGAGGACCATTTTGGTTGAGAAATCGGAAGGATCCACAGGGCATTGGCAGAGGAGGTGGTACTGGAACCAAGTGTTTGAGTATAGGACACTTCGTACTTTTTCCACAGGTGACGCTTGTGGGCATTAAATGGCATTTTAGCTCCCCGCTCCATATTGGAACAATGAGGGCGGGCTGGTGTCGAAATGACTGCGGCGAATCGCGCGAAAGAATGGGAAGTGGCTTCCGCGGCGGAGCACAGAGCGGAGGCAAAAACTTCGGATGCCCTCAAGACAGGCAACAGGGGTGTTCCGGCGCTTCGTATCGTGCCTCTTTCCAATGGAACGCAACCGCGGCGGTTCGCGCGAGTCCCAACTCATGCTGTGGGCGTGCATCCCGAACAGCGCCAGTATCCCCGCGCCTCCCTCAAGCTGCCTCTCAAGCTTCGCAGCGTGAACGGCATCGCGGAGGAATATTCCGTCACCCTCGTTACGCGGGACATCAGTTCGACGGGCGTGTTCTTCTTGTGTCCGCGGGAGCTGGCCCCGGGGACGATGATCGAGTTGGAAGTCGTACTGGTTAGCCGGCCCATGGGCCGAGGCAACGTCGTGGTGGTATCGCAGGCGCAGGTGCTGCGAATCGTGCCGGCCGCTGTGCCGGGTTGGTTCGGCGTGGCCGCTTCCTTTGCGGACGTGAAATTCGACCGGGACGACCGCTTACCCTCGCGCTTCCTGAACTGGTAGCATCCGCGGACGGAGTCGTTGGTCTTCCCGCGCCGCTTACTCCACATTACAAAATTTCCACAACCCCGCGCAGAGACCCTTTCGAGCGTCTTGCGGTTTTCAGGACAACTGCTCTACACTCGTGCAGCTTTGATGCGGGAAGCCCGGCGCCGTCCGGCGATGTCGCGCTTCCACTCGAATCAAGGAAACCTTGGGGGAGGAAAGATGAAGAGAATCGTCTGTGCTATGTTCGGACTCGCGCTCCTTTTGCTCTGCGCAACGAACAGTTGGGGGCAGGCGCAAATCACGACAGGAACCGTGCAGGGAGACATCACCGATGAGAAGGGCGGCAGCGTGCCAGGCGCCGCCGTCGAAATCAAGAATCTCGACACAAACCTCTCACGTTCGGACAACACCAATGCCGATGGGCATTTTGCGTTCTTGAATTTGCCCTCCGGCCGGTACACGCTGACCGTCACGAAGCAGGGCTTTGCCACTGTCGAGCAGCAGAATATCAATCTTACGGTCGGCCAGGCGATCAGCCTGTCCATCGCGCTGAAGGTTTCTGCGGTGAGCGAAAGGATCGTCGTGACCGACGTGCCGGTGATCGAGACGACCAAGACGGAGTCGTCCACGACCCTGAACGAGCTCTCGGTCTCGAAGACGCCTGTTCTTGGGCGCAAGTTTGAGGACTTGCTGACCCTGACGCCGGGCGTCAGCATCGTACAGGGTCCGGACGGCGACGAAATCAACTTCAACGGCCAGCGCGGAATTTTCAACAATATCAGCTTGGACGGCGGCGACTACAACAATGGCTTTTTCGGCGAGCAGTACGGTGGGCAGCGCGCTGCGATTGACATCACGCTGGACGCAGTGAAGGAGTTCCAGGTTGTGGCGTCCGGTGCAAACGCCGAATTCGGGCGCACCGCGGGCGGCGTGGTCAACGTCATCACCAAGTCCGGCACGAACGACGTGCATGGCAGCGCCTTCTATTATCAGCGCCTGGAAGCGCTGACCGCGAATACCTCGGACGGAAAGCCGCTTGATAATTTCCACCGCGAACAGTTCGGCGGCACCCTCGGCGGCCCCAT
The DNA here is from genome assembly GCA_041497835.1 of Terriglobia bacterium. Taxonomy (GTDB): domain Bacteria; phylum Acidobacteriota; class Terriglobia; order Acidiferrales; family UBA7541; genus Acidiferrum. The sequence goes on from JBGQHF010000050.1 coordinate 19,846, forward strand.
CAAGCGCGACAAAGTATTCTTTTTCGGCAGCGGCGAAGGCATTCGCGAGACGTTCCGCCGCGCTAACCTCAGCTCTCCGCTCGGCTCGGCCTGCGCGAACCCCGGCCCGGTGATCACGAACCCGGCGGACGAGGCGCTCATCAATGGAAGCGCGGAATGCCAGCGGGTTGCGTTGCTCAATTTCTTCCAGACCAAGTTCAGCCAAAACGAAGGCCTGCCGGTGGACCACGATGTCCGCAACGCCGCATTGCTGGGGCGCCTCGACTTCAACCCCAACTCGAAAAACCAGATTTCCGGCTCTTACAACTTCGACTGGTCGAAGAATCCGAACCAGACTTTCGATGTCCCGACCTACGGGTCATCAGCGAATGGCCTTGAAGGCCCGTCGAAGATTCAGACCATCAACGGCAACTGGTTCCGCACATTCTCCGACCGCTGGCTGAACGAGGCCCACGTTACGTATGGCAGGGAGAACCGCCCGCGCATCGCCAACCCGTCCAGTGTGCCGGATACGGCAATGGGCTTCGCGACGACGTTCCGTTTCGGCCAGCCGTTCTTCCTCGAACCTTCGGTCGATGAGGTCTTCTGGCGCACGGATCTCCGCGACAACATCTCTTACGTCCGCGGGCGGCACACCTGGAAGTTCGGAGGACAATTCCTGCACAGCAACAACACTCAGATCTTCCGCGGGTTCTTCACCGGGCGCTACATCTTCGACGGCGTGGCCGGCTTCCTCCGCTATGCGTCACCCGCCAGCCTCGGCAACGGCTTCGGGCCCACCATCCACGAATGTTCCAATGCCACTTTCTCGGTCGTTGCCTACGTGACCCCGCCCAATCCCTGCCCGGCGGGCACTTCGTTCAACGGCGGCCCTCTTCTCCTTTACCTCCAGCACGGAGCCGCTACCACCGGCGAGACCCTCGACCAGTCCGGCGCCTCCTCTATCAATAACAACGAGTACGCCATCTTCATCCAGGACACCTGGCAGCTTCACCGCGGGTTCACCCTCAACTACGGTCTCCGCTGGGAAGCGCAGCACTTTCCTTCGATGACGATCGCGCCCAATCAGGCCGCCTACGGCCCGAATCTCAGCAATCCCAAGTTCCCCTCAAATGGCACTCTTCCCAACCAGAACAAAATGTTCCAGCCGCGCATCGGCTTCGCCTGGGACATCGGCGCAAAGAGCAAGTCCGTGCTTCGCGCAAGCTACGGCATCTACAATGCACGGCAGAACATGCTCACGCAGGTGGGCCCCATAACGACCAACGGCATCCAGCAACAGTCCATCGCCGCCGGCTCCGCCTTCGGCACGCAGCCGACCTATCCCGGCGTCAATGCCCTCACTCTCGCCGCTCCCGGCACGATTCCGACTGGCGTAGGCGTTACCGTTTTCAGCAAGGACTACGCCAATCCGCGCATCTACACCACCAACGTCGCTTTCGAACAAGCCTTGGTATGGGATACAGCCGCTTATGTGGACTTCACAATGTCGAAGGGCGTGCACCTGACCCGTTTCATCGACCCGAACAAGGGTGTGAGTACCACGTTCAATTGCGCGTCGCAGAATACTGCGGCCAAAAAATATACGAACATCAGTCCCGGTGTCTGCCAGCCCGACAACGGGAGCGTGGTCATCTATCCCAGCGACGTCTTTGGCTCGGGTGTAGCGCCGCCTTTTGCCAACCTCGGTGGCATCACCGATACTGTCAGCTCGGCGAAGTCGCTCTATCGCGGCATCACCTTCGGCATGCGCAAGCGGCTCAGCCATCGCTTCCAGTTCGACGGCAACTACACCTACTCCGTCGACCGCGATGACGATTCAAACGAGCGGGATCCTTTCACGTTCCGCTATGCCAACCTATTTAACCTGGCTTCCGAATACGCCTATTCCGACCGCGACCAGCGCAACCGCTTCAACTTCTACATCACCGGCGACCTCCCCTGGGGCTTCCAGGGCAATGTCCGTATGCAGGCACACTCCGCTCAGCCGATTACACTTGCTTCGCGTTTTGTGGGCGGAGTGGATCAGGGCCGCAATACCCTTCGCAAGGACAATGCGTTCTTCGCTTTCAATTTCGGGCTGGAACGCCCCCTCCATCTCGGCGAGCGGATGAAGGTGATTCCGCGGCTGGAAGTCTTCAACCTTTTCAACAACAAGAACAATGTAAACCCGTTGAATTCGCCGGCGCTGTTCAATTTCGACGGTTTCCTGCGCAATGGCGTGGGTGACCCGCGACAGGCGCAACTGTCGGTCCGCTTCACGTTTTAGACCTTCCCCGGAGGGGGATTTCCAGAAGAGGGGCGCTGCGGCGCCCCTCTTTGTATTTTGGAGTGCGGCGGCCCGCCGCCCCTTTTCGGACGCAGTTCTGTGGCGGGATACGAGCGAGCGATGAAGGCAAGCGAAAATGGATTGATCCGCGGCGTTCTCTTCGATTGGGACGGCACGTTGCTCGACTCTTACCATGCCGACAGTGCCGCCTACCTCGCCATGTTTCACAAAATGGGTATCCAGTGGGGCCTGCAGGAGCTGGCAAGACACTACTCGCCGAACTGGCATCACGTTTACCGCGCCGCCGGGCTGCCTCGCAAACGATGGAAGGAAGCCGATCAGACCTGGCGGGAGTTCTACGCGGAGCACACACCGCAATTGCTGCCCGGCGCGCGGCGGGTGCTGACGACACTGCAGCGCCGACACCAGCTCGGGCTCGTCACCAGCGGCGACCGCGACCGGGTCACCCAACAACTGCACGAGTTCCGGCTTTCGCGCGTGTTTGCAGCGCGGGTCTGCAGCGGCGATACGGAAAAACGCAAACCGCATCCCGAGCCGCTCTTCCTGGCGCTGCGCAAGATGCGGCTCGATCCACGGGTGTGCGTTTATGTGGGCGACGCACCGCAAGATCTGCAGATGGCGCAGCACGCTGGAGTGCGCTCCATCGCGGTTCTCGGTGCATTTACCACGGAGAAGCAGTTGCGCGCGGCGCGGCCGGATTTGCTGCTGGAATCCATCCGGCAGCTGCCTCAGGCCCTCCGGGAAATCCGTTGATCCGCGCGCGGCGGGCCGCGAAAAAGAGCACACCGCCGGCAAAGCGAGAAGCTGCCTCAGGACTGCGGTTTCGCTGGAGGCGCGGTGGCGGGGGGCGCGGTTCCCTTGGGCGGCGAGATGCGCCGGAAATCGGTCCACTTCACAATCAGGCGAATCGGCACATCTCCCGCTTTCATGTGCAGAGTGTCATCGGAGCGCGAATAGCTGGGCAGCCAGTACTTCCCTTCCACATTTTCGCGGTAGGTCTCAAACAACGTGAAGGGCAGCGTGGGCGAGTGCACATCGCCTAGATCCGTGGCCCACTTTCCGTAGGTCTTGACGATTTCCAGAAACTTTTCATCCACCCAGACGACGCCGTCGAAATAAGCGCGGGCGCGCTCGACGATCTTCGGGCGGACCTTAAACATGTAACAACTGATCTCGTCCACCTGCTCCTTGCCCAGATACTTCAGGTCGTATTTCGGGAGCTGGCTGGTCGTCAGAGGATACGCCGGGATGCGCGCGAGCGTCTCCGCGTCTTCGGGTGCGAGCCGCAGAATTTTCAAGGTGGATTCCGGCTGGCTGACGATCTTGTCGTACAGTTTACCGTCCGTTGTGGCCGCGGGCTCGGTAGTGATCTCGAATTGCCCGGCAGGCATGCCGTCGTCCCCGAATTCCTGCAAGCGGATCGTCTTGCGGGACCAGAAATGCGTGCGCGCCTCGAGGTATTCGTCCTCTTTCTGCGCGAACCGCTTGATGATTTCTTCGGGCGGCATGGCGGGCGGAGCCTCCGCGGCAG
>JBGQHF010000051.1:0-23253 GCA_041497835.1 Terriglobia bacterium
CTTTCAGTACACCTTCGCAATGGGCCAAAATGATAAGGCGTCACGCGCAACTATCGAACTGGTGCCCGAGACCGAAGCCACCAAAGTAACAGTTACGCATGACGAGTGGGCCGAGGATGACCCCACTTACGCTGCCTGCGCCGATGGATGGCCACGTATTCTTTCCCGCCTGAAGACGCTGCTTGAGACCGGGAAGACATTCAAGCCGCATTGATACAAGGTGGGAATGGTCTGAGATTTTTCGCCCGGCAGTATGCCCCAAACAAGTGCCAGATAAACGCGGTTACCGGAAAAGTAAATCCGTGGACCGCGCACTCCCTTACCAGCGCCTTAGTAGAAACATAGGAGAGGATACTAAGTCAGGCCGCATCAGCCCGCGCGATAAAGCGTTAGGGTTATGCAGACGACTGTACGGTATGTGTATTTATTTTCAACGCGATGCGCGCCGACTCGTTGATAAAAAACTGGTAGGGGCGGTGGGGATCGAACTGAAGCGGTTTCATCGGCTGGTGATGTTGCTGCATCAAGCTAGGGTCCCTTCCGCGAAGCGCGGAATCTGCGATCGCCACACTCGGGATGACGATTCTTGATGGAATCGCCATGATCCGCTGCGCTTTGGTTTGAGAGGTGTCCCATTTCGGACAGATTGTTAGACCACTCTTTTGGTTGAATGCACATGGAATCGCAGAGCGCATAAAGTTTCATCGAATGAATGCAAGGCACTGTGGCGCCGTTCAGGATGGCCATGAGCCGAAAAAGTTTTGGTGTGGTACGGGCGGGCGAACGGACCAACGCCGATGGGAAGCCAGTCAGCAACAAAGTCCTGTTGGCAACGCCCGATAATGAATACGAGTTGATGCGTCCTGACTTGACGCACGTCGATCTGCCGGACCATCTTAGCCTGCATGAGCCGACTCAAAAAATTGAGTACGTCTATTTTCCGAACCGAGGAATGGTTTCGCAGGTTGTAGTGACCAAAGACGGCCGAACCGTGGAAGTGGGCGTAGTGGGGAACGAGGGCTATGTTGGGGCAGGATTGGCAGTCGGCTTGAGCAGAAGTTCCGTGCGCGAAGTAGTCCAGATCGCCGGCGACGGCTCCCGAATGCTGGGAAACGCGCTGGAACGCATTCTGCGGTCGGCTCCGCAGTTGCAGATGACCTTGAGCAGGCATGCGGGGCTGCAAGGGATGCAAGTCGCACAGACCGCGGCGTGCAATCGGCTCCACGATATAGAGCAGCGTCTCGCGAGGTGGCTGCTGATGACTCAGGACAGGGTGAATTTGGGAGTACTTCCGATCACCCACGATTTCATCGCGACGATGATGGGTACCGACCGATCCACCGTGAGCCTGGCAGCGTCAGTCCTGCAAAAAAAGGGAATGATCGAATACAGGCGAGGCGCAGTGAAGGTTGTGAACCGCAGGAAACTCCAGAACTCCGCTTGTGAGTGTTACGGTGTCATTCATCAGTTCGAGGATGACCTCGGATTGAGATAGCAATTCTTTTTAGTGTTGGATACCCCACAGACAGCAACCTCTTTCTATCGCTACTGTTCGGGCCTTGTGTATTCACTTCGGTTTTGATGTGTGTTCAAAAAGCGGTGACTTGGGCAGAACCTCGCTCAGGGCAATGAAAAGAGCGGCTTTTGCCGTTGCAGGGCCGTCGAAGAGCAATGCTACACCGTCTTTCAAAGAAGCATAACCGCACCAAATCTCGAGGTGTGCCATGCAGGCGATGGGTCGCAAACTGGTCTGGGTCGCAAGTCAGAATTTTGAGGGCTGGGTTTGCGCCGGATGCGCATGGACGTTCAACCCTTTAGGGCCGCTCGTTGGCGAATCCATTGGCGAGATGAAGATGCACTACGAACAGCAGCGCGACAAGGAGTTCGCATCTCATGTCTGCGCCGAGCACCCGAGAGCCACAAAACCACCCCGTTAGGCAAATCATTCGCGGGGCGAGTGAGAGGAGTTATCTGGCCGCGGCGGTCCCCTCGGCTGCGCTCCCGCCAGAATTCGGCGGGCAGGCGGGCAGGCGGGCAGGCGGGATGACGGGATGGCTGGCGCCAGACCGGGCCTAGAAAACAGGCGGAAGCCTGTACTACCGCGCCCAGACCTGCAAACCGTAAAAAATCATAGAACCCAGCAGGGCGGAACCGGGAATCGTGAGGACCCAGGCCCAGACGATGCGGCGGGTGACGCCCCAGCGCACAGCGGTCAGACGATGCGAAGCGCCAACCCCGACGATGGCACCGGTGATGGTGTGCGTGGTGCTCACGGGAATTCCGAAATGAGCGGTGCCGATGAGCGTCAGGGCGCCGGCGGCTTCCGCAGCAAATCCTCCAAATGGGGTGAGCTTGGTGATGCGCTGGCCCATCGTTTTGATGATGCGCCAGCCGCCGGCCATGGTGCCGCCGCCCATCGCCAGGTGACAGCAAATGATGACCCAGAAGGGCACGTAGTAGGACTTCATGATGCCGCCGGCCAGGAGCGCCGCGGTGATGATTCCCATCCCTTTTTGAGCGTCATTCGTGCCGTGGCCCAGGCTGTAGGCCGCGGCGGAGAAAAGCTGCAGGCGGCGGAACCAGCGATCCACCTTTTGCGGACGCTGGCGGCGGACTATCCAGCTTGTGGCTATGCTCACAAACAGGCTGGCGAGCAAGCCAATCACGGGGGAGAGAAAGATGAAGAGGACGGGCTTCGTCCAGCCGCTTAGGATGATGGCCTGGAATCCCGCGCGGGCTACAGCGGCGCCGCCGTAGCCGCCCATGAGGGCATGGGAGGAGCTGGTGGGCAGGCCCAGTATCAGCGTGATCATATTCCAGGAGATGGCGCCGAGAAGCCCGGCCAGAAGGACGTACTCATTCACCATCTCAATGTGGACGAGGCCTTTGCCGATGGTTTTGGCGACCGCCGTTCCGAAGGCGAAGGCGGCAATGAAATTCCAGAAGGCAGCCCAGGCGACGGCGCGGAAGGGCGTCAGGACGCGGGTGGAGACGACCGTGGCGATGGAGTTTGCGGCGTCATGCCAGCCGTTGGAAAATTCGAAGGCTAGCGTGAGCGCGACAATGATCCCGAGAAGGGCGAAGCTACTCACGGCGGCGCGCCTCGCAGCGGTGCGGGGTCTGAGCGGGAAGGTGAATCCGTGGCGGCATGGGGAGAATCGCTGTCCGTCAGTTGCTTTTCAGGGTTACCGTCTCGATGACGTTGGCGACGTCCTCGCACTTGTCCACAGCCGTCTCGATCACCTCGAAGATCTCCTTCCACTTGATGATTTGAACGGGGTCTTTCTCCTCATCGAAGAGCTGAGCGATGAGAGTGCGGCAGAGGCGGTCGCTCTCATTTTCGAGGCGGTTGATCTCGATGCAATGTTTCAGGACGTGGTCGGGCTTGTTCAGGGCATGCATGGCAGCGGCCACTTCGGCCGTCGTCTGGAGCAGGATCTTCGCCAGGTCGCCGACGCCCGCACGGATGGTGTCCACGCGATAGAGAACGAAGCGGCTGGCCGCGGCGTCAATGAGGTCGAGGACATCGTCCAGTTTGGAGCAGAGTTCGTGGATGTCTTCGCGGTCGAAGGGAGTGATGAAGGTCTGGTTGAGCTTGGTAAAGAGATTATGGGTGATTTCATCGCCGGCGTGCTCGATGGCCTTGATGTTCTGGGCTTGCTCGGGAACACCGGTGTAGTGCGCGAGCATCTCGACGAGGGCCTTCGCGCCCGCCTGGATGTTTTCCGCCTGCTTGAGGAAAAGGCCGTAAAAGTCTTCTTCGCGTGGAAGGAACCGACGCAAAATACCAGGCATTTGATCAGACTCCTCCCGTGGAGTCGCGATGAGGCGGCAAAACTATAGCCGAGCGTGGGCGGAGAGGCAAGGAGACAGGCATAGCGGGAAGCAAGAAAGAAGAAGGGCGCTCCGGATGACCGGAACGCCCTCTGTTTTCAGGAGTTGTTGCGATACGGGCCGGGCTTAGTACATGCCGCCCATGCCGCCCGCACCGGGAGCGCCGGCACCGGCAGCGGCCTTCTTGTCGTCTTCCTTCAGCTCAGCGATCAGGGCTTCGGTGGTGAGCATGAGTCCCGCGATGGAGGCAGCGTTCTGCAGAGCCAGGCGGGTGACCTTAGCCGGGTCGATGACGCCCATCTTCACCATGTCGCCGTACTCGTTGGTTTCCGCGTTGTAACCGAAGTTTTCGTCCTTCGATTCGCGGATTTTGCCGATCACGACGGCCCCTTCGCAGCCGGCGTTCTGGACAATCTGGCGGGCGGGCTCTTCGAGAGCGCGCCTCACGATGCTGAGGCCGACGGCCTCGTCATCGTGGAGCTTGAGCTTTTCGAGCGGGATGAGGCAGCGCAGCAGCGCCGTGCCGCCGCCAGGAACGATACCTTCCTCGACAGCCGCGCGGGTGGCGTGCATGGCGTCCTCGACGCGAGCCTTCTTTTCCTTCAACTCGGTCTCGGTGGCAGCGCCAACCTTAATGACGGCGACGCCTCCGACGAGTTTTGCGAGCCGCTCCTGGAGCTTTTCCTTGTCGTAGTCCGAGGTGGTTTCCTCGACCTGCGCGCGGATCTGCTTGACGCGGCCTTCGATCTCGACGGACTTGCCTCCGCCCTCGACGAGAGTGGTGTTGTCCTTGTCGATGGTCACCTTCTTGGCGCGGCCCAGGTCTTCGATCTTCACGTTTTCGAGCTTGATGCCAAGATCCTCGGTGACGGCTTTGCCGCCGGTCAGGGTGGCAATGTCCTCGAGCATGGCCTTGCGGCGGTCGCCAAAGCCAGGCGCCTTGACGGCGGCGCACTGCAGCGTGCCGCGGAGTTTGTTCACGACGAGCGTCGCGAGAGCTTCGCCCTCAACGTCCTCGGCGATGATCAGCAACGGCTTGCCCATTTTGGCGATCTGTTCGAGCAGGGGCAGCAGGTCCTTCATCGAGCTGATCTTCTTTTCCTGGATCAGGATACGGCAGTCCTCAAGGACGCACTCCATGCGCTCCGGATCGGTGACGAAGTAGGGGGAGAGGTAGCCGCGGTCGAACTGCATGCCTTCCACGACTTCGAGAGTCGTCTCCATCGTGCGGGATTCCTCGACGGTGATGACGCCGTCCTTGCCGACCTTCTTCATGGCCTCGGCGATGATGCTGCCGATTTGCTTGTCGTTGTTGGCGGAGATGGTGCCGACCTGGGCGATCATGTCGCCCTTGACGTCGCGGGAGAGCCTCTTGATCTCCTCGACGGCGACTTCGACTGCCTTGTCGATGCCGCGCTTCAGGCCCATCGGACTCGCGCCGGCCGCGACCGTCTTCACGCCTTCGCGGAAGATGGCCTGGGCCAGAACGGTCGCGGTGGTGGTGCCGTCGCCGGCAACGTCGGAGGTCTTGGAAGCGACCTCGCGAACCATCTGCGCGCCCATGTTTTCGAGCGGATCTCTCAGCTCGATCTCCTTCGCCACGGTCACGCCGTCCTTGGTGATGACCGGCGCGCCGAACTTCTTTTCGATCACCGCATTGCGGCCCTTGGGGCCGAGCGTGATCTTGACTGCGTCTGCGAGAATGTTCACACCGCGAAGGATGGACTGGCGTGAATTCTCTCCCGTAACAATCTGCTTGGCCATGCTTCTATTTCCTCCTAAGATTCGGTCAAAAGCTATTCTGTTGAAATTGCTTGGTTGAAAAAACTACTTCCTCGACCCAGCCGCCTTGGCTGCGCCGCTCAGCTTCGCGAGGATTTCATCCTCACGGAGGATCAGGTATTCCTGGTCCTCGATCTTGATCTCCGTGCCGCTGTACTTGCCGAATAGAACGCGATCGCCCGCTTTCACATCCAGCGGGATCAATTCGCCCTTTTCGCGGCGGCCGGAGCCGGCTGCGATGATTTCGCCCTCTTGAGGCTTCTCTTTGGCCGTGTCGGGGATGATGATGCCGCCCTTCACGGATTCTTTCTCTTCAATGCGCTTCACGATCACACGATCGTGGAGCGGTGTCAGATTGACTGCCATCGTGCTAGTTCCTCCATGACGGAATCTACAACTTAGGTCTGGGCCGAGAACAGAAGGAGATTAGCACTCCTCTCGACCGAGTGCTAATATATGCGGAAAGCCCCTCCATGTCAAGCCTTTAGCAGACACCCGGCCTAGGCTCGTGCAGCGACTCCATTTTCGTAACCCTATACAATAGAGTATCTTAGGTAGTGCAAGATTAATCTTGCACTTGGAGATTGTTGTGCCTACCTGCCTGGCGTAGAATTCAACTTGCATCTTTCGGCGCAGGAGCTGCATGGACCCATTGCTCTACACTCGACTGATCGGTCTCACGGCCGGTACGCTGCTCCAGCTTTTCTGGATGGTGGTCATTCTCGGGCACCGCAGGCAGCGCAACTTCGAGCGGGTGTTGTTCTTTTTCTGTCTCGCGCTGTTTTTCTTCTACAGCGGTTCCTTGCTGGTCCTGAATGCGCAGATTCACTACGCCGCGCCACCTGCCGCCCTGCAAGCCCTTGCGGTGACACTTGTGTGCGCAGGCCTGAGCTTCCTGCCACCCCTCCTCGTTCATCTGCACCTCGAATACGCGGAAACCCGGGAATTGTTGACCAACCGCTCCGGCAAACGCTTGATCCTGTTCGCTGCCTACGCTCCCGTGCTCTATTTCGGGCTGAGGGTTTACCCGCTGCTCGCGGCCGGGCAGGGATTCGATTTCCTGATCCCGGGAAACTCCCTTGGCCGGGGATACGGCTTCTGGTTGACCGCCGCGATGCTTCTCTCGGTGAGCTGGGAGATGCGGTTTGCGCGGGTGACCGAACTTCCGGCAGAGCGATCCTTCCACCGTCTGCTCGGAGGCCTGCTGGCAGGGGGCGCCGCACTGGTTTTCTATCTGCACGTGATTGGCGGACCGGCCAGTCCCGCCACGGCAAACGTTTTGAGCACTGCGTTGTCCCTCCTCGCGATTCTTCCCATGGCAGCGCTGATCTACCTGGTGCAGCGATTCAATTTTCTACAGATCGGGCGCCAGAAGAATCTTCTGTATGCCGTCTCGGCGACGTTTCTCGCGTTGCTGTATCTGAGCCTGGTCCGGAGGGTAAGCGGCTGGCTCGAACCGACTCTTCCGCCGGAGGCGACCGCCTCGATCCTCCTCTTCGTGCTTGTTATTTTCGTGGAGCCACTGCAACGCGCCCTCGGCGGGCGCTTGCGCGATTCGCTGCACAAGGAGGTGGACCGGCTGCAGCGGCTCATGGCGGACATACAGCAAGAGGCGCGGCAGGGGGACCTCGCCCGTTTGATGCGGTTCGTCGAAGAGCATCTAAGGGAGGCGTTCGAACTGGCCGCGGTGCGGCTCGAGCTGTCCGCAGACAACAGGGAGAACTCCTTCCCCAGGAAGGACAAACAAAACTCAATCGTCCGGGACGTCCTGCCGTTCGCACAGCGGGATTTTCCGCTGCGCAAGGGCGAGCAGATCATCGGCAATCTGCACGCGGAACCCCATGGAGCATCGCTCTCGGGCGAAACCCGGGGCGCGCTGGAATTCCTGTCCGAGCAGCTCCCCGGCGCGCTGGACCTTTGCCGGTTGCTCGAAGAAAAGCTGCGGCTGGAGCGAGAACTGGCGGAACGAGAGCGGCTAGCCCTGGTGGGGCAGATGGCCGCCAGCATTTCGCACAACCTGAAAAACCCGCTGGGCTCGATCAAGACGATCCTTCAGGTGCAGCTCGAAGGCGAGGAGCTGCCGGAATCGCTTCGCAGCGAGACCAGATTGGTTCTCGACGAAGTCAGCCGCCTCTCGACGAAGCTCAATCAGCTTCTGCAATTCAGCCGGCCCGCTGTGCGCGCCGGCCAGTCCGCGGAGAACTGCGACGCGCGCTCGGTGGCTGACGAGGTGGTGGACGTGCTGCGCCATGAGGCGGAGCGGCGCGGCATCGCGCTAGAAAAAAGCTTTCCTGCGACGGCCCTGACTGTCGCCGCGAGCCGCGACGCATTGAGCGACGTTCTCTCGAACCTGCTCGTGAACGCACTGGAAGCGACGCCCCGAGGGGGAAATGTGGCGCTGCGCATTGCCGCTGAGAACGGCAATGCCGTACTCAAGGTGGAGGATGACGGCCCCGGCATCCCAGCGGCATTGAGGCCTCGCATCCTGCAACCGTTCTTCACCACGAAAGCGCAGGGGACGGGACTCGGTTTGGCGATTGTGGCGCGGCGCGTGGCGGAATCGAATGGCCGGCTGGAGTGGGAGAGCCCTGCCGCGGACGGGCGCGGGACTCGATTCAGAATCACCATCCCGCTGACGAAGGAATCGCCGGGAACGAATTTGGCAGGAAACGAGGAGAAGCCATGAAGACAATCCTGATCGTGGACGATGAGCCCGCGGCGCGCTACGGCTTGCGGCGCGCGCTGGAAGCGAAATATCGCATCGCGGAGGCGGACTCGGCGGAGGCGGCGCGCGAGGCGCTGCCGCGGGAAAAGCCGGACCTGGTTCTGCTCGATGTGATCCTGCCGGGAGAAGACGGCCTGTCGTTTCTCCGCTGGATGCGCGAGCAGGGAAGTGAATTGCCGGTCCTAATGGTTTCGGCGCTGGATACGGCCAAGACGGCCGTGGAGGCGTTGCGGCTGGGCGCAGCGGACTACCTCGTGAAAGGGTTTGAGCTGGACGAGCTTCGCCAGAGAGTCGCAAACCTGCTCAAACTTTCGACGTTGGAACAGGAAAACAGCGCGCTGCGGAGCCAGCTTGCAATGGAAGGGCAGTTCGGTCCCCTGCTGGGGCGGGCGGCGGAAATGCGGCGAGCCTTCGAAATCGCGGACCGAGTCGCGCCCACGGATTCCACCGTGCTGATCCTCGGCGAAAGCGGCACGGGCAAAGATCTTCTCGCGCAGGAGATACACAATCGGTCGCCGCGCGCGGGAAAAACGTTCATTGCAGTGAACTGCGCGGCCCTGCCGGAAACCCTGATCGAATCGGAGCTTTTCGGGTATGAACGCGGGGCGTTCACCGGGGCGGCGCAGCAGAAGAAGGGAAAATTCGAGCTGGCGTCGGGCGGCACGCTGTTCCTCGACGAAATCGGGGACATGAATCCCGTGATGCAGGCAAAGGTGTTGCGCGCGCTGGAAAACCGCACGATCGAGCGGCTCGGCGGCACGCAGTCCATTCCCGTGGATGTAAGGGTGATCAGCGCGACGCACCGCGACCTACCGGCGGAGATCCACGCCGGACGTTTCCGCGAGGATCTTTTTTACCGGCTGCGGGTCGTCAGCATCGAGCTGCCGCCGCTGCGCGCACACAAAGAAGACATTCCGCTGCTCGCGGATGCCTTTCTCCGGCTGCACGGCGCACGGCTGGGACGCGGGGCGCGCCTCACTCGGGAAGCGCTGGCGGCCCTGGACCGCTACGACTGGCCAGGAAATGTCCGCGAGCTGAAGAACGCCCTGGAGCGCAGCCTGGTCCTCTGCCGCGCGGAAGAAATCAGCGCGGACGATCTCCCCGGTGAAATTGCCCGAGGCGAACCGCTCACGGCGAAACGGGGCACGAACGGAAACGAGGCGGGCTTCGGCGAGACGGATTTCCGCGAAGCCAAGCGCAAATTCGAAATCGCCTACCTGACCCGGCAGCTCACGGAGCGGCGGTGGAACGTGTCACGCACGGCGGCGGCGATCGGCCTGCACCGGCAGAGTCTGCAGGAAAAACTTCGCGAACTGGGAATCCGGCGGCCGGGGCATGAGCCCGTGGAGGCCGCGGAAAAAGAGTAGCTCGCGTGACGAACCTTCCTTCGCCAAACGCGCTGCGCGTTGCCGGCTACGTTCTGGCCGGAGGAGCCAGCTCGCGCTTCGGAAGCGACAAAGCGCTCGCGGAGATCGGCGGAAGGCCGATGCTCCTGCGGATGACGGAACTGGCCGAAAAGGTGGCGGGATCGGCGGCGGTGGTAGCGCCTCCCGGCCGTTATGCCGGGCTGGGATTGGAAATTGTGCCGGACCGCTGGCCCGGCGCGGGGCCGCTGGGCGGGATCGCCACGGCGCTGTCGCACACGGCAGAGACGATGCCGGGCTGCGCGTGGAACCTCATCCTCGGGTGCGACCTGCCATTTCTTACCGAGGAGTGGCTTACCTATCTTCTGCAGCGCACACAAAGTAGCCCAGCGGCGGTCGTGTTGCCGGTCTCCGCGGGCGGTTTTCTCGAGCCACTGTGTGCGGCGTATCGCACGGAGGCAGGGGCGGCACTGGCGGAGGAGCTCGGCCGAGGCGTGCGCAAGATCACCCAGGCACTGGAAAGCTTGCAGACGGAGACGCTTGACGAGCCGCACTGGAAGCGGTTTGATAGCGCGGGGCGCTTATTCCGCAACATGAATACGGCGGCCGACTACAACCAAATTTGCGCCGAATGGGGAGAGCAGAGCCGTTGAGCGAAGTGTTCTTCGAATTTCGCGAGGTCTGCAAGTCGTTCGACGAGCGGCGCGTGCTCGACCGCGTGAGCTTTACCGTGAAGCGCGGCGAGACGTGCGTCATCATGGGCCGCAGCGGCGTCGGCAAATCCGTCGCGCTCAAGCACTTCATGGGATTTCTGAAAGCCGATTCCGGACAGGTCTTCGTGAACGGCGAAGAGGTTACTCATCTCCAGGAAGACGAGTTTGCGCGCGTGCGCGCCAAGGTGACGATGGTCTTTCAATCCGGCGCGCTGTTTGATTCGCTCACCGTCGGAGAGAACATCGCGTTCCCGCTGGCGGGCCGGAAGAAGCTGGATGACGATGCCATCGAAGCGCGCGTGCGCGAGCTGGCGGAAATGCTTGAAGTCGCCGACGTGCTCGACAAGCTGCCTTCGGAGCTTTCCACCGGGATGAAGCGCGCGGTGGCCATCGGCCGTGCGCTGGCGCAGGATCCGGAAGCGATTCTCTACGACGAGCCAACGACGATGGTGGACCCCATCATGGTCTCGCACATGGGCGAGCTGATCCTCCGGCTGAAGGAGCGATTTCACAAGACGTCGATCGTCGTGACGCACGATACGCATCTGGCGAGAAAGCTCGCCGACCGCCTCGTTTTTCTCCAGGAAGGCCGGGTGACATTCTTCGGGCCGTGGGCGGACTTCGAGAACTCTCACGACGCCACTCTGCGAAATTTCCGCATGCAGGACGAACTCATTCCCGCGCTGGACGTGACGGTGTGAGCCAGCCTGCCGCGAATCCCCCCACAGCCACGCCGCAACTCCGCCGGGAGATGGGTTTCTGGGATGTGTTGCTGTTCAACATCGCGGCGGTACTCGGCCCGCGCTGGATCGCCGCGGCGGCGCACAACGGCACGTCTTCGATCAGCCTGTGGATTCTTGCCGCTGTGTTTTTCTTCGTGCCGACGGCCCTGGTGATCACCGAGCTCTCGACGCGCTTTCCGCACGAAGGCGGCTTGTACGTGTGGTCCAAGGAAGCCTTCGGCGATTTTCACGGATTCGTGGCCGGGTGGACCTACTGGGTGTATTCGTTCTTTTATTTTCCGGGACTGCTGCTGGCGAGCGCGTCCATGGCGGCGTACATCGGCGGGGGATCCTTCGGCCACTTGGCGCAGGAGCGCACGTTTCTGTTGTGGGGATCGTTCGCGCTGCTTTTCGTGGCGGTGGCGTTGAATATCGTGGGACTGAATATCGGCAAGTGGCTGCAGAACGCCGGGGGCGTGGGCACGTATCTGCCGCTGCTGCTGCTGATCGTGATTGGCGCCGGGGTATGGTGGCATCGCGGTTCGGCGACGCATTTCACCTGGTCGAACATCCTGCCCGTTTGGAATTGGGGCACGGTGAATTTCTGGTCGCAGATCGCATTCGCGTTTACGGGGCTGGAGCTGGTGTCCGCAATGAGCGACGAAATCCACAACCCGCGGAAGACACTGGCGCGCGCCATTCTCGGCTCGGGCGTGCTGATCGCCGTGATCTACATCGCGGGAACCGTCGCGGTGCTGGCGCTGCTGCAGGACGCGCAAGTGGATGCGAAATCGGGCGTGTTTCAGGCGCTGACAGTCGGCTCCGGCATCCTGAAGGTCAGCGCCATCGGGATGATTGCGGCGCTGCTCGTCACGGTGGGAAACGCGGGGGGCATTGGAACAACCGTGGCGGGGATCTCGCGCGTGCCGTTCGTGGTCGGGGTGGACCGCTATTTGCCTGCATTTTTCGGAAAAATCCATCCGCGTTGGAAGACGCCGTACATTGCGATTCTCATGCAGGCGGTGATCTCGGGTGCGGTGCTCCTGCTGAGCCAGATCAATGAGTCCGCGAGCAGCGCGTATCAGATCCTGGTGGATGCAGCGGTGATTCTCTATTTCATTCCGTTTCTCTACATGTACGCCGCGGTGATCAAGCTCGCGGGGCGCAAGGACCGGGCCGAGAACGAACACGCGGTGCTGGTTCCGGGCGGCAAAATCGGCGTGTGGCTGGCGGGAGGTCTCGGCTTTGTCTTCACGCTGGCAAGTATTCTTCTATCGGCGATACCACCGGGCGAGACCTTGAACAAACTGCTCTTCGAGCTGAAGCTGATGGGGGGATCCGCGGCCGCGGTGGGAATCGGACTGGTGCTTTACTGGCGCGGGGCACGCGCAAAATCCCGCGAAGCCCGGGCCGGCCAGGGGGCTCAGTAGATGGCCCAGATGCCCCGGGTCGCGAGCTCGAGGAGATTCTGGTGCGGGTCGCGAAAGTAGAGGCTCACTCCGCCACGAGGCCAGCGCACGCGGGATTCGATGGCGACGCCGCAGCGCGCGAGCTGCTCCTCCCACGCGGGCAGTTCCGATGCCTCAATGGCAAAGGCGAAATGGTTCTGGCCGAAGCCGTCGTGCGGAGGAATTACCCCGCCGGGGAGTCGCACAGCTTTGCTCGAGTCGCCCTGTTTGAAGAGCAATAAGACGTCGTGTCCCGCGACGGCATAGGCGCGGAAGCGGGCATCTCCATCGAGCCGCTGCAGGCCGATGACCTCTTCGTAAAAACGCGCGGCAAGATCCAGATCCGCGACGTAGAGCGCCGTTTCGAGGATACCGGCGAGCGCGGGCATCTTAGAATCCCTCTTGAACGAGGCGGTCCCGCGTGATGCGAGAAGCGCCGGTGGCGTTGCGCGCCTCGGTGAATCGCTCGATGTACTTCGCGAGCATGTCGGCTTCCACGTTGACGGCGTCGCCGGGCTTGCGGTCCTTCAGATTCGTGTGCGCGAAGGTGTAGGGGATGATGGCCATTTCGGCGATGGCGTCGTGCCAGCCCGCAATCGTCAGGCTGATGCCATCAATAGTGATCGATCCTTTGCTCACCACGTAGCGGGCAATTTCCTGCGGAAGGCCCACCCCAAGCCACCAGTTATCGCCTTCCGGCGTGAGGTGCGCAATGCGGCCGACGCCGTCCACGTGGCCCTGCACAAAATGGCCGCCGAACTCCTTGCCCGCCGTGAGCGGCTTCTCGAGGTTCACGCACGCGCCGGGCTGCAGCTCGCCAAACGAAGTCCGGCGAAGCGTCTCGCCCGAAAGATCGGCCGCGAAGCGTTCTTTGTCGAGCGAGATGACGGTGAGGCAGCAGCCGTTGACAGCGATGCTGTTCGAGACGGCCAGCGATGGGGCGACGTCCGGCGCATGGATGGTCAGCCGTCCACCGTCGCCGCCGAGCGTCAGCGATTCGAGCGTTCCAAGATGCTCAATGATTCCGGTAAACATCGCTAAAGTATCCTTCCATGGCGAAGTCCGGGCCGAAGCGCAGGAGCCGCGTCTTTTCGAGCGGAAGCAAACTCAGTTTCTTGGCGCGCGCAAAGGGTGTATCCGCCGTCCCCGCGAGCTTCGGCGCGAAAAACAGAAACAGCTTGTCGACGACCCGCGCGTCGAGCGCCGCTCCATTGAGTTCGCTCCCGGCCTCCAGCAACACACTCAGGATATCGCGCCGGCCCAAATCTTTCAGCACCGCCTGGAGAGGTACGCGGCCGCGCTCGCCGCGTACGGAAACGACTTCGACGCCCGCGCGCTCCAGGCGTTTCACCCGCGGCGAGCTTTTCGCCGCCAGAGTGAAGACGAGCAAGTCATCTTCGGCGGTCTCAACGATGCGCGAACGCACCGGCAGGCGGAGCTTCGAGTCCAGAATCACGCGAAGGAGCCGGCGGCGGCGGGGCAGCCCGCTGCGGTCGGTGAGCAGCGGATTATCCGCGAGGATGGTGCCGATTCCACTCAGCAAAGCATCATGCGCGTGGCGCATGCGGTGCACCTCGGCGCGAGATTCGTTGCTGGTGAACCACGTTACGCTTTTCCGCCCGCGAGACTGTGGAAGCGCGAGCTGGCCGTCGAGGGTCAGCGCCGATTTGAGCGTGACAAAGGGGCGTTTCGCGCGGATCCAGCGGGCGAAAGCTTCATTCAGCCGCTGCGCGTCTTCTTCCAGAACGCCGTGCCCGGCTTCGACGCCTTCACCTCGCAGCCGCTCCAAGCCCTTACCCGCGACCGCCGGGTTGGGGTCCTGCATCGCTGCCACAACGCGGCGAATGCCCGCGGCAACAATGGCATCCGTGCAGGGTGCGGTACGCCCCGTGTGGCAGCACGGCTCGAGGCTGACGTACATCGTCGCGCCGCGCGCCCGCTCGCCCGCGGCCTTCAGGGCAACGATTTCGGCGTGGTCGCGGGACTCGTATTGATGAAAGCCTTCGCCGATGAGCTCGGCGTCGCGCACCAGGACGCAGCCGACCATGGGGTTTGGGCTGGTGAGGCCCGCGCCCTTGCGCGCAAGGGCCAGGGCGCGCTCCATGAAGGGAATGTCGTAGCGATCCATCGTGGCGTTCCGCCGCTTTCTCAGCGGCTAGTCAAAGAGGGAATTGGCGTAGGTCTCGGCGTCAAAGGGCACCAGGTCGCCGATCTTCTCGCCCGTGCCGACGAAACGAATCGGCAGGCCCAGCTCGTGGGCGATGGCCACGACGATTCCGCCTTTGGCCGTGCCGTCGAGCTTTGTCAGAATAATTCCGGTGACGCCCACCGAGGAGGTGAACTCACGCGCCTGGGCCAGGCCGTTCTGCCCGGTGGTGGCGTCGAGGACGAGCAGAACGTCGTGGGGGGCGCCGGGGACTATCTTTGCCGCGGTGCGCTTCATCTTTTCAAGCTCGGCCATGAGGTTGGATTTCGTGTGCAGCCGGCCGGCCGTGTCCACGATGACAGCGCCGGTGGCGCGCGATTTTGCGACAGCAAGCGCGTCATAGACGACGGCGGCCGGATCGGCGCCGGACTTCTGCTTGATCATTTCGATGCCGTTGCGTTGGGCCCAGATTTCGAGCTGCTCGATGGCCGCGGCGCGAAAGGTGTCCGCGGCGCAGAGCAGTACGGTGTGCCCTTCGAGGAGCATGCGGTTTGCCAGCTTGCCGATGCTGGTGGTCTTGCCGGCGCCGTTCACGCCGACAATGAAGATCACCCGCGGCGCGGCGCCATTCGCGGAGACGGCCGGCGACGCGCCCGCGCCGCCGCCGGATGCTGCGGACAGAATGCGGACGATCTGCACCTTGATCTCCTGTTTCACTTGAGCCGCGTCCGTCAGGGCATGGCGGTCCATTTTTTCGCGAACAGCTTCGAGAATCTCCCTGGTGGTGCGCACGCCGAGATCCGAGGAGAGCAGCGCGTTCTCGATCTCTTTCAGCAGCGCCGCATCCATCTTTCGCTCGCCGCGGAAGATGTCCTCGACCTTTGTCGAGAGCGCGGCGCGCGTCTTGCTCACCGACTCCTTGAGCCGCTCGAGCAGCGAAGGTTCCTTTTGTTCCTGTTTTCCGAAGAGAGAAAGCATGCAGCCGTCTTTGTGCGAAAGGGTTAAACCAAAATTGTAGCAGAAGAGCGGGAAGGGCGGGAAAAGGGCCTACACGTGGACTTCGACGGCCGTCAGGCGCAGCTTGCCTTTTTGAACCGCGTTCTCGAGGGCCGTGACGACCGCACCGTCGAACTTCGTGCCTGCCAGCGCCTTGATCTTTCCAATCGCGAATTCGATATCCATCGCGGATTGATACGGACGGTTGGTGGTCATGGCGTCGAGCGTATCCGCCACCGCGATGATGCGGGCCATCAGGGGAATCTGGTGTCCCTGCATGCCGTAGGGATAGCCACGCCCGTCCATGTGCTCGTGGTGCAGCTCGATGCCGGGCAGCATCTCCTTGAGCTGCGGAACGGGACGCATGATGTTGGCACCTTTGACGGTGTGCTGCTTCATCAGGTCGAACTCTTCCGGAGTCAGACTGCCGGGCTTTTTCAGGACACGGTCGTCCACACCGATCTTGCCCACGTCGTGGAGCAGCGCGGAAATGCGTAGGCGGTCGAGATCCTCGGGCGACATGCCCAACTCCTGGGCGACGACCATGGAGTACTTCGCCACGCGTCCGGAATGGCCGCGCGTGTAAGGATCCTTTTCGTCGATGGCGGCGGCGAGCATGCGGATGGAGCCGAGGAAGAGCTCGCGATTCTCCTCGGCGGCCTCTTTCAGGCGTTCGATGAATTCTTCGATGTCGCCCGCCATCTTGTTGAAGGTTTCGGCGAGTTCGCTGATCTCGGAGGCGCCGCGCACCGAAGTACGCTGGTGGAATTCACCGCGGCTGATCGCGCGGGTGGAGGCAGCGAGGCCGCGGATCGGTCCGCTGATGCCCACGGCAAAAAAGTAACCGACCAGGATGGCCATCAGCGTCACGACCAGCACGAACGCCAGCGCCTGGCGATTCAGCTCTTTCACACCCGCGTCTTCCCGCGCCTGGTCCAGGCTGCGCTGCGCCACCACGGCCCAGGTCAATTCCGGCAGGGTGCTGTACGTGCCGATCATCTCGGTGGAGCGGTTCTTTTCCTTTTGGGTGAAGCGCATCGTCGCGGTGGCGCGCAGTTCCTGCGGCAGAGAGCGGACCTGCGTGACGATGGGCGAGAGCGAGCTCAGGTCGGTGCCCGGCACGAGATCGCGCGAGAAGGGATGCGCCACGACGTGGCCGTAGCGGTCCACCACGAAAACCTCGCGCCCGCGCACGCTCGTTTCCTGCAGGCGCCGCAAGACGGGGTCAAGCGATACGACAGCAGCCAGCATCCCCGTGAATTCTTCACCCACCTTCAGCGGCACGGCCACAACAAACGCGGGGCGGTTGTCCGGCGCAAGCGCCAGCGGGTCGCTGCGGAAGATCAGCGACTGCACGCACGTGGCAAACGCGCGCTGCAGCGCTTTGCTGACAAAGGGATCCTGGTCCGCGCGGAAATTGCCCTGGGAAGCGCTTGTGCCCCTGCCCTGCTTGCCGACCGCGGTCAGATAGATAAACGTGTTGCGGTTGCTGTCGACAAAATTCTCGAGCAGCCGAGTCACCTTGGGCTGCGCCGCGGGGTCTTCCACGTCCTGGCTCAGCCCCGTCAGAGCAAGAATTTGCCGCTGGCTGATGAGCTGCTGCGTGAGGTTCGATTCGAAAAGGTTGACTTCGTCCGCGAGCGAACGCGTCACTTCGGTCTGCTGGACTCGCTCCGTGTCCAGCAGTTTTTCCTCGCTGAGCTGCAAGACCTGGCGGTGGTAGAGCGCAATGGGAAACGCGCTCACGAGCAGCATGGCGCCCAGCACGAGCCACAAGATGCGCACCTGCCCGGCGCGCAACTTTTTCCAGGTGCTGATGAGAGTGGGCGGCATACGACACCCCATTTTACGCGCTGGAGGGCTACAGCGGGGTTCCGCCTGCGGGGCGTGTCACTCTTCACCAAATGGGACTTTCGTACTAGTGCCGTTCCAACTTAATGCGTCTACAAATTCGTCAAATCACACGACGATCGCCCCTGACGGACGGTCGGCTCAGTTTACCTGCGATAAGTAAGTTGGAACGGCACTAGTGGCGTGGGCGGCGGGATTCCTGCGTTACTCAGGCCGGTTTTGCCAGGCGACGCTCCCTGCAGGCGCAATCTCCCGCCACGGAGGAATGAATCTGGGCAGGAAAGCGGCGGCGCGCCGCAGCACTCCATGGGTTGAGGGGTTATTCCCGCTTGAGGGGCCGGTCCATAATGGCGCGGATGGCGTCGCGGGGCGAGCCCTGGCCATGCAAGATGGCGAAAACTTGCCCGGCGATCGGCAGGTCCACTCCAACGCCGCGAGCCAACTCGAGCACCGCGTCCGTCGAATGGACGCCCTCCGCGACCATGCGCATTTCGGAGAGAATCTCGGCCAACACTCGGCCTTTGCCGAGTTCGACCCCCACGTGGCGGTTGCGGCTCAGCGCACCCGTACACGTCAGGACGAGATCGCCGAGGCCCGCGAGGCCGCTCATCGTTTCCGGGGTTCCGCCCAGGGCCAACGCCAGCCGGGTCATTTCGGCAAGGCCGCGGGTGATGAGCGCCGCGAGGGTATTTGAGCCGAGTCCCAGTCCCTGGCACGCGCCCGCCGCGATGGCGATGACGTTTTTCATGGCGCCCGCGTATTCGACTCCGAGAACGTCTTCGTTGGTGTAAAGCCGGAAAGCCGGCCCGGCCAGCTCTTCCTGGAGAGACGCTGCGAGCGCACGGTCGCGCGAGGCCAGCACGACCGCCGTGGGGTCGCCGCGCGCGGCCTCCGCGGCAAAGGATGGCCCGGAAAGTACGGCGATGCGCGGCGGAAACTTTGGGGAAACCACTTGCGCAATCACCTCGCCCATGCGCGCATGGGTGCGGGGCTCGAGGCCCTTCGTGGCGCTGACGAACACCGCATCGTTTGCCAGATGCGGCAGCATCCGCGTGTACACGCTGCGCGCATGCGACGAAGGCATCACGCCCAGAATCAGCCGCGCGCCGGCGAGGGCCTCGGCTTCCTCGGGTGTCACGCGCACCTCGGGAGGAATCACGAAGCCGGGAAGATAGGCGTTGTTGACGCGGTCGCGGCGGATCCCCTCCGCCACCGCTGGATCATGCACCCACAGCGAGACACTGTGCGCCCCGGGCTTCCGCGCCAGAAGTATCGCCAGCGCCGTGCCCCAGCTACCGCCTCCGAGAATCGCGATGCGGGTCATGCGCCCCCGTTCTCCTTACGCCGCAGGGTGAATCGGGGTTCCTCGCCCCTCCACAGGCGCTGGATATTTCCCTCGTGCTTCCAGAGGATCAGGGCCGCGGCAAGCAGCGTGCCGATGCTGACAGAATGGGGCGGGGCATGATGCGGCGCCCAGGAAAAATAGACGAGCAGCGGCATGGCCGCCACCGCGGCAATCGAGCCGAGCGAAGCGTACCGCCAGAACACCACCACGAGGAGGAAAAGGAGCGCAGCGCACCCCATGGCGATGGGAGTAAGCACGAGAAAAACGCCGGCAGCCGTCGCCACGCCTTTCCCGCCCCGAAGCCGGAGCCACACGGGGAAGCAGTGGCCTAGGATTGCGGCCAGCCCGGCGGCCATCATCCAGGTTGCATTTTCGCCGGTGAATCGCTCCGCCAGCCAGACGGGGAGCGCTCCCTTCGCCAGATCGAACAGCAGAGTCAGCGCGCCCGCACCTGCTCCCGCGACCCGCGTCACGTTTGCCGCGCCGATGTTGCCGCTGCCCGCTGCGCGCACATCTTTTCTCCCAAGTAATTTCCCGAGAATCAGCCCGAAGGGAATGGACCCGAAGAGGTAACCCGCCAGCGGTATCCAGACGAAATTCAGGGAGCTCAGCAGCATGTGGCTTCAAGCCTCCGCCGCGATGGGGAATGACGCCAGCTTGCTGTACTGCGCCCCCGCAGGCCGTAATTCGCTCTGGAAGAGACAGAATTCGCGGGCGAGGTGCTCGCCGAATCCGAGTGTGCCGCATTCGCGCACGGCGGAGCGGAGTTTTTCCGTGCTTCCCGGCTCCGAAAACCTGGCCAGGGTCAGATGCGCCGAAAAGGTCCGCCGCTCGCGTGGGAAGGCGGCCGCTTCGAGGCGGCTTTCGATTTCTCCCGCGAGACGCACCAACTCCGGCCCGGCCGCGATCCCCGCCCAGAACACGCGCGGGCGCCGCTCATCCGGAAAAAATCCCAGCCCGCGGTAGTTCAGCGAGATGGGCCCTTCCCCTGGGACCCCCGAAAGCGTTTTCCGGATCGCGTCCAATTTTGCCGGAGCGGCTTCGCCGAGGAATTTCAGCGTCACGTGAAGGTTCTCCGCGCGAACCCAGCGAGCTTGCGGCGCCATCGGCCGCAGATCGTGGATCAGGGCGGACAGATTCTCGCGCACCGCTTGGGGAATCTCCAGCGCGACGAAGAGCCGCAACGATCAGCCTCGCCCGGTTTCCTTCACGGGACCGTTGTACAGGAAATGCACGCGCACCATGTCCAGGGCGATCTGCGACGCCTGCCAGCGGATGGATTCGCGGTCGCCGGGATAGATTCGTCCGAGTTCCCGCACGCCGTTGGCGCTGGCGAGGGCAATATGCACCGTGCCGACGGGCTTTTCTTCGGAGCCGCCGCCCGGCCCGGCAATCCCGGTGATCCCCACGCCGAGGGTGCTGCCCACGCGCCGGCGGATGCCTTCCGCCAGGGCGACCGCCACCTCCGCGCTCACGGCGCCTTTCATTTGAATCGTCTCGGCGGGCACGTCCACCCAGGCCGATTTCAGGTCGTTGCTGTAGCAGACCACGCCGCCCAGAAAATAGGTGGAGCTGCCGGCAATCGTCGTCAGCCTCTGCGCCAGCAGCCCGCCGGTGCAGCTTTCCGCGGCGGCAATGGTCGCGTTGTTCAGAGTCAGCAGGCGCGCCACGACTTCTTCCAGGGACTGTCCTTCGGTGGTGAAAATCCGCTCGCCGAGCGCGAACTGGATTCCTTCCGTGATTTCGCCGATTGTTTTTTCGGCGTTCTTGGCGTCGTCCGTCCACATCCGCAGATGGATCTGGACCTCGCCAGGGGCCGCCAGGACGGTGGTATTCACATCGGCGTGGCGTTTGTAGATGGGCGCGATGAGCTGCTCGACGTGCGATTCGCCCATTCCCGCCACGCGCAGCTCGCGGTGAAACATGCGCACGGCGGAGACGCGCCGCTCGAGCTTGGGCACGATATTTTCTCGAAACATCGGCTGCAACTCGCGCGGCGGGCCGGGCAGAAGAGCGATCATGCGGCCGCGGTCTTCGATCCACAGACCCGGAGCCGTGCCGCGGGGATTGTCGAGCGGCTCCGCGCCCTCCGGCACCATGGCCTGGCGGATGTTGATGGCCGGCATCTCGCGCTTGAAGCTGCGGAATCGGGCTTCGATGGCGCGGACGATGGCGTCGTCGCGATGAAGCTTGCGGCCGAGGAGATCGGCGAGGGTTTCGCGCGTGAGGTCGTCTTCGGTGGGCCCGAGTCCGCCGGAGGAGATCACCAACTCGACGCGCTCGAGCGCCCCGCGGAACGCGTCGGTCAGGAATTGCCGGTCGTCGCCGACGATCGTCTTGCGCACCACTTCGATGCCGAGGCGGTTCAGCTCCTGCGTGAGGAAGAGAGAGTTGGTGTCCATGCGGTCCGGCGTCAGCATCTCCGAGCCGACCGCGATGATTTCCGCTTTCATCATTTCATTCGAACGGCTGTGGCTACCCGTGGAGCGGCAAGCCCTTCACGTCCCAATCGAGGGTGAAAATCGCGCCGCTGGTGGCGATGATGGCGCGGCCGCTGGGCTGCAGCGCAAGACCCACGATTCCCGGGCCGCTCAGGACGAGTTCGGGTTGTGCCTGCGGGGTGAGGCGGGCGATTCCGCGGCGGCCATTGTAGGAGGCGGCCACATAGAGATTGCCTTGGCGGTCAAACGCCAGCCCTTGCGGGCGGCCGAGGCCGCGAAAAAAGGTCACCACGTCGCCGCCCAGCGTTATGCGATAGACGCGGTCGAAGCTCGAGGTCGTCGGCCCGGTGACGTAGAGGTCGCCCGAAGGATGAAACGCCAAATGATAGGCAGCGATGGAAGGCTCGAGGGTTGCGAAGACGAAGATCTCGCGGCTCGGACTGATCTTGAAGATGGTGCCGCTGCGGTCTCCCACGTAAAGATTCTCCTGGCGGTCAAAGGCCAGCCCCGTGGCTGTGCCCATGCCTTCCACCCACTGCTCGGCGCGGCCGTCGGGGGAGATGCGGTGCACCGTGCCGTCGTGCCGGCAGGAGACGAACAGATTTCCGCCGCGGTCGAGCGCCAGCCCGCTGGGATTTACGAGCGAGGTGAGGAACGGCTTTACGTTGTAGTTGGCCGTGATCTTGTAAAGCGAGACGGGCACGCGCTCGCCGCGCGGCCCGCTGAACGTCACATAAATGTTTCCCGCGGCGTCCACCGCCGGGTTCGCGACCGGATGCAAATTGTCCGCCACCTGAATGCCGATGGCGACCGGATGCGGCTGGCTCTCCGCGGCTCCCGCAGAAACGCGGAGCATGCCGCCGCTGGCGCCTTCCGGCACGCGCGCGATCAGGCGCATGTCCGTTGCCAGGAGGAGGCTGCCCTCCGCTTCTCCAAAGCGCACGATGGGCCGCGCAAGGCTGCGCGCCGAAAATCCTCTCCCGTGGATGGAGATTTCGCCGCCGGGGATGGCGGCCGCGGGCGCGACCCGCTCGATGCGCGGGGCGCCGTTCTTTTCTGCCGTTCCGCTGAATCCGAATTTCATGGCCGTAGCATTCTCAGTTTAGACCAGGCCGAACTGCAGCGCGAGGCGCAAACAAATGGCCGCGTAGATGGCCGCCATCCAGTCGTCGGCCATGATGCCCCACCCGCCGGGAAGTTTTTCCAGTTGCCGCACGGGGAACGGCTTCCAAATATCGAAGACGCGGAAAAGTATAAAGCCCAGCAGGAGGTATTTCCAGTTGAGCAGGCTCAGCGCCAGGTAGATCGAATATGCAGTTAGCTCCGGGCCGTGGACGACGTGACTCGGAACAGCAATGGCAATCAGCGGCAACAGGAGGGTCAGTTGCTGCCCTGCGACCTCGTCGATCACAACGTATTGGGGGTCTTCCACGCCCGCGAAGGCGGCGACGCGAGACGCAGTCCGGACGCCAATCGTTCCGACCAGGAGCAAACCTAACGCTTGAAGAAGTATATAGATGACAAATAAATTTGGCTGATTTCTGAAACCAGGGACCGCTCCAGAATCGACGAAGACCACAATTCGCGAACCTAGTGCAACAAACAGCGTTACGAGACCGACACCGATGAGCGACCCGAATGTCCCCGGGGCTTTGGGGATGTAGCCGACGCCGAGCGCGGTGGCAATGGCGTAGGCGAGGCGCGGTTTCTTGCGCGGCGGCGCGGCGTCAGGCGATGGCTCAGTGTTCGGGTTCATCCGGGTTCGGCGTTTCGGCCGGGTCTTCTTCGTCGAAAACCGGCTCGGAGACGACGTAGCGTTCCGCGGCCCAGTTGCCGAGGTCGCGCAATCGGCAGCGCTCGCTGCAGAACGGAAAATCCGCGTGGAC
>JBGQHF010000052.1:0-22446 GCA_041497835.1 Terriglobia bacterium
AGCGTCATTTGAGGGTCAATCAGCAGCTTGCGCGGGGCGCTTGGCGTGATGAAGTGGAAGCTAGTCTCTGCTCCCGAGGCGATGACCGTGCCAAGGGGTACGGGGCGGCCCGCGCCCATGCTCGCGAACAACGGCACCGGCGCAACAAATCCATGCGGGACGCCATCCTGGCGCAGCTTTCCGCGCACGAGATAGCCGCTTTCCATCTGCTTCACGCTGAATTCCACGCGGTAATGCGGGATCCCCACGCCGCGCACCCACTCATCGAAAAACCATTCCATCGAGCGGCCATTTTCGATGTCCATCGCCGGAGTCATCACCGCTTCCACTTCGTGCTGCAGGTCTTCGGTGGTAAGCGCGCCGTATGCGTACTTGTTCACCAGCGTGTGCAGCAACGCGAGGAACCGCGCGTCCGGATTCTTGCCCGCGGGCTGTCGCAGGAGCATCCGCAACATGTGGATCACCCACGCGCCCTTGCCGTAAATGATCTGTTCGAAGCCGCCCGGTGACTTCGATGTGCTGAGCCGGTTGCCCATGGTCAGCGGGCCGATCTCCGAGGGCGGCACATCCTCGCCTGGGCGTTTCACCAGCAACTGCTTCTTGTAACGCTCGAGCCAGTCGCGCAATGCGCGGTCGGGCTTCTTCTGGCTGTCGGCGAAGAGCAGTGCGAGATAATTGGCGATCGCTTCATCGATCCACTGGTCGTGGTAGCTTCGCCAGCCCACGACGTCGCCCCACCACTGGTGAGCCACTTCATGGAACGGAACCAATTCCGAAAAATGCTCGTGTCCGGCATGCGACAATCCGACGCGCTGCTGGGCATCCGCGGGCAGGAAGGAAAGCGTCGAGATGTACAGGAGCCCCGGCCATCCCTGGCCAAACGTGCCCGGAATCTGAGAGACGTTTAGTTGCTGGAAGGGGAATGGCCCGCTGTAGGTTTCATAGAAGCGGACGGACGAAGAGATCTCCTTCGCAAGCTGGCGGAGGGCATCCGCTGGGCTCGGCACGGCCAGGGGCATCCCCAGCCGCTCCGCCGGCGGCATGCCGAAAGGCACCCGCGCGCGCGCGATTGGATCCTCCAGCCTCCCCGGCGGAGCAAGCCGGTCGCGGAGAGCCTGCTCCAACTGCCGGTTCGCATACACTTCCACGGCGAAAGCACCGTCGGTCTGCGAAGCAGACGCATAGTCGCCTAGATTGAAGCCGGCGACGGAAATCAGTTTTTCCGTTCGCCACCGCCCGATTCGGAATTCGCCTTCTTCACGCTCGTCCAGCTTTGTGCCGGTGGCAACCAGCCGCAGCTTGCGCGGCCAGCGCAGCGTCAGCTCATAACCGGCGAAGCTGTCTGTCGCGCCGAGATGCGGGTACCAACTCCCGCGATCCCCGACAAAGATCACTCCATTCCCGGCGTCGGTGATGACGCTGCCGCGGTATCGCAGCCGCAGCGTGAACTCTTCTCCAGCGCGCGCGGCACGGCCAAGAATGACGGCAAGGGCGTCGTTGCCACGGCGGTTGCGCTCGCGCTTGTTGAGGCCCTCGTTCTGGAAAAAGGTCAGCTCCTCACCGGCCGGACCGGTGACCGACTCCACGGCAAGCGCGCGGGAGAGCTCGAATACCACCATGCGCTCGCCGCCGCGATCTGCGCGCACCGTGACTGTGGACGCTCCCTCGAGCGTATGGTCGGGCAGAATGGAGGACTCAATGGAGTACCGAAGCGCTCGGAAAGGCGGTCCCGCTGGCACGGCGCCTTGCGGGCGGTACGCGGTCCAGACATCGTAATAGCTCGCGCCATCCACGGCACGCGCCTGTCCAATGGAGAATCCTTCCTCGCGTCGCGCGTCCAGCACGATGTCAAACGGCCCTGCCTCGACGCCTTCCAGCGCTGCGAAGAAATACGGCTGACGATTCTCCGATACCCAGTCGGCCAGGATGCGGAGCGAGTGCGGCGGGTTGAGCCGCTCGGCCAGATCGTTCCAGCGGGCCGCGTACTCGGGATTCTCTTCTGCCTGAACCTTAGCTTCGCGGAGCTGTTTTTGCAGTTCCTCCGCCGTATCGTCCGTAAAGCGCAGGTAGGCCGTCCGGAATTCCTGGTCCACAACGGGCACACCGAGGAAGCGGGCAATCTGCTGCTTCTCCGCCGTATCTCGCGGTGCGCAGAGCACGTGGCCGTTGCCGGTAAACACGGCTCCCGTGATGCGTCCCTGCTGCGGCGTCAGAAATGCCAGCTTACCTTCCCCCAAAGAGATGCGCGCATCTGCTCGGCGCAACTCGATCTGTTTCACCGCGTAAACCGCAGTTTGATCGACGCGGACCGCATTGAGGGAAATGTAGATCTCTCGCGGCGATGCAGGCGGGGTTTGCGCCCCGGCGGGCGCAACGAAACACACAAGGGCTGCAAGGCCCATCCAGTGCGCCAGGGGCCTCATGGTTGCGACTGTAGCAACTTTCCTGATCGCGCGGCAAGCCTGCGGCGGAGTCTCATGGCCGAGGCGCTAGAATAGTAGAATAGAATGATGCGTCGCCTGGGAACCCGGCTGCCGTTTTTCCTGATCGCCATGATGCTGCCCTTCGGCGAGGCGGCTTCCGCGGACACCATTGTCCTCAAGAACGGCCGCCGGATCTTTGCCAGCCGCGTCGTCGAGGAAGACGGGAAAGTCAGCTACGAAACCACCGCGGGCCGGTTCAGCCTGCCGAAGTCTATCGTGGACCACGTCGATCGGGGCACGCTCGGGCCCCTCGACGATGCGGGGCAGGCTGCGTCGTCGCTGGCGATTACTCCTCCGCCGGTGGATGCCGTCTCCGCGGGGAACGCGGCTTCTGCTGAAGCCATCTTGCGTTCCGCGGTGCATGGCGGCTCGATCGACCGGGAATATATCGCCAAGCTCGAGAGTCAAGCGCGAGGCCGCGGACGAGAGGCGGGAGAGCGCGCGGCCATTGCGCATCACGCTGCCGCCCAATTTGACCTCGGCCGCGGAGATCTGGACGGCGCACTCACCGAAGAGCGCTCGGCGCTGACCTTTGCTCCGGAACAGCCGGGGCTGCTGCTCAACGTTGCGTATCTTCATTTGCGGCGCAGCGAGTTCAAGATCGCGCTTGATTATCTGGAGCGCGCGCACCGCGTCACCCCGAATTCCGCCGAGGTCGCCAAGCTCTCTGGATGGGCGTATTACGGGATGAACAAGCTGAAGGAGGCCGTCTCGGAGTGGAAGCGCGCGCTCATCCTGCGCGCCGACGCAGAAGTGGAGGCCGCGCTCGCGAAGGCGCTTCGCGACCAGCGAGAAGAAGAGAATTACCGGGAGAACGAGAGCAGCCACTTCGCCCTGCGCTACAGCGGCGCCGCGGAGCCGGCCCTGGCGCGCGACGTCCTCCGCACGCTGGAGTCCCATTTTTCCTCCATCGAGTCCGCGCTCGACTTCACCCCGCGCGAGCCCATCGGAGTGGTTCTCTACACACAGGAGGCCTTCGCGGACATCACCCGCGCCCCGGGCTGGGTCGGCGCGCTTAATGACGGCCGCATTCGCGTTCCGGTGCAGGGCCTCACCAGCGTTTCCCCGGAATTGGCGCGCGTGCTCAAACACGAATTGACCCACAGTTTTCTAGCGCAGAAAACGCACGGCCACTGCCCCGTCTGGCTCAGCGAGGGGTTGGCGCAGTGGATGGAAGGCCAGAGCAGCCGCGAGGCCGCCGACGCGCTTGTGCTGATTTACAAAGAGAAGCAGTTTGTGCCGCTCGGCATGCTCGAGGGTTCCTGGATGCACTTGCAGGGCGATGCGGCGGGATATGCCTACGCGTGGGCGCTGGCCAATGTCGAATACATTGTTCAATCGTCCGGCATGGGGGACGTCACGCGCATTCTCGATCGGGTCGCGAGCGGCGCTCCGACCGAGGATGCTCTGCGGGAGGTGCTCCACAGCGGCTACGGCGAAGTCATGCAGGGCACCGCCGAGTATCTCCGCAAGAAATACGTCCGCTAGATTCCATCAAGACGCGGCGCCGCCGCGAACCCTGCCTCCGCATCATTCACAGGACCGCCCGAAAGCTGGATTCAACGCGTGGCCAAGAGCGCGGCAAGCAATGCGGCGCGCTGCGGCATCGCGCGCAAGATGACGTGCTCGTGGGTGCTGTGTGCGCCGCCGCCGACCGCTCCGAGACCGTCCAGCGTGGGCACGCCGAGGGCTCCCGTGAGGTTGCCGTCGGAGCCGCCGCCCGCACAGCATTCGCCTAACGTGAACGCCATTTCGCGGGCGAGTCGCCGCGCCTCCTGGAAAAGAGCGGCGCTTACTTTGCGCTCCAGCGGCGCGCGGCTGAAGCCGCCGCGAACTTCAATCCGCGCTCCGGAAATCATCGGCTTCAGCGCATGCAACTGCCGTTCCACCCTGCGCATGTCGGGGATTGTCAGCGCGCGCAAGTCGAGCACGGCGCGCGCTCGCTCGGCAATCACATTCACGCGCGTGCCGCCTTCGATGATGTCCGCATTGACCGAAATGCCGCGCCGCAAATCGTTCCATTTCTCGATGCGCCCGATCTGCCGGGCCAGCTCGTGCACGGCATTCACGCCTTCGTGCGGCGCGAGGCCCGCATGCGAAGCCCGGCCGCGCACGGTCAATTCGGCTTGGCCCACGCCCTTGCGCGAAGTTTTCAGCAGGCCCTTCGGCCCGAGCGATGGCTCGAGGACGAACACAGCGTCGCTCCGGCGGGCTTCCTGTTCGATGAGCTTCCGCGAAGTCTCGCTGCCGATCTCTTCGTCCGAGGTCCACAGAAAGACGATGCGCTTGCGGAGTGGAACGCGCTCCTGCTGCAACGCTTCGAGCGCGAACAGGGCCTGGACGATTCCGCCCTTCATGTCGAACGTGCCCGGCCCGTACGCTTTGCCGCCGCGCACGCGGAAGGGCATCTTCTTAAGCGTTCCCGAGGCATACACGGTGTCGTAATGCCCGAGGACCAGGAGCTGGCCATTTCGCTTTGCCGCGCTTCGCGGCGGCCACACGATGCGCAGATGATTGCCACGATACTTCTGTGCAACGATCTCCACGCGCGCGCCGCGCCGCCGCCATTCTCCGGCCAGCAAGCGGCAACAGCGGTCGGCGGGATCTTTTTCGAGGCTGGGTGATTCCGCGAGAACCAGGGTGCGCAGCGTCTCCGTCATTTCCGGCAGGCGCGGCCTGATTCGATGCAACAAATGCTTCGTCAGTGCGGGTTCGGACATGCCCCGCGTATGCTAGCAATCCGCCGCGCACGAGGCAAATTCAGCGTGGGAAATGTGCCGGTTTGCCTGAGGTTCCGATCAGCCCGCATCTCGGAATATGGCAAGGGCGCAGCAGGCGATCCACCCTCCCCGCTGACGCACTGCCCCCACGTGCCCACGGCGCGTCCGCGTTTCCCGCCGGGCCGGGCGTCGCATATAATGAATCGTTTGTGCGAGGCAGGGCCAGATTGCCTGCGGAGGGTGTGCGGCAAGTTCAGGTGCGCGCCAGGGAGAGCGAATGATTCTCGACATCAACGGCATCCAGCAGATCTTGCCCCATCGCTATCCGTTCCTGATGGTGGACGCAATTGTCGAGATGGAGCGCCTGAAGCGCATCGTCGGCGTGAAAAACGTCAGCATCAACGAAGCGTATTTTCAGGGACACTTTCCCGGAAAGCCCGTAATGCCCGGTGTGCTGATCATCGAGTCCATGGCGCAGACCGGCGGGCTGCTGCTGCTCCTGGAAATCCCGGACCGGGAAAAGAAACTGCTCTACTTCGTCGCCGTGGACGGCGCGCGCTTCCGTCGCCCGGTCGTTCCCGGCGATCAGCTCCGGGTCGAAGTCACCGTGCTCTCCTGGCGCAAAACTTTCTGCAAACTCGCAGGCAAGGCCACGGTTGACGGTGAGCTGGCGGCCGAAGCCACGCTGATGTGCAAGATGGTGGACCGGGAGCCGCCCGCCGCGGCACAGGGCCCCTCCGAATGAGCATGAGCGTGATTCATCCGCACGCGGTTATCGCCGCCAGCGCGCGGCTCGAGCCGGGCGTCCGCGTCGGTCCGTACGCCGTCGTGGGAGAAGGCGTGGAGCTGGGCGCAGGCTGCGTCCTGCAGGCGCACGCCGTTGTACAGGGCCCGGCGCGCATCGGACGCGAGAATGTGTTTTATCCGTTCTGTTCGGTCGGCGGCGACCCGCAGGATTTGAAATTCAAAGGCGAGCGCACTGAACTTCATGTCGGCGATGGCAACACCTTTCGCGAATTCGTCACCATCAGCCGGGGCACCGCGCCGGGCGGCGGGAAGACGACGATTGGCAACGGCAGCTTGTTCATGGCCTACGCGCATATCGCGCACGATTGCCACGTTGGCAGCCACACCATCTTTGCCAACGGCGCAACGCTCGCCGGTCATGTGGCGGTCGAGGACTATGCGAGCGTCGGCGCGTTCTCACCCGTACACCAGTTCTGCCGCATCGGGCGCTATGCCTACATCGGCGCTGCGACCGTCATCACCCAGGACGTGCCGCCGTTTTCGCTCGTCGTGACCGAGCGCGAAACGAAATGCTACGGCGTAAACACCGTCGGCCTCGAGCGCAAAGGGTTCGACGCGGGGCGCATCCGGGCTCTGCACCAGGCGTTTCGCCTGCTGCTGCGCTCCAAACTGAATGTCACGCAAGCCATCGCCGAAATGCGGACCACGCTGAACGGTTCGGCCGATGTGGACGAGCTGATCCGCTTCATCGAAACGGCCGAGCGCGGCATCGTGAAATAGGGCGCCGCGCAACCATGACTTCTACAGCGGACCCAAAGACGTCTTCTTCCTCCGGCTGGGGCCTCATTGCCGGCAATGGTCGTTTTCCTTTTCTCGTTTTGGAGGGCGCTCGCAGCCAGGGCATCGAGATGGCCGTCATCGCGCTGAAAGAAGAAGCTTCGCCGGAAATCGAGCGCGCCGCAAAGCGGCTGCACTGGGTCAGCCTGGGCGAGCTCAGCAAAGCGATTGAACTCATGCACCAGGAAGGCGTGAAACACGCGGTCATGGCGGGGCAGGTCAAACACAGCAAGATTTTCAGCTCCATTCGTCCGGACTGGCGGCTGGCCAAACTTCTGTTCTCGCTGCCGC
Organism: Terriglobia bacterium; assembly: GCA_041497835.1. Taxonomy (GTDB): domain Bacteria; phylum Acidobacteriota; class Terriglobia; order Acidiferrales; family UBA7541; genus Acidiferrum. The sequence continues at coordinate 7,079 of JBGQHF010000052.1, forward strand.
GCAGGAATACCGACGCGCTGATCGGCGCGGTGGCGCGCGTGCTCGAAGACGAAGGGATTCAACTGGTGGATTCGACGGCGTTTCTGAAGCCGCTCGTTCCGGAGGCCGGCGTGCTGACGCGCCGCGCGCCGGATGAGCGCGAAGCGGCCGACATCGCCTATGGTTTGGGCGTGGCGCGTCACATCGCCGGTATGGACATCGGCCAGACGGTTGTAATTTCCGACTGCGCCTGTGTCGCCGTGGAAGCCATGGAAGGTACCGACGAGACCATCGCCCGCGCCGCGCGGATTACCGGCGGCAAGCCCCTCGTCGTCGTAAAAGTGAGCAAGCCGGGGCAGGATATGCGCTTTGATGTACCCGTCATCGGCCTCCCGACCATCGAACAGATGAAGCAGTCCGGGGCAACCGCGCTCGCGGTGGACGCACACAAGACTCTCCTCTTTGATCGTCCGAAATTGATCGAAGCCGCCGATGCGGGTGGAATTGCGATTCAAGCAGTGCCGCCGCAGGCTCCAGGGGAACTCGGAGGCGCTTCTGCGGCAAATCCAATGACGAGCGAAACGCGGTGACCAGCCCCAGCAAGATTCGTGTCGCGGTAATTGGCGCCGGCGAGTTCGGCCGCAACCATGCCCGCGTCTATCGGGACCTCGAAGGCGCGGAGCTGGTCGCGGTGGTGGACTGCGACGCCGGCCGCGCCGCGCAGGTCGCCGGCGAGTTTGGAACGATTGCACTTCCCGATGTGGCGGCTTTGCAGGGACGCGCGGATGCCGTGAGTCTCGCGGTGCCCACGGTTGATCATGCGACTCTGGGCGTTCGGCTTCTAGAGATGGGCTTCGACCTCCTTGTCGAAAAGCCGATGGCCACTTCACTGGCCGAGGCGGACGCGCTTATCGCCGCGGCCAAGCGCGGCGGGCGGATTCTGCAAGTCGGACACGTCGAGCGCTTCAATCCAGCGGTCCGCGCGGTCACGCCCATCCTGAACCGGCCTCTTTTTTTCGAGGTGCACCGCCTCGGCGTGTTCACGCAGCGGAGCCTGGATGTGGACGTGATCTACGACGTGATGATTCACGACCTGGATATCTTGCTGGCCCTGGTGGGCGAGCCCGTCGTTGACCTGGCCGCCGTCGGCATCCCGGTGCTCACCGACAAGGTGGACATCGCGCATGCGCGGCTCGAATTTGCCGGCGGCGCGGTCGCCAACGTGACCGCCAGCCGCGTTTCCACCGAACGCGTGCGCAAGATGCGTTTTTTCCAGCAACACGAGTACATCTCGCTCGATTATGGCCGCCGCGACGCGCTCCGCGTGCGCGTAGCGCGCCCCGGCCCGCAGCCGGAATTTGCCTTTGAAAAGCTCACCGCCGAGCCGGTCGAGCCGCTGCGCGCGGAGCTCGAAGACTTTCTCGATGCGGTGCGCACGCGACGTGAGCCGCGTGTGAGCGGCGCGGCGGGACGCGCGGCGCTCGAATTGGCCGACCGCGTGATGACAAGCATCCGTGAGCACGCCCGGCGCGTCCAACTGGGTGCCTTACCTGGAATATCGACGAGCCGATGATTGCCCGGACCCTTGTTCCGCCCGATGCCCGTCCGCCTGCCCCGGATCCCGGCGAGGCCGCCGCGCACCGGCGCCCGTCCGCCTTAGATGAGCGGACTCTGATTCCGCTCGAGCTTCCGGTCGTTCCGCTCGATGGCCGCAGCAATATCCCGGCATCCTTGCCGCTGGACTCCATAGCGGCCCGGGTGATCGTCCCGCGCGACCTGAAGTGGGAATTGATTCAAAGAGAAGAACGCGCTACGGCCCGCGTCATTCCCACGGAAATGGACGCGCGCATCGCGATCCCGTCCGGCGCGGTATCCACGGGGGCGATGCAGCCGATCGAGCATCTGGCTTTCGATTTGGTGGACCCCGGTGTATTGACGACTGGCGAAGTCCATCTCCTCGCCAGCGAAAAGCAAGAAAAAGCCGCCCGATGGAGCCTCATCACGCGGCTTTCTTCCGGACTACTCCACGCCCTGGTGATCCTGGCCGTCGTGCTCCAGCCGAAGTTGTTTTCGCAGCAAGAGCCGAAACAGGAGGATATGGAGATTGCGCGGCGGCAGCTCAGTTATGTGTTCCTCCCGCCGTATGTGAAAAACATCCCGAAGGTCATGAATCCGAATGAGCCGCGCAGCGAAAAGATGCGCATCGATCCACGCATCCTGCGAAAAATCGCGCCGCCGGAGGCGCCTCCGCAGCCGCTACCCGGGCCGCCGGAGCCGGAGCGCGTTGTAAGAGACCTGCCCAATGCACCGGTGCCGCAGCCCAATGCGGTTCAGCCTTCGCCGCAACCTGTCCCGGCTGCGCCGAAAACGGATCTTTCCCGGCCTTCGGCGAAGCTCGAGACGCCGGACCAGCAAAAGCCTGCGCGCGGGCTCGTGCTGCCCAAGATCTCCGCAGGACGCGCGATCGAGGAATCAGCAAGGGAAGCAGCGCGCGACTCCGGACGGTCGGGCGCCGTCAGCGGGCCGATGCCGGGCAGCGTGCCGGCGCCGGGCGGCGGCGGTGGGCCAAGCCAGGGGCTGCTCACGAACGGTTACGAACTGCTCACGCCGACCGAGGGCGTGGACTTCAGCAACTATCTTGCCCGTGTTCTGGCCAGCGTCCGCCGCAGTTGGTATTCCGTGATTCCAGAATCCGCCCGCCTGGGCGATCGCGGCCGCGTGATTCTGCAATTCAAGATCCTGCGGGAGGGTTTCGTTCCGAAGGGCGAACCGGCGCTTCTGGTGACGTCCGGCAAGGGGCCGCTCGATCTCGCGGCCATTTCGGCCATCCGCACCTCCAGTCCCTTCGAGCCGCTACCCCCGGCTTTCAGCGGGCCGTACATCGAACTGCGTTTCATCTTCTTGTACAATCTGCCTCTTGACTACGCGCAGTGAAGCTCCACCGCCAGCAGATTCTCGGCAGTCTTCTCATCGGGCTCTTCGTGCTCATTTTCTTGCTGGTTCGCGCACGGCATCTTCTGTTCCGTTGAGAAAGCGGCCCCGGGCAGAACGCCTATGACTTCGCCGCTTGTCGCCATCCTTGGTCCAACCGCCTCGGGCAAGTCCGCGCTGGGCGTGTGGCTCGCGGAGCGGCTCGACGGCGAAGTCGTGGCCTGCGACTCGACGCAACAGTATCGTGGCTTCGACATCGGCACCGCCAAACCTTCCCTTACGGAGCGCCGCGGCATCCCGCATCATCTTCTCGACATCTTGGAGCCGCGGCAATCCGCCACCGCGGGCGACTATCGCCAGTGGGCCATTGCAGTATTGGATGATCTACGCCGCCGCGCGCGCCTTCCTGTTTTCACCGTGGGCACCGGGTTGTACCTGAGGGCGCTGCTCGAGGGGCTGGCAGACGCACCGCCGCGCTCGGAAGGGCTGCGCGAACGATTGCGCGACAGCGCGCGCTCCCATTCGCCGGGCCATCTTCATCGAATGCTGCATAGGCTGGACCGCGAGACCTCACAGCGCATCGCGCGTGGTGACGAACAGAAGTTGATTCGCGCGATCGAAGTGTGCCTCCTGGCGAAGCGCCCGCTCTCCCAATTGCATCGCGAGGCACGCGCGCCTCTCACCAGCTGGCACGCCCTGAAGATCGGACTGGCGCCGCCCCGGGAAAAGCTGTACGCGAAGATCAACGTTCGGGTCGAAACCATGCTGGAAAACGGCTGGGTCGAGGAGGTGCGGCGTCTGCTTGCCGCCGGCCTCCCCGAGGACTCCAAGCCGTTTGACTTCATCGGTTATCGCGAGTGTCGCGCGCATATTCGCGGAGAAATGACGCTCGAGGATGCCAAAGCCGCCATCGCCCAGGCGACGCGGCGCTATGCGAAGCGCCAGATGACCTGGTTCCGGAAGGAATCCGGCGTCGCGTGGCTCGGCGGCTTCGGCGATGAACCGGGGATTCAGGAAGAGGCGCTTCGGCATCTCAAAGCGATGGGAGTTTCCGCCGGCTCTGACGGCGCGGAGACGCGAAGCGTATAATGAGATGCATGGGAAACGTCCCGCCTCGAGCAACGGTTGTCCCGCGATGACGGCACGCTATCGCTCAAGATGAGAACTCCGCACGAAGTCACGCAGTCCGAGCGCGCCCTGCTTGTTGGGGTGGGTTGGAAACGATCCCCGCGCTTCCCCGGGATTCCCGCGGGCGAACCGGAACGCGCATCTCTCGCCGAGCTTGCCGAGCTCGCGCGCAGCGCGGGGGCGGACATCGCCGGGACGGTGTTTCAGCTCCGTGAATCGGCCGACCCGGCAACGCTGATCGGCCGGGGCAAACTGGACGAGATCCGCGCCGAAGCTACCTTCCGAAAGGCGCCGCTGATCATCTTTGACAGCAATCTTTCCCCCATGCAGCAGCGCAACATCGAGCGCCTGACCGAATGCCGCGTGATTGATCGCACTCAATTGATTCTTGACATCTTTGCGCGGCATGCACGGAGCCGCGAAGGCCAATTGCAGGTCGAGCTGGCTCAGCTCAGCTATCTTCTGCCGCGGCTCACCGGACGCGGCGTGGAAATGTCTCGCCTCGGCGGGAAGAGCGGAGCGGGTGGAGGAGGCGGCACGGGGGGAGGCGCGGGCCGCATCGGTGTCCGCGGACCCGGCGAAAAGAAACTCGAGACGGACCGGCGGCGCATCCGCGACCGCGTCCGGAAAATTCAGTCGGGGATCGACGAGATCCGAAAACAACGCGCGCTTCGCCGCGAAGCCCGCCAGGCCGTGCCGCTCGGAGCGATTGCCCTGGTCGGTTATACGAATGCCGGAAAATCCACGCTCTTCAACGCCTTGAGCCGGGCGGACGTACTCGTTTCTTCGCGCATGTTCGCTACGTTGGACCCGACCGTCCGTGCGATTCGCCTGCCCTCCAATCGCCGCGTCCTGGTAACGGACACCGTCGGATTCATCCGGGATCTCCCCAAAGGGCTGCTGACCGCCTTCCGCGCAACGCTCGAAGAGGTTCAGGAAGCCGCGCTGATCGTCCATGTGAGCGACGTTTCGAATCCGCTTCACGCGGAGCTGGATGCCGAGGTGGACAAAATCCTCCTGGAATTGGGTGTCGGCGACCGTCCGCGGCTGCGCGTCTTCAACAAAATAGATTTGCTCACCCGCGGTCAGTTGGCCCCCATCCTGCATCCCAGCGCGATGTTGGCGGAAGACGGTGGCCCGGTCCTGGTCTCTGCGCGAACCGGGGAGGGCCTGGAAGAGCTGCTGCGGCGGATGGATGCCGCTTTGCCGACTGATCCCGTGGTGACGCTCTCGCTACGGCTGCCGATGGCGGAAGGCCGGACGCTTGCCCTGATCCATGCGCTCGGCCGCGTTCTGCATTCCGATGTGGAGGACTCGCACATGAGCCTGCAGGCGGAAGTGCCCGTGTCGGTCGCACGCCGGCTCAGGCTTTCCAGTTTTCTCGCGCCGGGAACCTTTGGGCCATCTTCTTCGTAGAGAGAGGAGGGAGGACGTGATGATGGCTTTTCTGCTGTGGTGCATCCTGTTTGTTCTCTGCTGGCCCCTCGCCCTGCTGGCGCCTATCTTTTATCCGATCGTCTGGCTGCTTACGCTTCCATTCCGGCTTGTGGGCATCGCCGTCGATGGCGTGTTTGCACTTCTGCGCGCCATTCTGTTCCTTCCTGAGCGCGTACTGCGCGGGCCCCGGCCCGCGTAGGACACGCAGGGGAGTGGCTTCCAGATAAACATTCCCTATTTTTGCCCCCTTGGCTCTGCAACGCTCGGAAAATGCGGCTGTTAGGTAGATTCCCAATCCTCGGAAAATGTGGAAAACCTTGTGGAAATCGGCGGCAGCTCGCCAAGTGAGCGCGATTCAAGTTCTGTTGGTCCCACTCAATCTTGACCGTTATCTCAGAATAAAGCCTTATTTTTCAGTAGCCTGAAGGTGACAAGGCGGCGTGGAGGAATGCCGCGGTTTGCTTCCTCCGCTCTGCGAAGGGGTTGCTAATTTGCACAGCGCTCTCCAAGAATGTTACGAAAGAGTATAGCCTTGGCAGGTCATCCGCTCTGCTCCGCTGTTGATGCTAAAGTACTTGCCGCGAGGCCGTCGGCCGGCCCGGGGCCGTTGACGTGTGCCCTCCCGAAGTCTATAGTGAGGCGCGAGTTGGTGGCGGCCATGGGGGCGGCATCTCCGCTGGCCGCGCGGCCATGAACCTTCCGAACACGCTCACACTTCTGCGGATATTCTTCGTTCCGCTGCTCATTGCGGTTCTTCTCACACGCAGCCCAAACCTGGAGTTGTGGGGCGTGGGGGTGCATTTTGAGGTCTGGGGCGTGCTCATCCTGCTGCTGGCCGCGGCTACCGATTGGGCGGATGGCTATTTTGCCCGGCGTCGGCTCGAAATCACCACCCTGGGGATTCTGCTGGATCCCATCGCGGACAAGTTGCTGATCTGCGCGGCGTTCGTTTCTCTGGTCGACATGCACCTTGTTCAGGCATGGATGGTGGTGATCATCATTGGCCGCGAACTGACGGTGTTGGGCCTGCGGAACATTGCGTCGGCGGAGGGATTCATGATCATTCCCTCGCTGATCGGAAAGACGAAGATGGTTCTGCAGGTGATCGCGTGCGCGACCATTATTCTGGCAGGCCGCCATCTTTTCTTGAAGCCGGTGGGCAAGGTTCTGATCTGGCTGGTCGTCGTGAGCGCACTCGTTTCCGCCGCGCAATACTTCCTCCGCTTCTGGAGCCAGCTCGACGATCGCATCAAGCAACGCCGCACGCTGCGCATGCTCGAGCGTCGCAAGAAGCCGCAGGATGTCGCCACTCTCTGAATCCGATAAACAGGCGCTGCTTGCTTTGGCGCGGCACGCCGTCGAAACCGCCGTTCGCGAGAATCGATTGCCCGCCGAAATTCCATCCCAAGGGATCTTTGCGCCGCGGAGCAGCGTTTTTGTAACGCTGCGGGGCCGCGGTCGGTTGCGGGGCTGCATTGGCGTGATCGAGCCGCGCGAGCCGCTCGGCGAAAGCATCGTGCACTGCGCAGTAAGCGCTGCTCGGGAAGACCCGAGGTTTCCCGCTCTTCAGCCAGGGGAATTGGCGGACCTTCATCTCGAGATTTCTCTCTTGACTCATCCGCATCGCGTTATCTCCGACGAGTTTGAGCTCGGACGTCATGGATTGCTCATCCAGCAGGGAACCCGTCGTGGCCTGCTTCTTCCCCAAGTGGCCACGGAGCACGGTTTTTCCAGGGAGAGGTTTTTGGAGGAGACCTGCCGAAAAGCCGGTCTGGATGCGGGCGCGTGGAAAGCCCCGGAGACTGAAATCTATGCCTTTACCTGCGAAATCATCGCCGAAGCCAAGGAAGACCTCGCCAGCCACTAAACTTCGGCTGCCGCTCCCGATCCGGCTGCTCTGAAAGAAAAGGGCCCGGACCATCGGGCGGCCCGGGCCTGAAAGTATTCTGCAGTTTGCTCCGGCGCTGACTATTCGATTTCCACGTAATCCCCGGAATACACAGGCACGGTAGATAGCGTGATCAGCACGGTCGAAGAGTTCCGGCTGACATTGAGAACGATCCCTTCTCCCAGAACTTCCCGCGGAAGATCATTCCATCCGTAGCGCTGGGGGGTGCTCCCAAATCCGAACAGCTTGTACTGAAAATCACGCTCCAGATTCACCGTTTCCGAGCGCGTGCCCTGGTGGCGGAAGAACCGGAAATACTCCCCGACCTTCACGCCTTGCGCGCTGCCCAGATTGACATACGCCGTTTGGTTGGCTCCACCTGCCTCTTGGAAATTCGACATGGTCACAACCATCGCGACGGATTTCCCGCTTGGCGGTGCGAAATGGTCAAACGCGGCCGGATCCTTGAACGGCGGCGCCGGGCGTTCCTCGAACGGCCGGATAATATCGCCGCGTTGCAGGTAGTTGCAGGCAAAGACAACCTTCGCGATGGAAACCTTTGCATGTACGCTGACAACCTTTATGCGGCCTTCGTCCTCGTAGGCCGTGCCCATCTTTCGGAGCAGCTCGTTCTGCCATTTGAACCACTTGATTTTCACGTCGTCTTTCGTGACCCGCAGGACCGAGAACTCGTCGCCCACTCTGACGCCCTGGTTCATCCCGCGGTCGATATAGATATACTCGCCTTGGGAGAACGTGATCTTGTAGTTCGATTGTTCGCCGGAGATGACGTGCATGTCCGTCGGGACCTTCTGATCCGTGACGAAGCCCGAGCAATACACCGTCGAATAATCCGGCTGGCGGACCACCGGTGCGGGCGCGTTCTGCGCGGCACACAAGCCCGCCCCTATCAATATAGCGAGGCACAATCCAACAGCTTTGATGCGCATCGGGACACTCCTTCGTAATCACGCCCCAAGGGGCCGTGCGGGGACTCTTCTATCGAAAGCTAACAAAGCACTCCTGGGCGGTCAAGGGAATGCCGAGACGGCTTTACACGTTTGATACCGCATGGTACAAGCCGTAGTTTACCTAAAATGGCACGGAGAGAACAATCGCGCGGGATCTTTGGTACCGGCGCAGACAGGATTTGCGCCGTTGTGGCTGCCGAGACCGCCCGGGACGCCGCACGCCAGCTCCGCGCGGCTCTGCGCGAGACACGCACCATCGAGCTGCGGCTTGACTGGCTGCGAAATGAGAAAGAGGAGATAGACTTCTTCGCCTGGTTCAGGCGGCGGCGTTTCCAGGCCCAATTTCTCGCCACCTGCCGCCGGAAACCAAATGGAGGGCGTTTCGCGCGTGGCATTGGGGATCAGGTGGCCGCATTGTTTGTGGCAGGCATCTGCGGCTGCCGGTGGTGCGACCTCGAAATCGAAAGCGTGCGCAACTTCCCGCGCGGAATCTTGCGGAAGTTGTTCCCCAAGACGAGGATCTTGGTTTCCTTTCATCATTTTCGGCAAACGCCGAAGGACCTTCGAGCCATTCTCAGCGAGGGACGCGGTTGGAGCGCAGATTGCGTCAAAATTGCCACTCAGGCGATAAACCTTTCCGACAGCTTGCGGGTGTTGCGGCTCGCGCGCCGAGAGCAGGACGTGGTCGCCGTGCCCATGGGGGAAGTTGGTTTGCCGGCACGCGTTCTCGCACTTCGTGAGGGCAGCGCACTCGCATTCGCGCCGGTAGAGACGCCCACTGCTCCCGGTCAGGTCTCGCTTTATGAACTGAAGCATCTCTACCGCGCGCACATACTTACGCGGCGCACGCGCGTGTACGGTGTTATTGGCGACCCGGTTGGCCATTCGCTTTCGCCGCTCCTGCACAACACAGGGTTTGTCGAGAAAAAGCTCGACGCCGTCTATCTTCCGTTCCTGGTCAAAGATTTGCGCGAATTCCTGAAAGCCATCCCCGAATTTGGCCTCCGTGGATTCAGCGTGACTCTTCCGCACAAGCAGGCGATTCTTCGCCACTTGAAAGAATGCGAGCCGCTGGCGGCCGAAATCGGAGCGGTGAACACCGTCGCCGTTCGCGGCGACGGTTCGTTTTACGGATGCAACACAGATTATGTCGGTGTGCTTCGGGCGCTCCAATCCCGGCTGCGCCTCGCGGGCAGCCGCGTTCTTATCTTTGGTGCTGGCGGCTCGGCGCGCGCGGCAGCGATTGCCCTGGCGCGCGCAGGAGCCTTCGTTGCTGTTTGTGCGCGGAGGGAAGGCCAGGCGAGGCAGCTCGCGCGAGCCGTGGGTGGAGAAGCTATTCCGCGCCGCGCCCTGCGCACGGAATGTTTTGATGCCATACTCAATACAACTCCAGTGGGCATGCATCCCCACGGCGGGATTTCTCCTCTTTTGCCGGGCGAGTTACACTGTCGGATTGTCATGGACCTCATCTATCGTCCCCAAGAGACAAGATTGCTGAAGATTGCGGCGCGCGGAGGATGCGAAACTGTGTCCGGTGTAGAAATGTTTCTGGCGCAAGGTATTGCCCAGTGGGAAATCTGGACTGGCCAGCGCGCGCCGGAAGCCGCGATGCGCCGCGCCGTCCTTCGGGAGTTGCGCAAAGAAGAGCGTCCCTCCAGCGCAAGGGGCCGGCGATGATTCAGCCGGGCTTTGCGGAATTTCAGCGTCTCGCCAAGCAGGGGAATCTGATCCCCGTCTATGAAGTGCTTCCCGCGGACCTACTGACCCCGGTGGGCGCCTATTTGCGGCTCGCACAGGATTCTCGCTATTCGTTCCTTCTCGAAAGCGTCGAAGGTGGCGAAAAGATCGCGCGCTACACGTTCGCCGGGGCGCATCCCGAAGAAATCTTCCGCTTCGCCAGCGGTGCCTGCGTCATGGAAAGCCGCGACCGCATGGTTTGGGAAGAGCGCGATCCAGTTTCTTTTCTCCGCGAACGCATGGAGCGCTTCCATCCGGTCCGCGTACCGGGTCTGCCGCCGCTGGTGGGCGGCGCAATCGGTTACTTTTCCTACGACATGGTGCGGCTCATCGAGCGCCTGCCCCGCCAACTGCGGGACGACATCGGCTTGTACGACGCAATGCTGATGTTCTACCTCGGCCTCATCGCGTTTGATCACGTCCAGCATCGCCTGTGGATTGTCCGCAACGTCTTCACGGAAGGCCCCGGCAGCCTGCGCGCGAAGTATGACGCGGCCGTGCGCGCAATTGCCGCAACGCGCACATTGCTCGGCCAGCCGGCCCCCGCCGAACGCGTGCCCGCGAGAACCGCCGCCAAAAACCGCGCGCCGCTTCGCGTTGCGTCCAACTTTGCCCGCCGCGAATACCTCTCCGCCGTGCGCCGCGCGAAGGAATACATCCGCGCCGGAGACATCTTTCAGGTTGTCCTCAGCCAGCGCTTCTCCGCGAAATCGAGCGCCGACCCATTCGAGGTCTATCGCGAACTGCGCGCGCTCAATCCCTCGCCGTATCTCTTCTATCTCCGGCTCAATGACGTCAGTGTGATCGGCAGCTCTCCCGAGATGCTCGTGAAAGTCCAGGGACGCGATGTTTATTACCGGCCCATCGCCGGGACGCGCCCGCGGGGCCGCGATGAAAAGGAAGACCAGCGGCACGAGGCCAGCCTTCTCGCCAGCGAGAAAGAGCGCGCCGAACACATCATGCTCGTTGACCTCGGCCGCAATGATCTGGGCCGCGTGTGCGACTATGGGACGGTGCGCGTCGAAAAGCTCATGGGCGTCGAGCGTTACTCGCACGTCATGCATCTCGTCTCCAGCCTGCGCGGGCGCCTGCGCCCGGATGTGGATTGTTTCGACGCGCTGATGGCCTGCTTTCCCGCCGGCACGGTCTCCGGCGCGCCGAAGGTGCGCGCGATGGAAATCATCGAAGAGATGGAAAAGACGCGCCGCGGCATCTACGCCGGCGGCATCCTCTATCTCGATTTTGCGGGCAATCTCGATTCTTGCATCGCCCTGCGCACCATGGTCATGAAAAACGGAGCGGCGCACGTGCAAGCCGGCGGCGGCATCGTTGCGGACTCCACCCCGGCGGCCGAATATCAGGAGACGGTGAACAAGTCGCGCGCATTGCTTGCCGCGCTCGAAGCCGCGCACCTCCGCGCGCGCCCGAAGAGAAAGAAGAAGTCGCGATGATCCTGCTCCTCGACAACTACGACTCGTTTACCTACAACCTCGCGCAGTACCTCGGGGAACTGGGTTGCGAAGTCGAAGTGCATCGCAACGACAAGATCAGTGTCGAGGAAATCGCTCGCCGCAAACCCGAGCGCATCGTAATCTCGCCGGGGCCGTGCACGCCGCAGGAAGCAGGCATCTCCATTGCGTTAATCCAGAAGCTGGCGGGGAAGATTCCGATCTTGGGAGTTTGCCTCGGGCATCAGGCGATCGGCGCGGCGTTTGGCGGGAAAATCGTTCGCGCGCCGAAGATTTTCCACGGCAAGACCAGCGAAATCCATCATGACGGCAAAGGCATATTCCGCACTTTGCCCAATCCGATTACGGCCACGCGCTATCATTCGCTCATCGTCGAGCGCAAATCGCTGCCCCGAGAATTGCAGATTTCGGCGGAAACGAGCGACGGCATCATCATGGGCGTCCGCCATCGCCGCTACAAGATCGTAGGCGTGCAGTTCCACCCCGAGTCCGTTCTGACGGAATCCGGCAAGCAACTCCTGAAGAATTTTCTCTCTCTGTAGTTGCGGGCGGAGTTCATCCCGCAAACGTCAGGAGCCCGCCATTTCTCAACGGCGCGAATCCGGCGTCACCACGCGAGGTCGGCCAGGATCGCGGCGTAGATTTCCATCCCGCGCCACAGATTGCCAAGGCGGACGTTTTCATCGAAGGCATGCTGGCGATTATCGTGGTTGACGATCGGAACGCCGATCACGGGAAGGCCAAGATTCTCGAAGATGTACATCGGCACCGTGCCTCCCAGCGTCGGCATCTTCACCACCGGTCCCGCGGCGCCTTCCACGACCTCGACCACTTTTTTCGAAACCGGTAAGTCCATGGGCGTGCGCGACGCCGGATATCCGCCGCTGTACACAACCTTCGCGATGTGGCCGTACTGCAGCCGCTCGTTCATCGTGGGCTCCCGGTCGGTGACGTAGAAACCCTGTTTCTGGATGAACGCCACAATCTGCTCGAACTTCTTCCGCGGCTCTTGGCCCTTCACGGTGCGCACATCGATGGATGCTTCCGCCTTGTCCGGAATGATGTTCTGCGACTGCTCCCCCACGTATGCGCTGCGGATGCCGCGTATGTTCAGTGAAGGCAGTTGCAGCAACTCGACAAGTTTCTTCCCGCCGCCCTCGGGCTTCGCAATACCCAGTTCGTGTTCGAGTTCCGCCTCGTACACCGGCATTCCGGCGAGCGCTTTCTTTTCGAGCTCACCGAGTGGCGCGACATCGTCGTAGTAGCCGTCAATCAAAACGCGCCCGCTCTCGTCCTTCATCGAAGCCAGCAGCCTGGAAAGGTGGAACGCCGGATTCGGCGCCCAGTTGCCGTAGTGCCCGCTGTGCAGCGGGCGAACGGGACCGTACACGGTGAGGCCAAAACCGAATTCGCCACGATTGCCGAAGGAAACGAGCGGCCGCCCGGATTGGTGCACGGGGCCGTCCGCCGTGACGAGAAGATCGCCTTCCAGAAGATTCTTGTGCAATTGCAGCGTGCGCTCGAGATTCGGCGAACCAGCCTCTTCTTCGCCGTCCAGCACGACCTTGAGATTCACCGCGAGCGGAATTTTCTTTGCCCGCAGGGCATCGAGCGCCGCGAGCAACATCACAATCGGCGATTTATCGTCCGAGGCCGACCGCGCGTAGATCCGCCAGTCGTCGCCGTAGTGCGCCGGATGTTGCGGTGAATTCCCGGGGAAAGGAATCTTCTGGCCGCCTGCCTCGATGGCCTTTGTGCGCAGCGCCGGTTGGAATGGGTTCCCATCCGTCCACGCCGCGGCATCCACCGGCTGGCCGTCGTAGTGCGCGTAGAAAATCACCGTGCGCGTGGCTTCCTCCGTGGTGAGCTTTCCGAACACGACAGGGCCGCGCCCGGGAATGGACAGCAGATGAGTCTCAATTCCGCGAGCCTCGAGCATCTCCACGAGCCGCGCCGCGTTTTTCTGGATGTTCGCCGTATCGGACGCGATATTTGGAATGGACAGGAATTCGACCAACTCGCGCACGATCCGATCTTCGTTGTCGATCCGGTAGTCGCGAACTTCCTGCGCAACCTGTGCGGGCGGGAGGGGAATTGACTTCTGGCCCAGCGCCGGATAGGGTAGAACAGTCAACAGCGAGAGTATCGCGATGCGTCTCATCATTGCCCTCCAGTAAGTCGCGCCCGAATCCGGCGGGATAGTCCGCCGACAATCGCGCCACTGCGCCAGGCACGTGTCTGGCGATTCTACCGAACTTCTCAACTTTCACGAATTCAGACGAGTCTGCGCGGCAGGCATTTCGCAGGAGTCCTCAATGAACGAGTTTGCGCTGGAAGTGCAAAATCTGGTCAAGGTTTATGCTGTCCGCGGCAAGCCGCCCGTCCGCGCGGTGGACGGAATGAGCTTTGGTGTTCCGCGCGGGATCATTTTCGGGCTGCTCGGGCCGAACGGCGCGGGGAAGTCCACGCTGCTGCGCGTCCTCACGACGCTCAGCCGCCCCACGGAGGGAGCCGCGCGCATCCTCGGCTTCGATGTCGTGCGCAAGCCGCTCGAAGTCCGCCGCCGCATCGCCTCCGTCATTCAGGAGACCGCGGCGGAGCTGTTTCTCTCCGTCCGGGACAACCTGCTGACCTATGCGCGCTTCCAGAGCCTCGATCGCGCCACCGCGGTGCGCCGCGCGGAAATCTTGCTGAAAGAGTTTCAGCTCACCGACGACGCCGACCGCAAGGTGCAGGACCTCTCCGGCGGCTTCCGGCGCCGCGTACAGGTCGCCAAAGTCTTTCTCGTGGACACGCCGGTTGTGTTCCTCGATGAGTTCTCCACCGGCATGGACCCGCTTCTTAAACGCCAGGTGATGAATCTCCTCCGCGCCGAAGCGAAAAAGGGCCGCACCATTGTTCTCACAACGCAAATCCTGAGTGAGGCCGAAGAGCTTTGCGACGACATCCTGATCATGGACAAAGGCAAACAGGTCGCGCGTGGAGACCTGAACGCGCTGAAGCTGCTCTCGCAGGGCGTGTTTGAAGTTGCAATGACCTTTGATCGTTTGCCGGAAATGATGGTGGCGGAACTGGCGAAGCTGAACCCGATCCGCAGCACCATCGAAGCGAACTCGATCGAAGTGGCGTTCAAGGCGGAAGAAGGCCGCGCTCTCGACGTCGTCACCGGGCTGGCGCGCAACCGCCGCGTTCTGCACGTGGAAGTCCGCGGCGCCAGCCTCGAAGACATCTTTGTGGAATTGACAACCGGGGGGAGGGAAACGCAATGAGCGCACTGGGCGCCGTCTTCTATCGCGAAGCGAAGATTCGCTCGACGAATCTCACCTTCATTTTCTGGGACCTCTTCTATCCGCTCTGTTACATGCTCGTCTTCGGCGTAGGCGTGAACGCAGCGCTCGGCGCGCCGGCCGCAGCGGGTGGTGTGGACTACAATGCCTTCTTCCTCGGCGGTGTGCTGGCCATGGCCAGTTTCGGGATTGCCGCGAACACTTCGTGGTCTTTTTTCCTCGACCGCGACAACGGCATCTTCTACGAAATGCTGACTTACCCCTTGAGCCGGCCGGAATACTTGCTCGGCAAAGTGCTGTTCAACGTGCTCATCGCCGTCGTGCAAACGGCCATCACGCTGCTGCTGGGGCGCGCCCTCTTTCATATTCGCGTGCGCTGGGAGATGCTTCCGCTGCTCTTTCTCGGCATGGCCGTAGGCACGGCCGGATGGTTCTTCTTCTACGCCATCTTTGCGCTCCGCACGCGCCGCAACGACGTCTTCAACAGCGTCACGTCGGTTTTCTATTTCGTGTTCTTGTTTGCCAGCTCGATGTTCTACCC
>JBGQHF010000053.1:0-22379 GCA_041497835.1 Terriglobia bacterium
AACCGCGCGATCAGCTCCTGAACCTTGTGGTCCGCAATCTCCACGTTCTTGTTGTAGCGCGTAACCGTGACGTGCTCGGTCATCACGTCGCCAAGTTCCCGCCAGATGGTGATGGGATTCTCGGCGCCTCCCTGCTGGATGAGAGCTTCGTTCATCGCGGCCTGGCGCTTTTTCTCCCGCTCGAAGACCGACGAATCCGCGCTTTCGCTTCCCTTCTCAAGGCTCTTCGCGTAGTTCACGGCCGCGGGCCCGGCGATGCCGCCGCCGAAGATGCAGGAGACGAGCGAATTCGCGCCCAGCCGGTTCGCGCCGTGATATTGGTATTCGCACTCCCCCGCGGCGTAGATGCCGGGAACATTCGTTCCCTGATTTTCGTTGTCCACCCAGATGCCGCCCATCGTGTAATGCACCCCGGGGAAAACCATCATGGGCTCCTCGCGCGGATCGACGCCGAGGAATTTCTCGTAGATATCCAGAATCCCTTCCAGCTTGCGGTCCAGTGTCTCGCGCGGGATGTGCGTCAGGTCGAGATAAACGGCCTGCTGGCCGGCAATACCCAGCTTTTCCTGGAAGACGACCTTGTGAATCGCTCGCGTGGCGATGTCCCGCGGCACGAGGTTGCCGTACTTCGGATACCGCTCCTCGAGGAAGTAGAAGCGCTCGGATTCCGGGATGCTCTTCGGCGCGCGGTTGTCACCTGGTTTTTTCGGCACCCAGACGCGCCCGCCCTCGCCGCGGGCCGATTCGCTCATCAGCCGCAGCTTGTCTTCGCCGGGAATGGCCGTCGGATGCACCTGGATGAATTCGCCGTTGGCGTAGTCCACGCCCTGCTGGAAGAGCGCGGATTGGGCGGAGCCAGTGCAGACCACGGAGTTCGTCGAGCGGCCGAAGATGGCGCCGATGCCGCCGGTGCAGAAGATCACCGCGTCCGCGGAAAATGTTTTCACTTCCATGGACTTCAAGTCCATGGCGCAGATGCCCCGGCACACGCCGCCGTCATCGATCACCGCGGAGAGAAACGTCCAGCCTTCGAATTTCTTGACCTTGCCCTCGGCTTCGTGCCGCCGCACCTGCTCGTCGAGGGCATAGAGCAACTGCTGCCCCGTGGTTGCGCCGGCAAAGGCGGTGCGGTTATAAAGCGTGCCGCCAAACCTGCGGTAGTCGAGCAGGCCCTCGGGCGTGCGGTTGAACATCACGCCCATGCGGTCGAGCAAATCAATGATGCCCGGCGCGGCCTCGCACATGCGCTTGACGAGCGGCTGGCTGGCAAGGAAGTCGCCTCCATAAATGGTGTCGTCAAAGTGCTTGTCGGTCGAATCGCCCTCGCCCTTGGTGTTTTTGGCGGCATTGATCCCGCCCTGCGCGCAAACCGAGTGCGAGCGCTTCACGGGAACGATCGAGAAGAGGTCCACCGGAACGCCCGCTTCGGCCACGCGGATGGTGGCCATCAGGCCCGCGAGTCCACCGCCTACCACAATGATTTTCGGCTGTCTCATTTTGCGTAGAACTCAAAGGGGTGCCAGTTCAAGCGGAAACTGACCAGAATCAATATTCCTACGAGGCTGAACGTGACGCCAACCAGCAAACCCAGCCGCCCCGCTGCGTGCTGCGCCCGCACGGTCGCGGCCAGTCCCCATTTGCAGAGAAAATTCCAGATACCGATGCCCAGGTGGAACGACGACGCCACGACGCCGATGGCTGTAAACGCCAGCGCGTACGGATTCTCGAGCGTATGCTCCATATCCGCGTACAGGGACTTGCCATGGGTCAGGAATCGCTCGACGTACACATGCCAGCCGATATAGGCGAACGCGATGAGCCCCGTGTAGCGCTGCAGTGTGTACAGCCAGTTCCCCACCCACGGGTAATCGGAAACGTTGGACTTCCCGCGCAGCCAGATATAAACGCCATAGCCGCCGTGATACAGAATCGGCAGCCAGATCACGGCCGCTTCCACGAATACGCGGAATGGAATCGTCTGCAATTCCCTGGAAGTTGCGTTGTACTTATCAATGCTGACAAGCGCAGTGCTATTGGACCAGAAATGCTCGGCAAGAAAGGCCCCAACGGGGATTATGCCGGACAAGGAATGAAGCTTTCGGAGGAGATAACTGCTGTCAGGCCGGGTTTCCTTAGCGGACATGCCCTCTCCGCCGCGTAGCTGCCCAAGACGGCGCCGGATTCTCGCGGCGAAAAGAGTATAGGCACTTGTCGCCATTGTTGCAAGGCTGCCGGGGACGATTGCATTTGCTGCAGACGATTCGAAGAATTCGGACTGGGCGGCGCGCGGCCCGGCAAGACGCATGCCGCCTGCAGCGAGAGGCGGAGAACGCACCCCCGGAGGCCGAAAAACTTTTCCCGCCATCCCCGAATTGCATTGACACTGCTGGACCTTCTTGTTATTTTTCCTCGACGGAAAACTTTTCCTACACCACTCCAATCACGGAGGCACCGCAACCCGGCACCATCCATGGCGTTCGTCGCAAAGAGAATTTTTCTCACCAAAGGCGTCGGCAAACATCGCGAAAGACTTTCGAGCTTCGAGCTCGCGCTGCGCAACGCAGGCATCGCGGCGTGCAACATCGTGCGCGTCTCCTCCATCTTCCCGCCCAACTGCAAGCTGATTTCGCGCAGCGAGGGATTGAAGCACATGAAGCCGGGCCAGGTGGCGTTCACGGTGATCAGCGAGAACTCCACGAAGGAGGCGCACCGGCTGATCGCGGCGAGCATTGGCCTGGCGTTACCGGCCGATAAATCCATGTACGGATATCTTTCCGAGCACCATTCCTTCGGCGAAACCGAAGAAGTCGCGGGGGAATACGCCGAGGAGCTTGCCGCGGAAATGCTGGCGACCACGCTGAACGTGGAATTCGATCCGGATCTTTCCTGGGACGAGAAAAAAGAAGTTTACCGGATCTCGAACAAGATCGTCCGCACCATGAACGTGACGCAGTCTGCCGTGGGCGACAAGCGCGGGCTGTGGACTACCGTTCTCGGCGCCGCCATCCTCATCGGCGAAGACGACTAGCTCCACATCTAGAAAAACTCAGGCCGCCTATTTCCCAGGGCGGCCTTTTTCTTTCTTCGGTTCAGATCGAGCGGTTTTCGGCAGCGACTACCGTTTGAAGTAGCCGATGCGCTCGAGGACCGCCCCGACCACCAGCGGCAGCGCCACCGTCGCGTCGTCGAAGACTTCGGCGAAGCGCCCGCCTTCCTCCGGGGGGACGAACTTGCCCCACGAAACCGCTTCCGTGTACGTGCTGCCGGAAAGCCCTCCCCAAAACACCGGCTCGGGGCAGATGCGCAGGCCGTAGTTGTAACGCTTCAGCGGGATCTTCTTGTAGCCGCGGCGGGCCAGCAGCTCCGCATAGACCCCAAACTGTTGCGACCAGTTCCGCGGCACGCCTCCCCCGACGGTGAAGATCCCCATGCGCTTGGTCGCCAGCATGGTCTCCGCAAACTTCTCGAAATCCTCAAAGGGATCCCAGCGCAGGAGCGGCCGCTTGTCCCTCTGGCGGGCGATTTTGTGCAGCGCGAAATCGATGCCGAGCTCCGAGTCCGTGAAAGCGGGGACGAAAACGGGAACGTTGTGCTGGTAGGCCGATTTCAGGATTCCGCGTCCCGGAAAATGCCGCACGAGGTAGTCGCCGATCCTGCGGTGGAGCTTGTAACTGCACACCACCTCGTTCGCGTCCCAGTGATCGAGGATGTGCTCCATGACTTCTTCGACGTGGTCGAGGTTGACCTCGGGCTCCAGCGAGTCGTAGACGCGGTTGTAACCGGCGTGGAAGAGCGCCTTGTCGTCCATCTTTGCGTTGTAGCGAAAATGCGAGAGGCCGGTAGCCTCGACCAGGCCGTGGGCCATCAGCGCTCCGGTGGAAACAATGGCGTTGACGACTCCGGATTCGATCAGATCGCAGAAGACCAGCCCCATCTTGCCGACGGTGAGCGCGCCGGAGAGCGTCATGACGACGAAGCAGTCCTTGTCGCGCGCCATGGCCTCCAGAACATCGGCAGCGTCGCCGACCTGGCGTCCGGTGAAGGCCGTGTCGCCCATCGCGCGCACGAGTTCATCAATCGTGCGGCACTTCGCGAGATCGAGCGGGAAGATCGGCCGCAACTTGTCTTTCACCGGATCGTGAAGGACACGCCCCGTGACTGTCTTCTTCTTTTTCGCCATTCCCTCTCCTCGACTTCCCTAGCGGGCACGCAAGATGATGGCCTCACTACAATTTCTTTGCAAACTTTCAATCCAGCCGTCCGCTCGGCGGCGTTGCGCACAAATTGATATTACAAATTCGCGCGCAAAGGAAGAGGGAATGTCATTCCGCAAACGTTTTCGCGAGCCCGCGCGAAGAACTCTTTTTGCGCGGAAAAGATGTTGTATCATTCCCGCATGGCGGAAAAATTCACGATCGGACTGATCCAGATGAGCTGCGGGCTGGACCCGGCAGCGAATCTCACCAAGGCGCTCGGAAGAATCCGCGAGGCGGCGCAGAAGGGCGCGCAGATTATCTGCCTGCAGGAGCTGTTCCGCTCTCAATATTTCTGCCGGGAAGAAAACGCCGACCTCTTTGCTCTCGCGGAACCCATCCCCGGGCCGTCCAGCGAAGCTTTGGGAAAAATCGCGAAGGAGCTTGGCGTTGTTGTGGTCGGCTCACTCTTCGAGCGGCGCGCGCCGGGCGTCTATCACAACACGGCGGTGGTCTTGAACAGCGACGGCGCGCTGCTGGGCAAATATCGCAAGATGCACATCCCCGACGATCCCCTGTACTACGAAAAATTCTATTTCACTCCGGGCGATCTCGGATTTGTGAATTTTGAAACCGCGCGGGGCCGCATCGGCGTGCTGGTCTGCTGGGACCAGTGGTATCCGGAGGCTGCGCGGCTCACCAGTCTTCTGGGAAGCGATGTTATCTTCTATCCGACGGCGATCGGCTGGCATCCCTCGGAAAAGGCGCAGCATGGCGCGGCGCAGCTCGATGCGTGGCGCACGATTCAGCGCTCCCATGCCATCGCCAACGGCGTGTACGTTGCCGCGGTGAATCGCGTGGGCTACGAAGGCACGCCCGAGAGCGGCCTGGAATTCTGGGGAAACTCGTTCGTGGCCGATCCCTTCGGCCAGGTGATCGCCCAGGCTTCCAGCGACAAAGAAGAGATTCTGATCGCACCGTGCGATCCGCAGCGCGTCGAAGAAACCCGCCGCAACTGGCCGTTTCTCCGTGACCGCCGCATTGATGCCTATCCACCCATCCTGAACCGCTGGCTCGGGGAATGAACCCGAAACGCGTTTCGACAGGTAAGCAGGCTACGCCGTTTTCCCTGGGCTTCTGGATGCCCGCGGAATGGGAGCCGCACGAGGCGACCTGGCTCGGCTGGCCGCATGAGCGCACCGACTGGCCCGGAAAGTTCGCCCCGGTTCCGTGGGTCTACGCGGACATCGTTCGCCATCTGGCGCGCTTCGAGCGCGTCTTCCTCCTGGTCCAGAACCGCGCGGAGGAATCGCAAGCGCGCGCGATCCTGAAAAAGTCGCACGTGGATCTCCACGCGGTAGAATTTTTCCGCGTGGCCACCGACCGCGGCTGGATGCGCGATTCCGGGCCGATCTGTGTAAGGAATTCCGCCGGAGAGGTGGCCTACACCCACTGGCTCTTCAACGGCTGGGCGAAATACAAGAACTGCAAGAAAGACGGCGTCGCGGTGACGCAGGTCAACAGGAAGCTGAAACATCGCGTCTGGCAGCCGGTCTACAAGGGCCGCCGCGTGGTGTTAGAAGGCGGCAGCATCGACGTGAACGGCCGCGGGACGCTGCTGACGACGGAAGAATGTCTCCTGAGTCCGGTGCAGGCGCGCAATCCGGGGCTTTGCCGCGGGGAAATCGAGCAAATCCTTCGCGACTATTTGGGCGCCACCAAAGTGCTGTGGTTGAAAAACGGAATCGCCGGCGACGATACCCACGGCCACGTGGACGACATCACGCGCTTCGTCAATGCCACGACCGCCGTAACCGCCGTCGAAGACGACCCCTCGGACGCGAATTATTCGCCACTCCAGCAAAACCTGGCGCTGCTGAAAACGATGAAGGACCAGGACGGGCGGCCGCTGCGCATCGAAACCCTGCCGATGCCCGCGCCCATTTACTTCGATGGACAGCGGCTCCCCGCCAGCTACGCGAATTTTTATATCGCGAACAGACTCGTGATCGTGCCGGCGTTCAGCGACGCGAACGATCGTGTGGCCCTGAATACGCTGGCGAAACTCTTTCCGGACCGCGAAGTGGTGGGAATTCCCTGCCGCGATCTCGTGCTCGGTCTGGGCACGCTTCACTGCATGACCCAGCAGCAGCCCGCCGGCGCCATCCCGAAACAAGAGTACATCGGGGGATCGCGAGTTTACTGGGACGGATCTCGGATCAGAACATCAGTTTCGTTGGGAAGAGGCCATCTCCGATTTGCGGAACAAAAACGGCCCGCCGGAAACGTTTCGTATACCTCCGCGCCGTAATTCCGCTACAATCATCGCTCCCGGCTACTCCCTTGGAGGCAGCATGTACGTCGTGGACCGCGGCTACCGCATGTTCGGCATCTTCGTCAGCCAGAGCTTTCTCGCGTGGATCTTCATCGGCCTGGTGGCCGGCTGGCTGGCCGGCAAAATCTCGCGTGGCCGCGGTTTCGGCTGCTTGACGGACATCATCCTTGGCCTGATCGGCGCGGTGCTCGGCGGATGGATCTTTGTAAAGCTCGGCATCTGGGGCGGAGGATTCCTCTACTCCCTTGCTGCGGCAACGGTCGGCGCGGTACTGCTCGTGGCCGTCGCACGGCTCTTCTCCGGCGGCGACAGCCGCTGATCCGCGCTCCGGCGCGCTTTCCCCCAGTGTGATACGATTCTCCCTTCGGAAAGGAAGACAAGACCTCTTTGAGCAAACCTTCGCTTTTTGCAATTCCCTTCGGTGGCCTCGGCGAATTCGGAATGAACATGATGGCGCTCCGTTACGGAGACGACATCATCGTGATTGACGCCGGGATGATGTTTCCGGAGTCCGAACTTCTCGGCGTGGATCTGGTCATCCCCGACATTACCTACTTGAAGCAGAACCGGGCCCACGTCCGCGCCATCGTCCTGACGCACGCCCACGAAGACCACATCGGCGCGCTCTCCTACATCCTCCGCGATCTCAACGTGCCCGTGTACGGCACCCGGTTCACGCTTGCGCTGGTGAAAAAGCGCCTTGAAGAAGCGGCCCTGCTGGATTCTACGAAGCTGCGGGAAGTTCTGCCCAGCCGCAGGCTGGAGATCGGGCCGTTCGAGATCGAGTTCATTCACGTCACCCACAGCACGATTGACTGCGTGGCGCTGGCGGTGCGCACGCCCATCGGCGTGATCATTCACACCGGCGATTTCAAGATTGACCCGACGCCGGTGGACAATGCGCCGTTCGATCTGCACGCGTTCGCCCGGTATGGACAGGAAGGCGTGCTCGCGCTGTTCAGCGACAGCACCAACGTCGAGCGCACGGGCTTCACTCCCTCCGAGCGCACCATCGTCCCGCGCATCGAAGAGCTCTTCCGGACGGCGCCGCGCAAAGTGGTGCTCTCGTGTTTCGCCTCCTCCATCCACCGCATCCAGCAGGTCATCGAAATTGCACAGCGCGCGGGACGCAAAATTGCCTTTGTCGGCCGCAGCATGGTGGACAACGTCGAAATCGCTCACTCGCTCGATTGCCTGCGCATTCCGGACGGCATGGTCGTTCGCCCGCAGGACATCCGCTCGTTCGACCCCAAGCGCCTCGTCATCCTCGCCAGCGGCAGCCAGGCGGAGCCCATGTCCTCTCTTTCGCGCATCGCCGTGGACAACCACCGCTTCGTCACCGTGGACGAAAACGACACCGTCATCCTCTCCGCGCGCATCATTCCGGGAAACGAAAAGGCCATCTTCCGCATGCTCGACCACATGTTCCGGCGCCGCGCGCTGGTCTATTACGACAATAGCGGCGGCACCATTCACGTCTCCGGGCACGGCAGCCAGGAAGAACAGAAGCTCCTGCTCCAGCTCGTGAAGCCCCGCTACTTCATTCCCATTCACGGCGAGTACCGGCAGCTCTTCCGCCACGCCGCCCTGGCGCACCAGCTCGGCGTCGTCTCCGGAGAGATTTTCCTGATCGAGGATGGCCAGCCGCTGGAGTTCACGGAAACGGGGGCGTTCCGCGCGGAGCCCGTGACCGCGGGCCGCGTCTGCGTGGATTCCGGGTCGCTCGAGGAAATCGAAGAGGTGGTGATCCGCGACCGCAAGCATCTCTCCGAAGACGGCATCGTCGTGCCCATCATCGCAATCGACAAGCACACCGGCAAACTCGAATCCCTACCCGAAATCGTCACCCGCGGCTTCCTGCCGAGCGACAACGGCCAGGAAATCGTCAACGGCGCACGCGACGTCATCCTCAAGACCGTCGAGCAATCCAACGCGGAAGAAAAAACCGATTGGGGGGTCATCAAGGAAAAGATCCGCGTGGACCTCAAGCGCTACATCAACAAACAGACCTCCAAGCGCCCCCTCATCCTTCCCGTCATTCTCGAAGTTTAGGATCGCCTGCCGCTTGGGTTTTCGAACAATTCTCTTCTCCCGCATTTCCCGAGCCGACCGCAGCCGGCAGGCCGGCCCCCCGCTTCAGGCCACTCTTGTACAATCCAACGCGGAGGTATAGGATTTGCTTCCGTCCCGGTATTTGCGTCCCGCCGGAGGACTGCAATTCCAGCTCTGCAACGGCCCCACCGGCGCAAGATCTGACAGGAGGTAGTCATGGCAACCGCGACCGTACTGCAGCCGACCGTATCCGTCCGCGCGAAGAAGCTCCTCATCAATAATCAGTGGGTGGACAGCGCATCCGGAAAAACTTTCCCGACGATTAACCCGGCCACCGGTGAAGAAATTTGCCGCGTGGCGGAAGCCGACGCTCCGGACGTGGATCGGGCGGTCCGAGCGGCGCGCGCAGCGTTTGAGACCGGCGCGTGGCGCAAGATGGGCGCTTCGCAGCGCGGCGTGTTGATGAACCGGCTCGCCGACCTGATCGAGAAGAATGCCGAAGAGCTGGCGCAATTGGAGACGCTCGACAACGGCAAGCCGTATCACGTCGCGCTGGGCGCCGACCTGCCGCTCACTGTCGCCTGTTACCGCTACTACGCGGGCTGGGCCGACAAGAACCAGGGCAAGACGATTCCGGTCAGCGGCAATTATTTCTGTTACACCAAACATGAGCCGGTCGGCGTCGTCGGCCAGATCATCCCGTGGAATTTTCCGCTGCTGATGCAGGCATGGAAGCTTGGGCCGGCGCTCGCTTGCGGCTGCACCGTGGTGCTGAAGCCCGCCGAGCAGACGCCGCTCACCGCGCTGCGCGTCGGGGAGCTCATGCTCGAGGCCGGCTTCCCGCCGGGCGTCGTCAACCTGCTGCCGGGCTACGGCCCGACCGCCGGAGCCGCCATCGCGCGCCACATGGATATTGACAAGGTCGCGTTCACCGGCTCGACCGAAGTCGGCCACCTCATCATGAAGGCCGCTGCCGAAACCAACTTGAAGCGCGTCACCCTCGAGCTGGGGGGCAAGAGCCCGAACATTGTCTTTGCCGACGCGGACATGGACCAGGCCGTGGAGGGCGCGCATTTCGCGCTCTTCTTCAACCAAGGACAATGCTGCTGCGCGGGTTCGCGGCTGTTCGTCGAGGACAAGTGCTATGACGAGTTCGTTGAGAAGAGTGTCGCGCGCGCGAAGAACCGCACCGTGGGCAACCCCTTCGACAAGAACACCGAACAGGGGCCGCAGGTGGACAACGATCAGTTCAACAAGGTGATGAGCTACATCGAGTCCGGCAAACAGGAGAAGGCCAAGCTCCTTACCGGCGGCAAGCGCGTCGGCGACAAGGGCTTCTTCATCGAGCCGACCGTCTTCGGCGACGTGCAGGACAACATGAAGATCGCGCAGGAGGAGATCTTCGGTCCGGTGATGTCCATCCTGCGCTTCAAGGACCTCGATGAAGTCATTGACCGCGCCAACAAGAACCTTTACGGCCTTGCCGCCGCCGTTTGGACCCGCGACATCACCAAGGCGCATGCTATTGCGGACAGCGTCCGCGCCGGCACGGTGTGGGTCAATTGCTACGACGTCTTCGACGCCGGCGCGCCCTTCGGCGGATTCAAACAATCCGGCATCGGCCGCGAGCTCGGCGAATACGGCCTCGCGAACTACACCGAGGTCAAAACCGTTTTCGTGAATTTGTGATCGTTCCGGCAAACCCCCTCTCGGTAGCGGAAGGCCCGGTGCGCTGAGCCGGGCCTTCTCTTTCTTTCGCGTCTCAGATGTCGTTTCATCCGAGCCACTCGCCCCTTTCGGTGCCCTCTGTGTTCTCAGCGTCCTCTGTGCTAAACCTTTCCCAGTGGTTTGGCCCATGCCTTTTCACATCCGTCCGTACGAAGCGCGGGACTTCGCGGCGCTCCACCGCCTCGACCTGTCCTGCTTTCCGCCCGGCATCGCCTATACAAGAACCGGCCTTCGCTATTTCCTCGGCCTGGACGGAGCGCAGTGCCTGGTGGCGGTAGAGGTCCAGCGGAGCGTGGGGTTCGTGCTCGCGGAAGAGAATCGTCCCCTCGCCCACATCATCACGCTGGACGTGGCGGAATCCCACCGCCGCCATGGCGTCGGCTCCGCTCTGCTCCACGAGATGGAAACCATCCTCGCGGCGCGCGAGGTCCGCGCCATCCTTCTCGAATCCGCAACAACCAACGAGGCCGCGGTTGCCTTCTGGCAGCGCCATGGCTATCGTATCGAGGCCGTCCTGAAGCGCTACTATCTCGGCCGCATCGACGCGTACGAGATGCGCAAACTCCTGTCTATCCGGGCTCCGCAGGGGCCTGTGTAGCGGGACGCTGGAGGGAAATTGAACGACTACCTGCTGTCCCTGCTGCTGGGAATCATCGAAGGCCTCACGGAATTTTTGCCCGTCAGCTCGACGGCGCACTTGCGGATTGCCGAAGATCTGCTGAACGTCAGCCTGACGAGCGGGTACTGGAAGATGTACACGATTGTGATTCAACTGGGGGCCATTCTTTGCCTGCCGGTCTATTTTCGGGATCGTATCCGGACGCTTCTCTCCTCTTATCCGCGGGGCGAGCGGGGCGACCGGACACTCTTGACGCATCCTCTGGGCCTCACCCTCGTGGCATTCGTGGTCACCGCAATTCCGGCGTTCTTGCTCACAAAAATAATCGGCAAGCATTTGGAGAGCTTGTACATCATGGGCAGCTCCCTGCTGATCGGTGGAATCGTGATGTGGGCCGTGGACGCGATGCACGCCAAGTCGGAAGATGCCGGACCGGGCGCTCCCGAGAGCCGCATCCACACCTGGCACATGGACGATATGAGCCTGGGCCAGGCGATGTGGATCGGCGCGTGGCAGATTTTGTCGGCTGTCTTCCCCGGGACATCACGCTCGATGTCCACCATCGCGGCCGGGCAATTGGTTGGAATGTCTCGCGCCTCGGCGCTGGAGTTCTCGTTCTTCCTTTCCATTCCGACCATGGTGGCAGCGACCGGCTACGATCTGCTGAAGTCGCTCCTAGCCAAGGGAGAGAACCCCCTCGGTGTTTCGCGGCTCGGGGCGCATGAATGGGCCCTTCTGGCGATCGGCCTCGTGGTTTCCTTCCTCGTCGCTTACGGTTCCGTCGCGTGGTTCCTGGCCTGGGTGAGGCGCCGCGGATTCGCGCCGTTCGCGGTGTACCGGATCATCTTGGGAACCGCGGTCTTGATTTGGGCATCCAGATTAGCGGGGTAAGCGGCGCGCTGAGCCCGCGGACGCAGTTGACGCGGCCGAACGGCGTGGCGACGAACTACACCTACGACAATCTTTCGCGTCTGACGGCGGCGCTGCACCAACTGGCCGGGAGTACCATTGACGGTGCGAGCTACACGGTGGATTCTGTGGGAAACCGCACGGCGAAGACGGACCAGAGGACGGCAGTGACATCGAATTTCGCATACGATGCGATCTACCAGTTGACGGGCGTGACGCAGGGGGCCACGACGGCGGAGAGTTACACTTACGATCCAGTGGGCAACCGGCTGAGCGCGCTGGGCGTCTCGCCGTACAACTACAACGTGTCGAACCAACTCACGGCGACGCCGGGGACGAGCTACGGCTACGACAACAACGGTATGGAACGGACTTGTGATCTTTCGCCTTTATCGAATACTGTTCCAGTTAGTGCATCCGCCCTCCCGCCGATAGAGCCTTATTCTTATCCACTGCCGAACACTCTGGTGAAACCATGAGATGCCATCATAAGCTCCGGCTTGGAGTTTTGATGTTGATACTCTTCTGTTTGTCCGTTGCAGCCTCGCAAGTTCGTGGCCGAGGGGGGGATGAAAAGACAGATTTAGCACTTGAGGTCAAATCAAGGAAATTAGTCTATCAATACGGCGAAACAGTTGAACTCAATTTCATTCTTCGCAATGTTGGCCGCAAGAATGTGATAGTTGCCCGAAGGCTTCGACTAACGTCGAACATTGGGATAGAGATCTCGGATCCCCAAGGTCAGTTGGCGCAATGGTGCGGACGTATCGCGGAGCCAATTGACTCGGCGCGCTCATACATGCCTCTCGCCCCCGGAGAATCCGTTCGCGCTATTTTGCCAGTGTCTTGTGTCAACAAGGAGGACAGAAGGCGCGCATGGGGTTTCACACTGAGCAGCCCGGGCAGATACGTCGTCAAGGCCGCCTATAGGCTCCCTCGACCAAAGGAACACTACGAAAACTTGTTCCCCAATGCGCGAGTGATCCGTGGTCCAATCTTGGCCGAGCCCATCACCATCGAACTTAAATAGTCGCGACAATTAAACGGCGCTCTCGACCGGCTGACGCCGCCGAGCGCGTTCACCGCGGCGGGGAATTTCGGGTTCAGGTACGACGCGCTCAGCGGTGGCCTTCTCTATGCGCTATTTGCAAACAGGCACACGCAAAGTATTTGTTGTCTCCCGCCTCGTGTTTGGTATAGTCGTTTTGATTCTGGCGTTTCTCCAGATGGGATCCGCGCGATAGCGCCCGCGCGATCCGTTGCGTGACTCAGCCTTCCCCATCGCTGAGGAGATATTTGTGCGCTTTCTGACTCCCACTGAAAACAAGCGTCTCAACGAGCTGATCGGCTTTTTGTGCGTGACGCTGGCAATTTTGATGGCCCTCGCGCTCATCTCTTACTCGCCGCGCGACGCCTCCTTCAATGTTTCCGGCGCTGCCCCGGACGACCGCCCCGCGCGCAACTGGATCGGCCCCGCCGGCTCCTATGGGGCGGATGTGTTCTTCCAGGTCTTCGGCTTCGCGGCATTCCTGTTGCCGTTCGCCCTCGGGACACTAGGCTGGCGCTGGTTCCGCAGCCGGGCCATTGATTCGCAGATGGCCAAGCTGGCCGGATATGTCCTCCTTCTGCTCTCGCTCCCGTCCTTGCTCTCCCTGTGGCACTTCCCCGAGGTGCGTGGCGCGGTGCCTGCCGGCGGGCTAACGGGCGCGCTGGTGGCGAGCGCGCTCCTCGCGGGCCTCAACAAAGCCGGCGCGAATGTGGTTGCCGTAGCGCTCTTCTTCACAGCGCTGTATCTGACAACGCGATTTTCCTTCTCCGGGGCGCACGCGTGGGTGAGCGGTCCGGCCGGACCCGTCGGCGCGGTCGAGCGGCTCGGCGTGATTCAAAAAGCGCAGGCGCGCTGGAGGAGCTGGCGCGAAGCGCGCGAACAGGACCGCATGCGCCGCCGCGTCGAAGCCATCAAGGTGTCCGGACGGCCCGCCGTTTCGCAGTACCTGTCTACCGCTCAACTGGCCGATGAGGAAGACGAAGCGGAAGAACGCGACGCGAACGGGGGACGCCGCGCCTCCATCCTGCTGCTAAGCCCCGAGAAACCGAAGGAAGCGCCGGCGCGAAAGAGCGGCGCCGAGCCGAAGATTGCGCGCGGCATGACGAACTACAAGCTGCCCTCGCCAAGCCTGCTGCGCCCGGGCGAACGCAGCGAAAAGTTCGATGAAGACCACCTGAAGGAGCGCGCCCGCGCCATCGAGTTAAAGTGCGAAGAGTTTGACGTAAAAGGCCGTGTGACGCAGATCAACCCCGGCCCGGTCGTCACCACGTTCGAATTCAAGCCCGAAGCCGGAATCAAGTACAGCCGCATCACCGGCCTTGCGGAGGATCTGTGCCTCGCGCTGCAGGCTGAATCCATTTTGATCGAGCGCATCCCGGGGAAATCCACCATCGGCATCGAGGTTCCCAACCTGAACCGGCAGACCATCGCCCTCCGCGACGTGATCGAGTCGCAGGAGTTCGTCAATTCGCCGAGCCGCCTGACGCTCGCCATGGGCCGTGACCTGCACGGGCGCATCCGCGTGAGCGACCTCTCGCAGATGCCTCACCTGCTCATCGCCGGCTCCACGGGCACGGGCAAGAGCGTCTTCATCAATTCCATGCTCATGTCCGTTCTTTACAAGTCCACGCCCGACGAAGTGAAGCTGGTCCTGGTGGACCCCAAGCGCCTAGAGTTGAGTCTCTACGAAAACATTCCGCACCTCCTCGCGCCGGTGGTGACCGATCCGAAGGTCGCTTCCAACGTCCTGCGGAATGCCACCAAGGAGATGGAAAAGCGCTTGACCCTGCTGGCCGACCGCGGCGTTCGCAACATTGACCAGTACAACCGGCAGTTCCAGAGGGGGCAATCGCTTTCGCTCTTCGATTCGACGGATGAAGCCGAGCAAAAGCCGCTGCCCTACATCCTGATCGTGATCGACGAACTGGCCGACCTGATGATGGTGGACACGAACACGGTGGAAGAGTCCATCACGCGCCTGGCGCAGATGGCTCGCGCGGTCGGCATCCACCTCCTCCTGGCGACGCAGCGGCCTTCGGTGGACGTCATCACCGGCTTGATCAAGGCAAACTTCCCCGCCCGCATCTCTTTCCGCGTGGCCAGCAAGGTGGACTCGCGCACGATTCTCGACGCCAACGGCTCCGAATCCCTGCTCGGCAAGGGCGACATGCTCTACCTGCCCGCGGGGTCGGCGAGGCTGCACCGCATCCACGGGCCGCTGGTGACCGAGGACGAGATCTCCGCGGTCTGCGATTTCTGGCGAGCCCAGGCCCAGGCAAAATACAACGAACAGCTCCTCGAAGCGCCAAAAGAGGAAATCGCCGACGAGGCAGGAGACGTTGATGCTGGAGCCGCCGAGAGCGTGGACGACGACCTCTACCAGGATGCCATCCGCGTGGTCTGCGAGATGGGCCGCGCTTCGACTTCAACTCTGCAGCGGCGCCTGCGCATCGGTTACGGCCGCGCCGCCCGGCTGATCGACCTCATGGAGAAAGACGGCATCGTCGGCCCCGCGGACGGTACGCGCCCGCGCGAGGTCCTCAAGACCCGCAATTGGATGAAAGAATTCGACGAATCCATGCAATGAATCATCCTTCCTGCCCGTGTCTCGCCGGTTTTGCCGGACAGACATTTCTGCGTGTCTGCTATTCGTCTCAGACCGAATTGACACAATCTGCAGTCGCCCCTAAAATCAATTAATTCGCCAGTGCCGGGGTAGCTCAGTGGTAGAGCGCCGCCCTGAAAAGGCGGGCGTAGCCAGTTCGATTCTGGCCCCCGGCACCACTTCCTCTCCGCCCGTCTTTCCTGTTCCTTGTTCTTGGTGTTCCGCTCCCGTCAAGACGACCCGGAATGGAACATTGCCCTCAGGACGGTGGCTGATTCTTAAAGGCTTATCAAGCTCCTAGAGGCCCGGGAATTGCTCCTTCCAGACAAGTTGAGGTGTTTCGTGTCGAGGCCTGCCCTATCTCTCGGTTGCCTACTCGATGTCGGAGAGGCAATGCCGGAATGGCGATTTCGATCCTTTGAGTCAGGTCAGTCTCATTCCCATCCGGACGCACGAACTCGAGACCTCTCCCAATGACAGTTCGTCATGCACCTCTGACGTCTGCGCGTGATAGTTCACCCACCAAGACCCCATCGATTCGTCGCACAGCCTCTCGCGTGCTCGTTGTTGATGACGAACCCGCGGCGTGCAAGCTCCTCTCTGTTTTCTTGTCGGAGGCTGCCTTTGAGTTCAATACCGCGCTCAGTGGTGACGCGGCTCTCGAGGTCTTGAGGCGAGAGCAAGTCGACGCCGTGATCTCCGACCTCAAAATGCCAGGAATCTCCGGGATGGAGCTCCTCGCCGAGGTTCGCCGGTTGTATCCCCATTTGGCTTTCCTGGTCGTCACCGGAGTGGATGATATCCGGGTCGGCATTCAAGCAATGAAGCTGGGGGCCGACGATTATCTGGTGAAACCCTTCCAGGAGGAACTGGTCATCGCCAGCCTCCGGCGCGCCCTGCACCAAAAGCAGTTGGAAGCGGAAGTCCAGCACTATCGCCAGCATCTCGAAGAGATGGTGGCCGAACGTACCCAGCAGCTTCGGGCGGCCCTGGAACAGGTTGAGACAAGTTATGAGCATACTCTGGCGGCGCTCGGTGCAGCCCTCGACCTCCGCGACGGCGAAACGGCGGGACATTCGCTGCGCGTATGCCGCTATTCGCTGGAGATTGCCGGCGCGATGGGATTGTCTGACTCCGAACTCAGGGGTCTCGCCATGGGCGCCTATCTACATGACATCGGAAAACTCGCAACACCGGACGGCATTCTCCGCAAGCCGGGATCTCTAACGCCGGAAGAGTGGAAACTCATGCAGAAGCACGTGCAGACTGGATATGACCTGGTCAAGCAAATCCCATTCCTGGCTGCTGCCGCGGAGATCATCCTCAACCACCACGAGCGAATGGACGGCAGTGGTTATCCCCGTGGCCTGAAAGCGGAACAAATCCCGCTTGCGGCGCGGATTTTCGCTGTGGCCGATAGTCTTGATGCCATGACGTCGGACCGGCCCTATCGCCGTGCCATGCCGTTCGAGGCAGCTCGGGACGAAATCCGTCGCAAGTCCGGGTCCTTGTTTGATCCACAAGTTTCGAAGACCTTCTTGCAGATCCCTCTGAAAACGTGGATTGCGATATCTAAACAACCACTTCAGATGGGATCGCTGCCATCCGGGATGAAAAGAAAACAAGCGGTGGCTCTGCCTGGTCCTGAACCATCCCCTATCACCAACGCGCGGTGATTGCAGCGGCCAATAGAAGCCTGCGGACCGCGCGTGCAGGCCGGCTACGCGCGGGCCCGAAGCTCCTGCACGGCTCGGTAGGCCTGATCAATCGCACAGTCCATGTAGGCGTAGGCATCGGCGTCGGCGTTGGCAATCGCGATCCGGCCGAAGGGTTTGCGGGCGATGTGGCAAGGCTGCTCGCCGCCGTCGCGCCAGAAATCATCCCACAGCGAGTTGTATTGGTAGGCATAACCGTGGGGCCAGCGGTTCACGGTGATAGCCGCGATATCGCGCGCGGGGTCAAAACCGCCGCCGGCAAGCGCGCGGCCGAGCTGATCGCGGATGTTCCGCTCGAACGTATCAAACGACGTTGTGTAGAGCTCCGCGCGACCGGCGACGTGCTGATCGCGCGCGGGCAAGCCGGGACTGCACGGCGTACGCAACATGTGCACGACGATAGGCTCCGCGGGCGACTGCGCGCACTGATAGCCGCCGTAGTTCACGGGCAAATCAAGGTTGAAGCTGCTGAAGTAGCTCCCCGGAGCAGTGACAGAGTAAATGCCGAGTTTCACGAACGCCTTCCAGTCCCGCAACAAAACATTCGTGTAAACAATCGGCACTTTTGCTGCCGACGAGAGCGCCGTCTTCTGCGCGTCCGGAAATTCCTTGCAAATGTACGGTATGACGGCGTGCCAGCAGGCCAGGACACAATTTGCCGCGCGCACGGTAAAGACTTTGCCGCCGCGGGCGTAAGCGACTTCCACCTCTTTCGCGGATTTCGCGTCGCCGAGATGCCTGACGCGCACCGCGGTGCTGTTCAAGCGAATCCGCACGGGCGAGGCGGCTTCGTCGAGGCGCGAATACTCTGCGCGCGCCAGCAAAATGTCGTGCACCGTCTTCCCCGGAATGCTACCCGGGATCAAGCTGCGGACGAGCAGCCGTGCAATCGTCGCGTTGCCATCGGGAAAATGGAAGAAGTACGCCTCGGCCTCGTCGTTTGGAATGGAATCGCGGTTCATTCCCATCCCCGGCGCCGCGTCGAGTTTCAGCCCCGCGAATCCGGGCATGTCGAATCCCCACGCGTCTTGCGCGGGCACGGCATCGATTCCAACGCCGTAGAGTCCGTGGGGGAAAGTCTGAAAGACCTTTAGGACGCCGGGATCGGCGCCAACAATTTTTGTGAGGAAGTCTGCGTAGCTGATACGCGCAAGCTTGGCCCTCTTCTCCGCTGACGAAATCCCTGGAAAGTAGTCTTTGTCTTCCCTCGCGAGGCGCAGCAAATCCTTCTTTACGACATCCGAGAGCGGCGCTTGGGCGAGAAACTCCTCGGACAATACCTGCGCGAGGACGGAACGATTCCCTCGCTCTTCTCGCGTTGGGACGGAGACAAGACGATCGGCGCCAAACGTTTCTTTGTCGAAGAAAACCCCTTCCTTGAGTCCGCGCGAAGAGTAAATCTCCTGATGCAGGAACTTCCGGTAACTCGATACATCAACGCCCAATTCCTCGACGAGACCCTTCGCGACCTTACTGTACGGCGCCGGGCTCTCGATGGAATAGGTTCCCCCATAACCGAGGCGAAACGCCTTCCCGAGGTGGAATTCGTTGCGCTTGGCATGTCCGCCGAAGTCGTCGTGATTTTCGATGATGAGAATTCGGGCCGTCGGGCCGGCAGCTTTGCGGAAATAATGCGCCGCGGAAAGACCGCTGATCCCGCCTCCGACGATGACCAGATCGTAGGTCTCGTGGGTGTCCTGCGGTTTTCCCGCCTTTTTCCAGAATGTGGCGTCCCGCAGGCTGTGCGCCGCTTCGTAGGAACCCGGATGGTCCCCGCGCATCCCGATTTGCGCGGGCGGGTAATACGATGAGGCCTTTTCCGGATTGGAACCAAAATCGAAGGCTCCGAAACAAGCGTCCGGAACGAGCGCAGCCCCCGCGGCAAACGCAAACCCGTTCAGGAAATCGCGCCGCGTAATCTCGCGATCCATCCCCAGTTCGCGGCCGCTTTTCGTGGTCATCGCGCCTCTGGCGCGAAGTTTATCATGCGCGCCGCCATGCATTTCGGGCTGCCCGCCACAGGGAAAAACTGATCCGCAGCGAACTCACCGGTGTCTTTTCTTTTAACGTCCATCGCCCGTGCTCGAAAGCGTCTTTCGCTCATCCAGAGACTCCGTGGCCGCCGTGCCCGTGATCAGACGCGCGCCGCGGTTAAACGTCAGATACTCGAATCCCCACTGGATGAACACGAGCACGCGATTCTGAAATTGGACGATGTACAGGAGATGGACGAAGAGCCATACGAGCCAGGCAGGCAAACCGGAAATATGTATCCCAAAGATATTCGCCACCGCCGCCGCGCGGCCGATCACCGCCAAGTCGCCCTTGTCGCGGTAACAGAACGCGGGAATGGCGGTCGAACCTCCGAGCCGCTTTTGGATCGTGCGGGCGGCGTAGGTGCCCTCCTGCATGGCCACCGGCGCGATGCCCGGCAACGGCCTGCCGTCTTCACGAAGCGCCGAGGCGAGATCGCCGATAATAAAAATCTCCGGAAAATTCCGGATCGTCAGATCCGGGTTGACCTTGATGCGCCCGCTGCGGTCGGTTTCCGCCTCGGTGCGCTCGGCTAGCTTCCGGCCAAACTCCGTGGCCTGTACGCCGCCGGCCCAAAGGACGGTCTTCGCCACGATTCGCTGCGTCTCCTCTCCGCTCTTGTAATCGACCCCGTCTCCGTCAATCTTTGTGACCTGCACGTTTTTCAACACCTGGACGCCCAACCGCGTCACAAGCGCTTCGGCCTTCGCCGACAAATCCTCGGGATACGCAGCGAGCGTGCGCGGCCCGCCCTCCATCAGAATAATCTTCGCTTCCTGCGGGCGGATGCGTCGAAAATCGTTCTTCAGCGTCTGCCGCGCGATCTCCGCCAGCGCGCCGGCCAGCTCCAGGCCAGTCGCGCCCGCGCCAACGATCACGAAAGTCAGCCACGCGCGGACCTCGTCTTCCGTGGCGGCGCGCTCGGCGAGCTCAAACGCGTAAAGAATCTTGTGGCGAATCGCGGTGGCGTCTTCGACCGTCTTCAGGCTGGGCGCCCATTCGAACCACTCGTCCTTTCCGTAATACGAAGATTTCGACCCGGTCGCCACGATCAACGAGTCGTACTCGATCGCGGCGCCATCCCGCAGCAGCACCCGCCTCGCCTGCGGATCTACGTCCACTGCTTCACCCAGCAACACGCGCGCGTTTTTCTGCCGGCTCAGGACGCTGCGCAATGGAGCGGCGATCTCTCCCGGCGAGAGCGAACCCGTCGCCACCTGATACAGAAGCGGCTGGAAGAGATGAAAATTGCGCCGGTCGATCAGGATGAGGTTCACCGGCGCGCGCTTGAGCGCCTGGGCGGCGTTGAGCCCTCCGAATCCCCCGCCCAGGATCACCACACGATGCCGCTGTGCCATTCCCTTCCCCCAGACATTTTGTCTTGTCTCGCTCCCTTGCAACAGAATACAGCGGCACTCGCCTTCGTGCACAACCTCGCGTATGCTTGCATCATCCTACGCTCCATGATTTTCGCATCTCCAGCTCTCCAGAAGCGCGCCGCGTCGGTCTTATTCCTGGCAGGGGCTTCCCTTGCCGCGGCGGCCTGCCAGCACGCTGTCCTGAGCCAGCCCGCGCCATCGCAACACTCGGTACATGCCATGCTTTCGCCGCGGCCCTACCTGGTGATTGGCCTCATGGGCGGATTCACCCATCACGACGATCCCGTCCGCAGCGAGTACAAGCTGGCCGAAGATCTTCGCGCGGTTTATCCCGCGGGGGTGTATGTGGAAACGTTTGAAAACCGCCGCTCGGACGAAGCGCGCAAAGCAATTCTCCGGCTCCTCGATTCGGATCACGATGGAACCCTTAGCGCGGAAGAACAACAGCATGCGCGGATCATCCTTTACGGCCACAGTTTGGGCGCAGCAGCCGTCCTGAAGCTCGCGCGGGAACTCGAAAGGGACGGCATTCCCGTGCTCCTCACCGTGCAGGTGGACAGCGTAGGCAGGCATGACGACGTGGTTCCCGCGAACGTGGCTCGCGCGGCAAATTTTTATCAGCCCGGCGGACTGCTCCACGGCAGGGCAAACATTCGGGCGGCGGATCCGGCCCGCACAGAAATCATCGGGAATTTCGAAATCAACTATGAGACAAGCCGAATAGATTGCAGCGAGTATCCCTGGTACGAGCGCCTCCTCTCAAAAACCCACACCCAGATGGCCTGTGACCCCGCCGTGTGGTCGCAGGTCGAACTGCTCATCCGCTCGGAGCTACCTGCACCACATTCGCTCGAGAAGTGATCGTGGCATTGGATCATTGGCTCACCGGGCTATCTCGCCAGCAGGCGGAATGGGAGTATTTGCGCGCGCTCTGCGCGGAACATCTGGCGCCCGGCGCGCGGTTGCGGTTTTGCCGCGCGCTGGAGCCCGGCGTGTTCCGCGAATGGGATTACCGCGTGGCCTTCGAAGAGATTTGCGTTCTTCTCGAAAACAGCAGCAGCGCAGTCTACGAAACGCTGCGTCAGTTTCTTCCGGGGCGGGTCACGGCGCGGGGCTTGCCCGAATTTGCTTACGACGAGTTGTTTCGCACCGGCAATCTCTCCTCCGGCGACCTGGAGAGACGTCTGCAGGGCCTCACAAAGTTCCTAAGCTCCAGCTCCGGCTAGAAGCTTTTCCGGGCAGCGCCCTTAGTCCAGCTCATTCTTATCAGACCCGGTTTTAAGATTTTTCCGCACTCTCCTACAGATTTACGTGTCCATACTTCGCTGCCATCTCCGCGCTGCGGTTTGCCTTTGGCGGAGTACTCCCCCGTGGATTCTCCCAGCGGCCGGCGATGCGGAAGCCGCATTTGTGGCAAGCGCCGTCTTTCAGGTGATTCTCCAGCACGTCATGCCACGAGCGGCGGATCAGCAGGGTGTTGCACATCGGGCAAGAGGTATGCGCGCCCTCGCTCCGGATGTTTCCTTCATAGACATAGCGCAGCCCCACCTCCCGCGCAATTTCCCGCGCGCGGTGCAGAGTCTCCGGCGGGGTTGGCGGCTTGTCCTGCAGCTTGAAGTCAGGATGAAACGCCGTGAAGTGCAGGGGCACGTCCGCGCCGAGGTGCTCCAGAATCCATTCCGCGAGCTTGCGCGTCTCACCGGGATCGTCATTGAGCGTGGGGATCATCAGATTGGTGATCTCGAACCACACGTTGGTCTCG
>JBGQHF010000054.1:0-22049 GCA_041497835.1 Terriglobia bacterium
AACTTCTCGAAATTTCCGGTTCCCGCTTCGCGCTTCGCCCCGGCGACCGCGCTCTCCGCCGTTCGCCCGTCATACCCGAGATTCACCAGCGCGGACACTACATCCGCTTCGACCCCCGCCGGCGATGCCGCCGGCTTCTCGTGCTCGACGCCCACCGCTTCGAGCTTGTCTTTCAGTTCCACCACCATGCGCTCGGCTGTCTTGCGCCCCACGCCCGGAATTCGCGTCAGCCGCCCGAGATCACCGGTGCGGATCGCCGGAACCAATTCCTCCACGCTCATCCCCGAAAGAATCTTTAGCGCCAGCGCCGGCCCCACACCCGAGGCCGACAGCAGCAGCTCAAAAAGATGTTTTTCCCGCGAGGAGAGGAACCCGTAGAGCGCCAGCACATCATCGCGCACATGCGTGTGAATCAGCAATGTGGCTTCGGTGTGAAGTTCGCCGAGCGCGGCGTAGGTGGAAAGCGGCACATGAACGAGGTAGCCGACACCGCCAACGTCTACCAGAACTTGATTCGGGCGCTTGCCGGCAAGTGTTCCGCGAAGCTGGCCGATCATCGCTGAAGAGTATTGCCGCCCGCCGCGCCTCTGTCAACGCGCACAAATGGTAAGAGATACGCACCCTCTGTTTCTACACCCACCCAAGGGCGCGGGTTTGGAGATTGTACTTGTCCGATTAGCCGACTTATCAGGACCAATCTGGGGTGTATCCCTTAGTTGGTGGTAAGGACATTTTTCGTCAACAATCAGCAGGCGACCCACGCCTCCAAATCGGCTAGAAAGATCTAGGGATGTTCAGAATCAGCATGAATAGAATTTGGTGAGGTGTTTAAGATCACTGTTTCAACGCGCCTGTCCGCCTTAATCGTCGCCAGGTATGCGTTCACTTTATCGGTAGGAGCGTCATCAAAGAAAGTGAGAGCAATCGCCTCGTGGCCGTTGGCTTGACTTGGAAGTAAGCGGAGATACGTGTGCACAAAAGCGGGATAGTCGCGTCCGTCGTGTCGTGGCAGTGCGGGCCCCATTAGCACGGATAAATTGAAGTCTTCCACCTGTCGATCAGTGATTCCCTTACGGAAATAGATTACCGCCGAAGCTTTCTGATCGGGACCAAACGAAATCATCTGTTCGTGACGCCAAGCCACGCGGTCTTCTTTCAAGAGAACAGCCATCCCACCGTAAAACACTGCATAACTCAAAATCCCCGCGGCAATTAACCCGCCCCCGAGCCAACGAGTGCGCCAATAGATAAGCAGCGCGAGTCCGAGCATGCTGAGAGCGATGGCAATGAAGAATGTGATCGCATAGTTGTAATCGGCCAGGTAGGCGGAGGTAATTGCAGCGCATTCCTTAGCCTCCCTCCAGCCTAACGCGCTGCCGACCAAAGCTGATAGGGGCAGAGCACCCTTATTCACGCGCCGCTGAAGGCTAGACAAGGGCTGATTAGAGCGAAGGAGGGCCATGAAGCCAACAGAGTAGCGCAATGGAGATTCAGATGGTAAATAGTATTTCTACCGGCTAATTGGACCCAATGCCTGATAAACGCGCTAACCGGACAACTGCAATGCAAAACCGTTCCAGCCGAGGGTGGGGTAGGAACAGGGGATGCGTATCTCTCACCCCTTCAACGCGGCGGATGCCCCGCCATTACGTTCGCCCGTAGCGGCCCATCAATTCGCCCTGCGCCAGGATGTGGCCCTGCATCGCCTTTTCGATCTCCGCCTTCGTCGCGCCGGCCTTCAAGCCCAGCTTCGCGTTCAGGGCATAGAGCTTGAAAAAGTAGCGGTGCGGTTTTCCCGGCGGAGGACACGGCCCTCCATACCCAATCTTGCGAAAATCATTCGTACCCTGCCGCGCCCCGTTCGCGAGCTCCTGCTGCTTCGCGATTCCGGCGCCCAGCCCGCGCGAATCCGCCGGTAAATCGTACAGCACCCAGTGCACCCACGTTCCCACTGGGGCATCCGGGTCGTCGGCGATCAGTGCGAAGCTCTGCGTTCCCGCCGGAGGATCGCTCCACAGCAGCGGTGGAGAGGCGTCCGCTCCATCGCAAGTATGTTGTTGCGGGATCTTTTCGCCCGTAGCAAACGCGCTGCTCGTTAGCTTGAGCGGCAGGGCCGAGTCGGACTTGGATGAACCGGCCATGGAAACCTCTCCAGCCCAGAGCGCGAGCGCGGCGCACAGCGCTACAGGACAAACCCGGCAAAAGAACTCGCCCCGCTTCCTGCAGTTCATTTCCATCGGCTCCGGGCGCGAAACGCGCTCAGGCCAGTTTCGCCCGAGACAGCGGCAATTCGCGAATGCGTTTCCCCGTCGCCGCGAAGATCGCATTGCACAGCGCGGGCGCGAAGGGCGGCACGCCCGGCTCGCCCACGCCCGCCGGCGGCGCGTCGCTCGGCACGATGTAGACATGCGTCGCCCGGGGCGCCTCATTCAAGCGCGCCACCGGGTAGTCGTTGAAATTCGACTGGTCAATCGCGCCGTTCATGGCGGTAATCTCTCCGGTCAGCGCCAGGCTCGCCCCGAACACGGCGGATCCCTCAAATTGCTGCCGCACCATTTCCGGATTCACCACCAAGCCCGCGTCCACCGCCGTGTCCACCCGGTGAATTTTCACTTCTCCCGTCTTCGTTACTTCCACGTGCACGACGTTCGCCACATAGGTCAAAAAACTCCGGTGCACTGCCAGCCCCATCCCATGCCCCTTCGGGAGCTTCTGCTTCCCCCAGCCGGACTTCTCCGCCGCCAGCTCCAGTACGTGCCGCATCCGCCCGATATCGATCGGATACTTTTCGTAGGAGCCATCATAGTTTGGGTAATCCTCGGGCAATTCCTTGCGGTCCATGATCCGCGCCGGCCCGAGCAGCGAGAGCACATACGCGAGCGGATCCTTCCCTGCCGCGTGCGCCAGCTCGTCCGCAAACGAATGCACCGCGAACGCGTGATACACGTTCGACACCGACCGCAGCCATCCGATGCGCACGTGCGCCGGCGCCGCGCCGTTCTCCACGCGATGGTTCGGCAGCACAAACGGCACGTCCGTAAACCCCAGGCTCATCTCGGACGCGTCGCCGTTTACCGTGTCCACCGCAAACGTCGATCCGATCGGCGGAAAGACGGACCGTTGCAGCCACGCCGACGGCTTTCCGTCGCTCCCCAGCGCGGCCTTCATGTACATCGCCGCGACCGTGTGGTAGAAGTCGCACCGGATATCGTCTTCCCGGCTCCATACCACCTTCACCGGCCGCCCGGTCTTCTTCGAAAGCATCGCCGCTTCCACGGCGTAATCCGGAAACGACTTCCGCCCGAATCCGCCGCCCAGCAGCGTGACGTGGCACACCACGTCTTCTTTCTTTACTCCCAGGCTCGCCTCCATCGCTTCCTGTACCGCCTGCGGATTCTGCGTGCACACCCAGGCGGTGATCTTCCCGTCGCGATAATCCGCCACCGCCGCGGGAGGCTCCATCGGCGCGTGTGAGAGCAGCGGCGCATAGTATTCCGCTTCCACGATCTTGCCGCCCTTCGCAAACGCGGCATCCACGTCGCCGACATTTCGGAAAACTTTTCCCGGCTTCCGCGCCGTCTCCTGCAATTCCTTCTTGTACGGCCCGGAATTAAAACTGCTATGTGCTCCGTGCTCCCATTCGATCTTCAGCTTCTTGCGCCCCTGGAATGCGGCCCAGGTATTGTCCGCGAGCACGGCCACTCCTCCGAGCGGCTGAAACAGGTGGGGCGGCTTGAACGGATCAATCGTCACCGTCTGTTTCACGCCCGCGACCCTCAGCGCTTCCTTGTCGTCATACGACTTGATCGTTCCCCCCAGCACCCGCGGGTGTTCGACGGAAGCGTAGAGCATCCCGTCCATGCGGGCGTCCTGCCCAAAAATCGCCTTCCCGGCAACGATCTTGTCCACGTCGTAACTCCGGGTGTCCTTGCCGATGTAACGCCACGCACTC
The DNA here is from genome assembly GCA_041497835.1 of Terriglobia bacterium. GTDB lineage: Bacteria > Acidobacteriota > Terriglobia > Acidiferrales > UBA7541 > Acidiferrum. The sequence continues at coordinate 3,953 of JBGQHF010000054.1, forward strand.
TTCGGCTTGAACTGCAGTTCTTCTTTTTTGGGAACCTGCAACTTGGCCGCGGCCGAGGCCAGCTCGCCATACCCGAGTTTCTTTCCCGTCGGCGCGTGCACCACCGTGTGCAGCTCCGCCTTGCACTCTGCTTCCGGCACGTTCCACTTCTGCGCCGCGGCGCGCACCAGCATCAGCCGCGCCGTCGCTCCCGCCTCGCGCATCGGCTCGAAGAAATCTCGTACCGAGTGCGATCCGTCCGTTTCCTGCGAGCCGTATTTGGGATCGCCGATGGCCTGCTCGAGCTTCACCCGCTTCCAGTCCGCCTCCAGCTCGTCCGCCAGCACGCGCGGCAGCGACGTCTTGCTCCCGCTCCCCATCTCCGAGCGGTGCGCGATGATATACACCGTTCCGTCCGTCTCGATGGCCAGGTACACGCCCGGCTGAAATGCCGCGCGCGTCATCGCATCGTCCGCCGCGAGCGCGCCCCTCGCCGCCACCAGCGATTCCGGCAACGCGCGAACTGCCAGAACGAATGCCCCTGCCGAAACCATCCCCTCCAGAAATCCGCGCCGGCTGACGTTTGCGATCTCTCTCATCGAGCCCCTCCGTCGCTCCACAGTCTCTTTCGAGTTGTTCATGCCCAGCGGTGCGGAGCGACTCGCATTCTCTCTCCGCAAATAGGGGAACACAAGAGTAGAACGCTCGTCTTCTCGCCTGGAGGGCGGAAAGGTCGGAGCGGGAAATGGAAAATGCTTCAGGCGGAAGCCGCACGCCCGCGCAGGAATTCGCCGATGTGTTTGTGCCCCCGCGCTTCGCCAAGATTCAGCGCCGTCTGCCCGTCGTTCGACTTCGCATCGAGGTCGGCGCCGTGTTCCAGCAGCATTTTCACGATTTCGAGATGCCCATTGGCCGCGGCGGCGTGCAGCGGCGAATATCCCGGCCCGTAGCGATAATTTGCATGGGCTCCGTTCGCCAGCAGCCAGGCGACGATGTCTTCGTGTCCGCTGGTCACCGCCCCCGTCAGCGCGGTGTATCCCGTCCCGTTCGTCGCGGCCGCATTTACATCTGCACCTTTCTCCAGTAAATACTCGGCGACGTTTCGATGCCCGAACGCTGCCGCAAGCGCAAATACCGGAAATCCGTCCGGTGAATAACTTCTTGCCAGGGCCGGATTCGCTCCTACGATTTCCTTTGCCCGTTCGAGTTGCCCCGCCGCCGCTGCCTCGTGCAACTCCAGCGACACGCCCCGAACCAGCAGCAGGTCCCGTATCGCGCCCTGGGCGCGGTAGATAGCCGCCAGAATCGGAGACTGGCCCTTTTCATCCTTGGCGCCGGCCAGCGACGGGTCGGCGTCGAGCAGCGCTCTGACGGTCTTTTCATCGCCCGCCTGAATCGCCTGGAATAGTTGCGCCACATGGCTCATCGCAATACTCCTTCCTCCCGCCGCCCTCGCTTACAAAACAAAAGCGCAACGCCACGAGGCGCAGTGCGCTTCTCGAATCTTGCTTTTTCAGGACCTGGACCGAACGGCGATCCTAGCGGCGGGCGCGGTCTTTGCGCACGGCTTCGTCGATCAGGACTTCGAGCTCCTGCTGCGTGAGCGAGATGCGCTCACTTCCGGCAGACTCGGCCATCTCGGCGGTGACCGGAAGCTCGGGGTTTGCATTGGGGGGAGGTGCGCAGCCGTAGCGCGAGCGCGCGGCGATCAACTTCGCCACTTCCCGTCCGGAAAGCAGCTTCGCAGTGCCGAGCAGACTCGAGACGAGCGCAATCTTCGCAAACTGTTCGACGATTTCCATCCGGAAGAATGCCGTTTGCAGGTCCGGGCCGGCCGTCACCACGCCGTGATTGGCCATCAGGATGGCGTCATAGTGAGGAACGTACGGCTCCAGCGTCGCGCTCAGCTCAGCCGTGCCCGGCGTGCCATACTGCGCCAGCGGCACCTGTCCGAGCATGATGACCACTTCCGGCAGCAGCGCCTTGTCCAGCGCCCGGCCCGCCGCTGCAAATCCCGTTGCCGTCGGCGGATGCGCATGGCAAATCGCTTGCACATCCGGACGCAACCGGTAAATCAACAGATGCATTCCCATTTCGGACGACGCGTTCCGCGTCCCGCCGAGCAGGCGGCCCTCGTAATCCGTTACGACGAGGTGTTCTGGCTCGAGCCTGCCTTTGCTCAGTCCGGTCGGTGTCGTCAGAATTCGTTCGCCTTCCAGGCGCACCGAGAGATTGCCTTCGCTCGCAGCGATGAACCCGCGCTCATACATCCACTGCCCGGTTGCACAAATGTCCCGGCGGTGCTGTTCTTCTGTTTTTGAATGGTCCTGCGACATGGAATCCGGCAGCATCTCGCGCACCTTTCTCGGGCGCAGGGATCTCGGCCCGCACGAACTCGGAGGTTTCTGATAGCGCCTATCGCGAAGCGAGGACCGGCTGCGCGGCCTGGAGGGCGCACGGCATAAACACCCCTCGGGGCGGCAGAATACACATTTCTGCCCTGCCGCGCCACAAAAACAACGCGGCCCCCCAGTCGGTGCGGGTCCCGCTATTCGGCCGATCTGGAACGCACTCTCGGGTAGTAATTGCTGTGCCGCACGAATCGTGCCGGCTTCCCATCCGTCCCCATCCCGAGCACAATCTGCCCGTCGAGCGTCTCGTCTTTGCCCACCCGCCGCAGTTGGCCCCTGCTCGATGGGTTTTTGTGTAGAAGGTTGGGGCACGAATGCGCTACGCGTAAATCCCGCGCAGGCGCAGCGCGCTAGCGACGCGGTCAATCGCCAGCATGTACGCTGCGATGCGAGTGTTGACCTTGTGCGTCTCGGCGTAGCGCACGACTTCGTCGAAAGCGTGCTCCATGAAATCGTGCAGGCGCTCGTTCACTTCGCTCTCGCGCCAGAAGAAGCCCTGGCGGTCCTGCACCCACTCGAAATAGCTGACCGTCACCCCGCCCGCATTCCCCAGGATATCCGGCACCGTGAAAATCCCTTTTTTGTCAATGACGGCGTCGGCTTGCCACGTGGTCGGCCCGTTCGCACCTTCGCACAGGATCTTCGCCTGCACTTGATTCGCGTTTTTCTCCGTGATCTGATTCTCGATTGCCGCGGGAATCACGATGTCGCATGGCTGGAAGAGCACGTCGCGCGATGCCATCTTCGTGCCGCCTTGCGGTGAACCCTGCAGCGGTTTTTTCTGAGTATGGACCCAGTCGATCATCTTGCCGGCGTCGAAGCCTTTTTCGTTGTAGAGCCCGCCGCCGACGTCCGCGAGGCCGATGATCTTATAGCCCGCCTCCTGCAAGAGCTTGGCGGCCATGGAGCCCACATTGCCGAAGCCCTGGACGATCACCCGGCAGCCCTCGCGCTTCATACCGAGTTTCGCGAGCGATTTGTTGCAGCAAATCAGCACGCCGCGCCCGGTGGCCTCTTTTCGCCCGCGCGAGCCGCCCAGCTCGATCGGCTTGCCGGTGACTACGGCCGTCGTCGCCTGGTGCGTGTGCATCGAATAGGTATCCATGATCCAGGCCATCGTCTGTTCGCCCGTGCCGACGTCCGGCGCGGGCACGTCTTTTTCCGGACCCAGCCAGTCGGCCAGCTCCGCGGTGTAGCGCCGCGTGAGCCGCTCGAGTTCCCCGCGGGACATCTTCTGCGGGTCGCAGATCACCCCGCCCTTCGCGCCGCCAAACGGAATATTCACCACCGCGCACTTCCACGTCATCCACGTCGCCAGTGCCCGCACTTCATCCAGCGAAACGTCCGGCGCGAACCGGATCCCTCCCTTGCCCGGACCTCGCACCGTCGAATGCAGCACGCGGTAGCCGATGAACACTTCGAGCTCACCGTTATCCATCCCCACGGGGATGTACAAGGTGATTTCCTTGTTCGGATACTTCAGATACCGGTAGAGACCCTGCTCGAGACCCAATTTCTGTGCGGCTACTTCAAATCGCGCTTCTGCATTCTGATAAACATTCATCTCTTCCGGTGCAGGCGGGTGCGACATTGCTCGCTCTCCTTCGTCTTCCTGGCAAACGGCCTGTATCTCAGCGCAGGCGGGCTGACGAGGCCAAAGGGCGAAAATGATTGTATTTCTGAGGACTGCCAGACCCGTTTGGCCGGGCCGCCAGTATACGAACCTGCCTTCCGGCCTGCAAGCCGCTGCGGCAATCCGCGCTGCGAAATACAGAGCGGGCGGAAACACCCCGCCGGACGGGATGGGTGCCTGTCAAATTCTTGTGTGTTTCGGAGTCTCTACCGCTGGAGGCGGAACTGAACCGTCACGGTCAGGCGCATGGGCACCGGTTTTCCGTCCAACATCGCGGGCTGGTATTTCCACTGGCGCAGCGAATCCATGGCGGCCTGCTGCAGCAGCGGGTGGCCTGAAAGGACCTTCATCGAGGTGACGTGCCCGTTCGCTTCAATGAGAGCGTCAATCACCACGTTGCCTGAAATGCGCTGCGTCCTCGCCAGGGGAGGGTAGACGGGCACCGCCGTGGAGATCAGCTTGGCGGGCTTGACGTTTCCGCCGACTGCCGCCTCCGATTTTGGCGCCGCCGGCTGGTTTCCACTCGGGGCAACAAAGCGTGTTGCTTCCCCACTCACGGGAACATTGGGCATGCTTCCAAAGTTCGGTTCCACATCTGTCCCAACGGTCGGGGCCGCTCTGCGCGAAACAACCGGCGCGGACAAATGCATCTTCTCTAGGAGCGACTTTTTTGCCTGGGGTGCGGCGGGCGGGGTCGCCGGAGCCGTTGTTGACTTGGCCGTGGTGCGGGATTCCTCGAGCGAAGGCATGACGACCCGGCCACTGGTGTTTACTGTTGAGGACGGCTGAACGAGAGGAGCCGCCGAAGAGGTTGATGACGGCAAAGTCGCACTGCTCGTCACAGGCGCGGTCTGAAGACTTCCCGCCTGAGAGACCGGATTGGATGCGACACCGAGAGCAACGGCCGGGGCCGGATTCGGCGCAACCGCCGCCTGCATGGGTCGGCTCGTTGCAGAGCGCATGTACCACCATCCGCCCCCTGCCAAACTCGCCAGCACCAGCGCGGCAATCGCGCCGTACACCAGCAATTTGCCTCCCCCCGCTCTTGCTGGCTCCGAGCCCTTTTCTTCTTGCAGGAATAGCTGGCTGCCGAAAGCGGCCGACTCGTCTGAATCACTTGCCACTGCGTTCCACGAAGGCGCGGACGGCACTTCGGCTTCTGCGGTGTGCTGTATGAAATCCTTGACGGGAATCGGATCGAGATCCGTTGTGTGGGGTGTGACGCCCTTCGACCCCGAACCCGCGGTGGAGGGGCGGACTGGTGTCGCGAGACTGGTGTATGCCGCGGGAGTCAGCCACGCGGGCAGTGGAGCTTCCTCCTCATGCTTCGCCGCCGCGGGCTTGCGCGCCGTACTCTGCGGCAAGGCCCTCGCGGCCACGAGAGGATACACGGATGGCTTGGCTTGTGGAGCCGACGCTTCCCGAGTCGGGTTTCCGGTCGAGGGGGCAATCAGTGCCGCCGGAGATGCTTTTATTTCGGATGCGGGCGGCGCGGGAGTATCCGCCTCCAATTCAAAAAGGTCAGCTGCCAGAACGGAGGCGTCAGGCTGCGGAATCGCACTCTTTTTCTGCTTCTGCTCCTCTTCCATCAAGCCGAGAAGTTGATCGAGAGAAGCTGCCGCGATCGTGGGGACTTCCCCGGCCTGTTCGTTGCCGTTCGCGGACGCCCCGGAACCCGGTTCCGGCGCCGGTGGCTCAATTTTGGTTGGCAAAGAAGCGGGAGGTGGCAGAGTGACCTTTGGCAAGCGCGCCACGGATGGGGCCTTTTGCACATCCGCCGCACGCGGAAGGCTCGCGGCCGAGACATTGCCAGACGAAATTAGCGGCACGATCCGGGGCATGTCGACCGCCACAGGCGCGGGGTGTGCCGCAGAGTCCAACGGGAGCGCCGACAGCGGAGGCTGCTGATTCTCTACACCTGTCGCCGGCAATGTCTCTTCTCCTGCGGCATTCCCCGGTCCCAGCTTGTCGCCCGGGAAGCGCATGCCCCAAAAACCCACCGCAGGTTCCGTGAATTCCAGCTCTACGTACCCGCTCACGTTCCGATAGTTCTTGGACTTCACGACTTGGCAGACAATCTCTTTTTTAGTGCGCTCATTGGTGATAAAGAGCAGTTGCCCCGGAGAAACCGCCGTCGCCAGACGCAGAACCGCGCCATGTGCAAACACGAGCACCGTTCGCGTGTTCTCGCTGAAAGGCTCGCGCTTGTCGCTGTCGTCGAGCGTGCGCACGCCATTCACCGTCACGGGAACTTCCAGGCAGACCGGCTGCGGCCGCGGAGGAGCGTCTTCGCGACGGCCGAACGGCTGCGGACTCCGGCCAGGCGGCGTTGTGCCAGGCGCATTCTGTGAGATGGCGCTGTCTTTCACGATTGGTGGCATGTTGCTCTCGTTCGCGCGGGGCGCGGCCACCCCTCGCCAATGGATCTCCCGATGAGCTATCTCTAATTCTCAAGCGGGTCAAAAAGAGGGGCCATAGTACGAGGGTACTACGATGGAAACAGCGGCCTTCCGGATGCCGATTGCAGTGACGGACGATGAGTTCCCGCCTCTTACGGCTGTTTGAACTGCTCGTCAATCTCGACTTGGTAGCCGATGGCGAGTCTGTTCGTCTCGTTGGCGATGCCGATAACCGCCTGCAGTTCCTTGAACATCGCGTCGGTCATGCCTTTTTTCCGGGCCGACGCGCCGTGCGAGGCGATGCAGTAGCTGCAATTGTTGGTCACGCTCACGGCGATGTAAATCAGCTCTTTCGTCAGCGGATCGAGCGCCCCCGGCCCCATGATCTGCTTGATGCTTTCCCAGGTGCGCTGCAGCGTCGCGGGATCGTGCGCGATGGCTTTCCAGAAATTGTTGATCCAGTCGGTCTTGCGCGTAGCCATGATGTCGTCATAGACGGCCCGCACCTCCGGGCTCGCGTCCTTGTGTTCAATCAGTCCCAGCGTCGCCATGGTTTTCTCCCTTGCTCTTCACCCTCGGACGATTCTGCGCGCCGTGCCGCCCCGACGTCAGCAGGAAGCCGCACCCGGCCCCATCAAGACCCATTCAGGGTCGGCCACCAACCAGCTTGGGTCAATCTCTGGATCTTTCGCGCCCCAGGCGGTTCAAGCATGCGAGCGGCGCCGGGTGATGAATTCATCGATGAGGAGGCGGGCGAGGCGCTGCGAATTGTGCCGAATGACGCCGTGCTCTTCGAGGAGATTATCGAGGACCACGCGCAGGCCCAGCTTCTGCAATTCGCGGACGTCCGCGGTGACGGACTCGGCGCCATCGGCGCGATAGCGCTTGGCCACTTCCGGCGAGACCGGTTGGCGATTGGCCACCACCCAGTCAATCAGCCGGTCAGAAGTATGCCGGAAAATCGCGCGCACATGATCGGCGAGAGTGAATCCGGGCGTCTCTCCCGGCTGCGTCATCAGGTTTGCGATGTACACGCGGGCGGCGCGTGATTTCGCGATGGCATCGGCAATCTCCGGAATCAGAAGATTCGGTAGAACGCTGGTGTACAGTGACCCCGGCCCCATCAGAATCAGATCGGCATCCGCGAGCGCGTCAAGCGCCTCCGGCAGGGGACGCACGCGCCGCGGAACGAGCGCGACGCGCCGGATGCGCGCGCGGCTTTTCGTGATGCGCGTCTCTCCCTGGACGCGGCGGCCATTTTCCAGGACTGCTTCAAGTGAAACATTTGCCAGCGTGGAAGGAAAAATCCTCCCCCGAATCGCCAGCACTTTGCTGCTCACGCGCACCGCTTCAGTGAAGTCGCCCGTGACGTGGGTCATCGCCGCCAGGAACAGATTGCCGAAGCTGTGTCCGCGCAGGCCGCGCCCCGCGTGAAACCTGTATTGAAAGAGCCGCCCGAGCAGCGCTTCATCGTCTGAAAGAGCCACCATGCAGTTGCGAATGTCCCCGGGAGGCTGGATGCTGTATTCGCGGCGCAGCCGGCCGGAACTGCCGCCGTCGTCGGTGACTGTGACAATGGCTGCGAGATCCGCGATGGGGCGGTCCGCATCGCCGCGCCGGCGCGCCACGTGCTCCTTCAGCCCGCGCAGCAGCGTGGAGAGGCCTGTTCCTCCGCCAAGCGCGACGATGCGGGCGCCGCGCGAGACACCTGTCTCTTTGCTCCGCTGGTTTTTCAATCGAGATCCTGCCGAGGATTATCCCGCGGTGCCGTCTTTCTCCGGGTACAGAAGCTCCGTAAATCGGGGATCTTCCTGGAGGAAGGCGAAATCTTCGTCGTTGCGCGCGTGGTAGCGGTTTTCCGGGCGGAGCTGGATGGCGATTTTCAGATTGTCCATGGCGGACTGGGCTTCGCCGGTCAGGCAGTCCAGCGCCGCCAGCGCATAAATAATGTAATCCGTTTTGGGCGCGAGCTTTCTGGCCTTCTGCAGATGTTCTCGCGCTTCGTCCCAGCGTGCCAGATTCATCAGGGTCACACCGCGCTGGTAGTGCTCCTCCGCGGTGCGCGCCGTCAGCTCGGCGCTGGGCTTCATGCGCTGTTCCACAATGCGCATATGCATACGCGCGCGGTCCGCCAGCTCCCTGCTGGGGCCGGCGATCACCCTTTCCAGTTCCTGCTTGGCCTTCGCAAATTTCTGCTGCTGGAACAACACCACCGCTTCTTCGTAGGTCTTGAGCTGCGCCTGAACGCGCGGATCCACCAACTCGACACCCCCGCGCGCATGCGGCGGTGGGGGAGCTAAGGTCTTTTTCTTGTGAGACTTGGATGCACCGCGCGCGGCTCTCTTGGAACGGCCCGATGCGCCTGAGGAAGGCTTCCGCGCTTTCACCATGCGCGGAATGCTAGCAGAGGCTTCGCCGCGCGTCAACGCGGCCCTGCACGTCAGGTGAACATATTGCCGGGTGGCTTGTCGGCGACATCGGCGGAAATTATCGCATCCGCACACACAATTCTGACAGAAACTGGCAGTTGTGGACTGGCGACACCACCGGGGGCGAGTGCTGGCCTGTCCTCGGGGCGTGTGTTATAACTTCCGAGCCTAGCTTGAGCTGACGACACGTGCCTTTCATCAATTTTCCCGCTCGCGAAATCAATTGCAAGCTCGTGTACTACGGTCCCGGTCTGGGCGGAAAGACCGCGAACCTGCAGTGGATCTACGACCACACCAGCCAGAACCAAAAAGGGAAGATGGTCTCCCTGGCCACCGAGACCGACCGCACCCTGTTCTTCGATTTTCTACCTCTCGACCTGGGGACCGTGCGCGGCTTCAAAACGCGCTTTCACCTCTATACCGTGCCCGGTCAGGTCTTCTACGAGGCCAGCCGCAAGCTGATCCTGAAAGGCGCGGATGGCGTCGTATTTGTCGCGGATTCGCAGGAAGAGCGGCTCGACGCAAATTTCGAAACGTTTGAAAACCTGCAAGAACACTTGAAAGAACATAAATTAATTTTCGCGACAATTCCCTACGTCCTGCAGCTCAATAAGCGCGATCTGCCCAACGCCATGCCCGTCGCCGAGCTGAAGAAACAATTGCAGAAGAAAGGCGAGCCCATCGTCGAAACCGTGGCCGTCACGGGTGTGGGCGTTTTTGAAACGTTGAGGGAGCTTGCCAAGCTGGTCCTCGCCGAACTGAAGAAGGGCGGGTAACTCTCCAGAAATCGCGCGGGATAATATTGGGGTGGGACTGGGCTTTACGAGAAATTGGCCAGCGCCGCCGCTTCGGTCTCGAACGTAGGGATGGCTTCCACCAGACGCGTCACCGTCAGCGCGTCGCGGACGCGCCCCGGGCCGCAGACCAGCCGCAGAGCGCCGCCATCCCGCACGAGCGAAATCGAATTCCGCACGATTGCGGCCATCCCGGAGCTGTCAATCTGCGGCACATCGTCCAGGAGCAGCACGATTTTCCCCCCGCGCAGCGCTAGCCGTTCCAGTTCCTCGTTGAGCTTCTCGCTGGCCGCACCGATCGTCACGCGCCCGGTCACGGTGACCACCTGAATGCCATTCGTTTCTCGGACGGACAATTCCATCGCAGTGGCCGGTTCCTTTCCCTGCGGGCCGCCCGGCGGAGCGAAAGCCTGTTTGCCGCGGCCAGGCTGCATTATACGATGGCAGCGCGTGCGGGCAAGTAAATGCGCATCCGAAAATTGCATGAATGGAATGTCACACCCCGGCGCGCCGCCGCGATCCAGACCGAACTGCGCGAACGGTGGGAAGGCCGTGACCGTCTGCCCCGGATCCGCTATGTGGCCGGAGCGGACGCGGCCTTTCTCCTCACCGGCTCGCAAGCCTTGCCCAAACGCCCGCGATATGCCGCCGCGCGCGAAGCCAATCGAGCCCTTGCCGGCGTGATTGTCTACCGCTACCCGGAGATGGAAGAAGTTGAGCGGGCCTTCGCCATCGTTCCGCTGCGGTTCCCTTATGTCCCCGGACTGCTCAGCTTCCGCGAATGCCCCGCGCTCCTGGCCGCGTTCCGCAAGCTGAGGCGCGCGCCGGACGTCGTCTTCTGCGACGCGCACGGTTACGCGCACCCGCGCCGTTTCGGTCTTGCGTGCCACCTCGGCCTGCTGCTCGACCGGCCAACCATCGGCTGCGCGAAATCGCGATTGATCGGAACCGAGCGGGAGCCGGGGCGCAAAGCCGGGAGTTGGACGCCGCTCACCGAGGCCGCCAACGGAAAGATGGAAACCATCGGCGCGGTCCTGCGTGCGCGGGACGCCGTCCGGCCCATCTACGTCTCGCAGGGCCACCGCATCAGCCTGGCCGCCGCGATTCGTTTCACACTCTCGGTCTGCGACGGCACGCGCATCCCGCGCCCCACCCGCGAAGCAGATCATTTCGTGAGCCAGCTTAAGCGCAAACTCGCGGCAAGCACTTCCTCATAAGCGGGCCGAATCGCGAGTATTGGAATTATTTGTACGTGGAAGCGCGCGGCACTGCGTATAATCCTCCGGCATACTCTTCTGAGGAGGAGCGCATGCACCGGAAGGAAGCCGCCTTGGCGCGTGCTTTCCTGATAGCAGTTGTTTTCCTCGCCATCGCCATGTTCGCGGGGACTCTTGCCGCACAAACTCCGCCCGTTGCGGCTGATCCGCTCGCCAAACTCGACCAGCGCATCGCCGCCGCGCAATCCTCCGCCGACAACGCCTGGGTGCTCGTCAGCGCAGCGCTGGTTCTGCTGATGACCGGTCCCGGCCTCGCTCTTTTCTACGGCGGCCTCGTGCGCCAGAAAAACGTCCTGGCCCTCATGATGCAGAGCTTCGCCTTGATGGCGCTCATCACCGTGTTGTGGGCGCTCGTCGGCTACAGCCTGTGTTTTGGCGGGAGCGGCGGCTTCCTGGGCAATTTCGAGCACGCCTTTCTCCGCGGCGTCGGGGCCGAGCCCAACTCCGACTACGCCGGCACCATTCCCCACATGACCTTCATGATTTATCAATTGATGTTCGCCATCATCACGCCCGCCCTCATCACCGGCGCCACCGCCGAGCGCATGAAATTCAGCGGCACCGTGCTGTTCATGACTCTGTGGTTTCTTCTGGTGTACGCCCCGCTCGCGCACATGGTTTGGGGCAAAGGCGGCGTCCTCAACGCGGCGCTCGGCGGGCGCTTCCCGACGCTCGATTTCGCCGGCGGCACGGTCGTGCACATCAGCTCCGGCGTATCTGCTCTTGTCTGCGCGCTCTATCTCGGCAAGCGCACCGGTTACCCGCGCCAGCCCATGCCGCCGCACAGCCTGGTGCTGAGCTTCATCGGCGCGTGCCTGCTCTGGGTCGGGTGGTTCGGGTTCAACGCCGGCAGCGCGCTCGCCTCTAACGGCCTGGCCACCAGTGCGTTCGTCGCCACGCATTTCGCCTCTGCCGCCGCGGCGCTGAGTTGGTCGGCCGCCGAGTGGATCAAGAACGGCAGGCCCAGCGCGCTCGGCGCCATCTCCGGATCGGTCGCCGGGCTGGTGGCCATCACGCCCGCCGCGGGCTTTGTCGCCCCCATGCCGGCGCTTTTCATCGGTTTCCTCGCGGGCGTCTGTTGCTATTTGATGGTCACGCGCGTCAAAGCGCTCTTCGGCTACGACGACGCGCTCGACGCCTTCGGCGTGCATGGAGCCGGCGGCACCATTGGCGCGCTCCTCACCGGGATCTTTGCCTCACGCGTGATCAATCCCATCTACCACGACGCGCAGGGCACCGCGCTCCCGGTCGGCTGGCTCGACGGCAATCCCCGTCAGCTTGGCTATCAGTTGATCGGCGTCCTGGTCGCCTGGACGCTGGCCCTTGTTGGCACCTTTGTCCTTCTCAAGATCGTGGATCTGCTCGTCGGCCTGCGCGTCAGTGAAGAGCACGAAATCGAAGGACTGGATATTACGCAGCACGGCGAGGAAGGCTACAACCTGGAAGCGTAGCGAAGCGCGCCGCGCGGGAGCGAAACCTCCATGATGAAACTCGAAGCCGTCATTCAGCCGTCGCGGTTTGAATCCGTGAAGGATGCGCTCCGCGAGATCGGCGTCGAAGGCATGACCGTCGTCGAAGTGCGCGGCCATGGCCGGCAGAAAGGCCACACCGAGGTATACCGCGGCCGCGAATACACCGTGGATCTTCTGCCGAAGCTTAAGCTCGAAATGGTTCTGCCGGATGCGCTGGTGCAGAAAGTCGTGGACACGATCCTGAAAACCGCGAAGACCGGCAAGATCGGCGACGGAAAGATTTTCCTTTCGCGCGTTGAGGAAGCCATCCGCATCCGCAACGACGAGCGCGGCGAAAGCGCTCTGTAGGTTTTGTGGCGAGACGCGCCCGCCGCCCTCTGGCCTCACGATGACGGAACGCAGCACGCCTCATCCCCTGACGGCAAACCTGATCACCGCCTGCGAAGAGCGCCGCGCCCGCATCCGGGAATTCTTCGAAGCCGAAGGCTCCGGGTTCGATACCCTGGAAGCTCTCGGCGCGCTTGCCGACGATACCCTGCTCCAGGTTTGGAGCACGGTGCACTCTGCGGCGTCCCGCCTTTTCTCCTTGCTGGCCATCGGCGGCTACGGCCGCCGCATGCTGTTTCCCTACTCCGACCTCGATGTGTTGTTTCTCTTCGCGGACGAGCCTGCCGAAAAGGAATTCAAGCCCTTCGTCGCCGAGCTCTCCCGCACGCTCTGGGACCTCGGCTTCCGCGTCAGCTCCGCGGGCCGCACGATCGAAGAGTGCAGGCGTGTGGACGCGGACAACGTGGAATTTCACTTCGCCTTGCTCGACCGGCGCTTCCTCGCCGGCGACCGCGATCTCTATGACCGCCTGCACACCCGGATCCTCCGCGATTCCGAGCGCCGCGCGCGCGATTTTCTCCGTCGGGAGCTGGTCAAGCTCACGCGTGAACGCCACGCGCGCTACGGCAACACCATCTTTCACCTCGAGCCAAACGTCAAAGAGGCGCCCGGCGGGCTGCGCGATCATCACGCCGCCGCGTGGCTCGACGCCATCGCACAAAAGGACGCCTCCGAGATGGGCCGGCCCGCGCCCCTCGAGGAGCCCACCGTGCGAGCCGTGGAGTTCTTCTGCGCCGTGCGCTGCTTCCTGCATTACGCCAACGGCCGCAATGACAATGGGTTGACCTACGAGCTGCAACAGGCCGCCGCGCAGCGCTCTCTCGGCTTGCGCAACGCCCTCTCGCGCGACCCCGCAGAATGGATGCGTCTCTATTTCCAGCACGCGCGGACGCTCAACCGCCGGCTTCTCGAGAAAATCGAACCGCTGCCGAAAAAGCGGCGCTCTTTCTGGGAGCACCGGTTCCCCTCGCTGATGTCCGCCCCGCGCAAGCCTTTTCTCGTCGAAGAGGGGCGGCTTACCCTGGCCGACCCTTCCGCCATTGCCGCCCGGAAAGACGCCCTCGCTTTCCTGCTGGCGGCCGCGCAAGCGGGATCCCCGCCCACACGCGAAGCGGAACGCATTCTGGGGGAAGCGTGGCGCCGCGACTCCTCTGCAGCGGAAATCTCATCCGCGACTTGGCCCTGCCTGCGCGAGCTTCTGTCTGCGCCGTATCCCGCCGTGGCGTTGCGGCCCCTGCACCGCCTCGGAGTGCTCGCGGACATCCTCCCGGAGTTCCACGCCATCGACGCGTTGGTGGTCCGCGACTTCTATCACCGCTACACCGTGGATGAACACTCCCTGCGCACCATCGAACATTTGCAGGATCTGGCGGAGCCGAGAGACGAGCGCGCCGCCCGCTTTTCCGATCTCTGGAAAACCCTCGACCGCCGCGACCTCCTCATCCTGGCCATGCTCCTGCACGATGTCGGCAAAGGCATGCCCGGCGAAAACCACGTGACCGGCAGCCTCGAGGCGCTGGATACGGCCGCCGCGCGCCTCGGCCTCGATCCGCAGGAGAAAGAAGAAGTTCGTTTTCTTATCGAGCATCATCTCGACATGTCCGCGACGCTGCTCCGCCGTGACATCTTCGACGCCGGCACGATTGCCGCGTTCGCGCGCACCGTGGACACTCCGGAACGCCTCAGGCGGCTCTGTCTGCTTACCTATGCGGACATTCATGCGGTGAACCCGGAGGCACTGACCCCCTGGAAGGCAGAAATGCTCTGGCAGCTTTTTGCGGCCACGGCCAATCACCTCAGCCGGAGTCTGGACCGCGACCGCCTGCACATTGCGCATGAAACGCCGTTTCTCGACGAGGTCCGGCGGCTCGCGGGAGCGAAGATTGAAGATCTGGAGTGGTTCTTGGAGGGGTTTCCCCGGCGCTACCTCGCCGTGCACTCCCCGGCGGAAGTGGCCGCGCATTTTTCTCTCTACAGGAAGATCGCCGACGAGTCCGTGCAGATCGACCTGGAATCGCGGCAGCACGCCTTTTCGCTCACGCTGCTCACGCCGGATCGTCCGGCGCTGTTTGCCACGATTGCCGGAGTCCTCACCGGTTGGGGAATGAACATCGTGAAGGCAGACGCCTTCGCCAACGCGGCTGGCATCGTGCTGGACACGTTTCACTTCCAGGATTTGCACCGCACGCTCGAGCTCAACCCGAGTGAGGTGGGGCGTTTCCGCCGCAGCCTTGCGGACATTGTCAGCGGAAATGCGCCGCTTGAGCCGCTGCTCAAGGGGAGATTGCACGCCGCGCAGGCGCGTCCGCCGAAGGTTCCCGTGCCCACGGTGATTCGCTTTGACGATGCCTCCTCTGCGCAGAGCACGCTCCTCGAATTGATCACGCAGGACCGCCCCGGCTTGCTCTACGAGATCGGATCGGTCCTCGCGCGCTGCGGTTACAACATCGAGGTGGCGCTCATCGACACGGAAGGACAAAAAGCGATTGATGTGTTCTATCTGACCGCGCAGGGCAGGCGCCTGGACGCGGCGAAGCAGGGAGAGCTTCGCGCAGCGCTCACACAAACCCTTGTCTGAAAAAAGCTGTCAGATAATTCGGGTTCTTCGCCTCGACGTGACCCAAATCACTGGAGCTGGAACGTGACCGTCACATTCATTTGCACCGCTACCGGCTCGTCATTCAAGTACGTCGGCTCGTATTTCCACTTGCGGACGGCGTCGAGCGCTGCCTGGTAGAGAAGAGGATGTCCCGAGACGATTTTCACATCCACGATGTTTCCCTGTGTATCGATGATGGCGTCGAGGAGCACCCGGCCCTGGATTCTCGTCTGTCTCGCAAGGGGCGGATAATCGGGCTGGACTTGCAGAACAGGGCGCGGCGGCCGGACGCGTCCGCCGACGCGGATCGGCACCTTCAAGGCAACTGGCGGCGGCACGTTTGTCTTGACGGTGCTGCCCAAAACCCCGCCAAGCACTCCTCCCATCGTCCCGCCCAGCACTCCGCCCGGGATTCCGCCCGGGACTCCGCCGGCAACCCCGTGGATCTCGGGAACATCGGGGAGCGGCGCTTCTTTGATCTCAGCGACTCTCCTGGGAATCATCGTCGGCGCAACGAGTTTGCCGTTAACGGTGAAGACGCGGCGTGGAGTCTTGACGGCGACGACCGGCGGGGCAGCCGGAGGCGGCGGTGGGGGCGGAGGCGGCGGAGCAACGAGCAGCGTCGCCGTATAGGACCGCAAATTCAGTGTGTCCGTGAACGCTAGGGAAAGCACGACTGGCACGGCAATCACCAGAACGTGCAAGGTGATCGAAATGGCGAGGTCCATCGCGCGCGAAGACGTCGGCGTCCGGTTCATCTCGATCAGGGCTTTCGTGAAATCGGCTCCGGAACGCGGTCTCAGCCGAGTTCCGGGTGGTTGCTTCGGCGCAGGAACGCGAACCTCTACATGGATGGGAAGAATCTTTCCATTGACATCGGCGAAGGGCGGCTCCAGCAAGGGTACACGGGCCATTGCACATGCCTCCGCATGACAATGGGCATACCGGATTCCATCTCCCTCGGTCCCTTTCACGGTCTATATCTTTTAAAATCAATTACTTCTGAGAGGGATGGGATTTTTCCAATTGCCCGTCTGGGCTTCCTGGCGCAGTTTTCAGGGTGAAGTGCGGAATCTCCCCCACCAGCGTGGCGGGCGGTCAGACGCGCTGTGGGAATGCCATGCCTTCACCCTCGGGCGGAGTTCACTTCTTCTGCGAGGGACTTTCTGTCTGTCCGGGCTGCGGCGAGATGCGCTTGGCATCGGCGCTCTTCTGGCTCCAATCATCCGGAGGAAACGCGATGCGCCAGAAGTTCGGAGCTGGCTTGATGAACTCGACGCCTACTTCCGATTTTCCTGTCAGATTCTGACTGGAGTAAACCACCCGGCAAGAAACTTCCTCTTCGGTCTTGGCATTCTTCAGCGTGAGCATTTGGCCGACCGTGACCTTCATCCGCAGAAGAACCAGCGCGCCGTGTGCATTCACAACCAGTGTGCGGGTGTCTTCCGAGGGGAGCTGTTTGTCGCCGCCCGGCGCGGAAACCACAACGGGGACGCTGAGCAATACCCGCTGGCTCCGACGGCGGTTGCTTTTCTCCCCGGCTTGTAGAGAGAGCGGTTCCATAGCCTTACGCTACCATGATTTGTGGGGACTTTCTTGTGAAGGCTCAGTGTTGTTTTCGTATGAAGAACTAGCGTGTCAAATGGGAAGCTCGGGATTTCTTGCCTTGACTCGATCACGAATTGACGCCGTAGATTTCTCGACGAAGAAATCAGTGTAAGGTCCAGGCCCGCGAGCAACCTTGCTCACGGGCGCCTGCTCTTCGCGCGCTGGCCGGCCGCCATGAGGAAGATGGCGCTCTTACCTTCGGCGTGGGGCGAAAAAAACTCGGCTACATCGTCATCATAGAAGGTGAGACCCGTCGCACCCAGTCCCTGCGCGTAGGCTGCCAGGTACATCTTTCCCCCTAGAACACCTGCTTCAAGTTGGGCTGCCCGATAGCCGCGGTTCCCGAAGCGGCCAAGGATGCGCCGCAAATCCGCAAGGAAGAAGATGGCCGCGCTGGCCTCTGCGGGCAATTCCTGCTCGAGACCCAGGTAGTGCGCCTTGTCGCGGAATTCGCCCTCTCTCAAGCACTCCAACACGCTTCGATCCTGGTGGAATACGTAGGCGCCCGGGGGAAGGCCATCCACGGAATGCACCATCAGGTACAAGTCGATCAGAGATGTGCCCGGCGGATCGAGGAAATCGGCCCGGATGCCGCGCGTGGCCCGGTCGAGTATCGTGGAAAGCTGCGCAAAGCTGATCGATGCCCGGGCAAACTTTCGCGTCGAACCTCGGCGGAGGATCACTTCGTTAATCGAGTCGCGCGGAATTTCCTTTCTTTCATAAGGCTGCAGCGCTACGCACGCTCCGTGAACCGCCGGGAGCTCTCTTGACGGGATTCCCCCGCGCCATTCTGCCGCCTCCGCTTCCGAATGCAAGGATGAAGCTTCGTGCATGGCCCGCATCGCCGGATAATCAACCTCACTCTCCGACAACGGCACCGTTTCCAGCTCCAGCGGGCGGATTTCGCCCGGCGGTTTCGGAGGCAATTCCGCCGCATGTCCAATTGGAATCAGCGAGAACGCCACTTCGCGCTTGCTGTCTAGATCCAACAACCGGTTCACTTCGGAATCCATGAATCCGAGCACCACCTGAGCCGGTTGTGCGAGCGCCGTGCACAGGGCCAGCAGGTTTGCGAGAATCGTCCCATTGTCCCAGCCAAAATGCCGATA
>JBGQHF010000055.1:0-21683 GCA_041497835.1 Terriglobia bacterium
AGCATTATAGTCGCGTTCGCCGGTCTGGTGCACGACGCTTAATTCGCTTTTTCGCGTGGATAAACGATCCAGGGCGTCCACAAGAGCGCGGTTGATGGGCAGCGCGCCCTGGCTGCCGCCGGTGATGAGAAGGCGGTAGGGTGGCTCTGGCTTGCGGGGATTGATTGCGAAGAACTCCCCGCGAACCGGGCAGCCGGTGAGGACGGCTTTGACGCCCCAGTGCTTCGCGGGCGCTTCGTAGGCCGTGGCAATGCGCGTGGCGAGGCGGGCGAGGACGCGGTTGGTGAAGCCGGGCTCGGCGTTCGGCTCGAAGATGACGGTGGGAATGCCCGCGACCCACGCGGCCAAGAGCATGGGTCCCGCCGCGTAACCGCCCACACCGAAGGCCGCCATCGGCTTGTGGCGGCGCAGAACTCCGGCGGCGTCCCACATTGCGGGGAGCAACATCACGAGATTCTTCGCGAGCGTCGCGCCGCCCTTGCCCTTGAGTCCGGCGACGCGCAACGTCACAAGCGGCAGCCCGGCCTGTGGCACAAGCTTCGCTTCCAGTCCGCGTTCGGTTCCAACCAGCACGACTTCCCTGCTTCCCCCCACGGGTCCCCGGGCCAGCCATTCCTTGGCGATGGCTATCGCCGGAAAAACGTGCCCGCCCGTTCCACCGCCTGCGATCAAGAGCTTCAAATCTCTCGCCCATCTGCCGGCGCTATTCTTGCGCCTGCTGACTGATATTGAGGAGCACGCCGGTGGCCAGGAGCATGACCAGCAGGCTCGAGCCGCCATAGCTCACAAACGGCAGCGGAATTCCTTTCGTCGGCATCATGCCGAGGACGACGGCAAAATTGATGAGCGCCTGGCTGATGACCATCGCGGTAATGCCGAGCGCGAGAAGCTGCCCGAAGCGGTCAGGCGCGGCAAACGCCGCGCACAACCCGCGCCAGGCATATACAACGAAGAGGGCCAGGACGAGCATCGCACCGAAAAAACCCAGTTCTTCGCAGAGGACGGCGAAGATGAAATCCGTGTGCGCTTCGGGCAGGTAGAAGAGCTTCTGCTTGCTCTCCATCAGGCCGACGCCGGTAAAGCCGCCGGAGCCGACCGCGATGAGCGATTGCAGAAGCTGAAAGCCCTTGCCCTGAGGGTCCGCTTCGGGATTGAGGAAGCCGAGGATGCGGTCATGGCGATAACCGACTCGAGCAATCAGGAGATACAGAACGGGCAGCGCGGCCGCCGCGCCGACCCCCAACCACTTGGGCGAGAGGCCCGCGACGAACAGGATGGCGGCGGCAATGACCACAATCTCTATGGACGTGCCGAGGTCGGGCTGAAGGACAATCAGCCAGAAAAACAAGAGCACAGGCGCGACCGCGGGAACAATCGAATGGAGCAAGTCTTCCTTGTGAAAGTCGAGGCGCGCAGCCTTGCGGCGTTTCTGATCGAGAAACCATGCGAGATAGAGAATGACGGCGAGCTTGGCGAGTTCGGATGGCTGTAGGTTGAAGGCCCCCCAGTGGATCCAGCGGTGCGTGGCGTGCGACTTGTCCAGAAAGAAGACACAGACCAGCATCACAAAAACGACGGTGAGGGCCGAAAAAACCACCGCGGGTTCGCGGAGCCGGTGATAGTCGAGGCGCATGAGGGCGACCATGCCGCCAATACCGAACGCCAGCCAGATGATCTGCCGTAGCAGAAAATGCGCGGAGTGACCGTACGCTTCGCCGGCAGTGACCGCTGAGGCGCTGTACACCATGACTGCGCCGACAAAACAGAGTGCGAGCGTGACTCCGAATAGCCAGCGATCCATCTCCAGACGGCGCGGCACGATTACCCCTTTCCAATCTTTCCCGACCGAATAGGGGCAGAAGCCTCGGCGGCCTGTTCGCGGGGATTGGCTGCGAGCTGGCGGACGAGTTGTTTGAAGACTCGCCCGCGGTGCTCGTAGTTCTGAAATTGATCGAAGCTGGCGCAGGCGGGGGCGAGGAGCACGATATCGCCCGGTTGTGCGCGATGCCCGGCGATCTCGAGCGCGCGTTCGAGAGTTCCGGCCCGCTCGATGGCGGTGCTGCCGGCAATCTGCGATTCGATCTTTTCCGCGGCGGCGCCGATGAGCAGGACGAGGATGGCTTTTTCGCGCAGCGACTGCCGCAGGACGGTGTAGTCGCTGCCTTTGTCTTTTCCACCAAGGATCACGAGGATTCGGCCGGGAAACGCGTCGAGCCCCTTGAGAGTGGCGTCCACGTTGGTGGCTTTGGAGTCGTTGAAGTAGCGGACGCCGCGAATCTCGGCGACGAATTCGAGGCGGTGCTCGACACCGGCGAAGCTGCGCACACCGCGCGCGATGGCAGCGGCATCGGCGCCGGCGAGGCGCGCGGCCAGAGCCGCGGCGAGCACATTTTCCAGATTGTGCGCACCAGCCAACTTAATGTCTTCGAGGCGAAGCAGAACCTCTTCCATGCCGTCGCGGCGGAAAACGATTTGATCCTCGCGGACGAAAGTCCCCTGCGCGACCCTCTGCTTGCGACTAAACCAGAAAACCTGGGGCCGCGACGGAACAAACTGCGCGGTGAGCGGGTCATCCGCATTGAGGATCGCGGAGTCTGTCTCCGTCTGATTCTCGAAAATCCTCGCCTTCGCGCGGCCGTAGGCATCGAGCGAGCCGTGACGGTCGAGATGGTCCGGCGTGAGGTTGAGAAAGACACTGACGTCCGGGCGAAGCGTCGTGATGAGCTCGAGCTGAAAACTGGACATTTCGACGACGGAGATGCTTCTTTCGCTCGTTTCCTCCACGCGGGCGATGAGCGGCGTGCCAATATTTCCGGCCAGTATCACCGGCAGGCCGGCAGAGTCGAGCAGGTGCGCGATGAGCGAGGTGGTTGTGGTTTTTCCGTTCGAGCCGGTGATACCGATGAGGCGCCCTTTGAGAAAGCGATAAGCCAGCTCCATTTCGCTCCAGATCGCGATTCCCTGCGCGCGCGCTGCCTGGAGGAGCGGCGCCTCGGACGGAACACCCGGGCTCGGGATGATCAAGTCCTGCGAAAGAAAGGTCTGATCGTGGTGGCCGCCGAGTTCGAGGGCACAACCCGCCGCGCGAAGCTTCGCCAGCGCATCGCCGATTTCGCTTTCCATGCGGGATTCGGTCGCGGTCACCGTAGCGCCGCGCGCGGCGCAAAAAAGAGCCGTGGCCACACCGGTGCGCGCCAGTCCGACGACCAGCACCCGCTTTCCCCGAAGGTCGATTGTTCCCGGCATTCTTCTTGAATTCCTTTGCCGCAGCTGCCGGCTACCTCAACTTCAGCGTCGTCAGCGCGCCGAGGGCGAAGACCAGCGCTGCGATCCAAAACCTCACGATGACTTTCGATTCGCTCCATCCGCCCAACTCAAAGTGGTGATGGATGGGCGCCATGCGGAAGATGCGCTTGCCGGTGAGACGGAAAGAGGCCACCTGCAGAATCACCGACACCGCTTCGATGACGAAGATTCCGCCGACGAAGAACAAGAGGATCTCCTGCTTGATGATCACGGCGATGACGCCGAGCGTGCCGCCAAGGGCGAGCGAGCCGACATCTCCCATAAACACTTCGGCAGGGTGCGCGTTGTACCAGAGGAATCCGAGCGCAGCGCCCACCAGAGCACCGCAAAAGACCGTCAACTCGCCCACGCGCGGGATGTACGGAATCTCGAGGTAGGTCGCCCAGCGATAGTTGCTGCTGACGTAGGTGATGACCGTGAGCGCGCCCGCCGCAATAACCGTGCAGCCGATGGCGAGGCCATCGAGGCCGTCCGTGAGGTTTACCGCATTCGACGAGCCTACGATAACGATAGCGATGAACGCTAGAAACGGAACAAACGCAAGAGGCCAAAGATACGGGTGATGCATCAGGGAGTGAATGACGAGTTCCGGGTGAACGCGCTTGAAAAAAGGAAAGACCAGATCGGTGGAATAGGCGCGATACGTCGCAAGAACCAGGAGAACGACGCCCACCACCACGCTGATGAAACTTTGGAGAAACAGCTTTTGGCGGCCGCTCATGCCGCGGTTGTGGCGCTTGGCGACTTTGGAATAGTCGTCGGCGAAGCCGATGGCCGCAAAACCGATCAGGGAGAACAGCGAAAGCAGCACGAAGATATTTGTCAGGTCGGCCCAGAGCAGAGTTGGCACGGCCGTGGCGATCACAATCAGCACGCCGCCCATCGTCGGCGTTCCCGCCTTCTTGCGGTGCTCCTGCGGGCCTTCCTCGCGGATGTACTGGCCGATCTGCAGCTCGCGCAACCTCCGAATCACCCAAGGACCGAGAACGAGCGAGAGAAACAGCGCGGTCAGACTGGCATAGGCCGTGCGCACGGTAATGTAGCGAAACACGTTGAACGGGCTGAAATACGGGCGCAACAGCTCGTAAAAGAGGTAGTAGAGCATCTCAGCGATGCCCTCCCGGGTCCGGCGCTCGTCCGGACGATGCGCCGACCAGCGTGTGCCGCGCGAGGAGCGCTTCGATGATCCGCTCCATTTTTACGCCACGCGAGCCCTTCACCAGCAAGAGGTCGCCCGGCCGCAGAAAGCCTGCCAGGAAATCCGCGGCCTCCGCGGACGAAGCGAAATGCTTTGTCTGCCCGCGCGGATATCCGGCCGCGACGGCGCCTTCGGCAATCTGTGCGGCATGGCCCTGCACGCTGAGGATCCAATCCACCTTGCCGGTTTTTGCGGCCGCACAGCCCGCCTCGCGGTGCAGGTCCGGCGAGGCCGAACCGAGCTCCAGCATTTCGCCGGCGGCGAGAATCCGCCGGCGGAAATTCGGCGTTGCGGCGAGAAGTTCGATCGCTGCGGCGAGCGATGCCGGACTCGCGTTATAGCTGTCGTTGATGACCGCGGCCCCATCGTCAAAACGCAAGAGCTCTCCCCGCATGGCCGCCGGGCGCAAGTGCGGAAAAACGCGCTGCGCATCCGCGGCGCCGACACCCCACACGGTGGCGGCCGCCAGTGACGCCAAGGCATTCGAGATCAGATGCCGCCCCGGAAGCGGGAACTCCAGCCGCGCGCGCCCCGCCGGCGCCACATACAAGAACGAGGAGCCGAGCGCGCCGCGGTCCTCGATGGCTTCCGCGCGAAAATCCGCGAGCTTTTCGACGCCGTACGTGAGCACGCGGCCGGGCGCGTGCGCGGCGAATCCTGCGACGCGGGGATCGTCCGCATTGAGCACGGCCACCGAGTCCGCACCGTTCAGGCCTTCGACCAGCTCGCGCTTCGCAAGCGCGATTTCATCCAGCGAAGCAAAAAATTCGAGATGCGCGGGCGTCACCCGCGTGACCACGGCGACATCCGGCTTGGCCATCGCAGCCAGCCGCGCCAGTTCGCCGCGGCGCGACATGCCCATCTCCAGTACCGCCGCTTCGTGCGTTTCTTCGAGCCGGCAGAGCGTCAGCGGCAGGCCGTATTCGTTATTGAGGTTGCCCTCGGATTTCAGAACGCGAAACCTCGCGCCCAGCAGGGCCGCAAGGATCTCTTTCGTCGTGGTCTTGCCCACGGACCCTGTGACGCCGGCGATGCGGCGGCCCCACGCTTCCCGCTGCGCCCGGCCCAATTGCTGCAGCGCGAGGAAGGTGTCTTCCACAACGAAGCAGCGCCCGCGAACAGCGTCCGGGTACCGGCCGGTTTCGGCACGCGCCACCACCGCGGCCAGCGCGCCGCGATCGAGCGCGGCGGCGACAAAGTCGTGTCCGTTATGACGCGGACCGTGGATCGCGATAAACAGTTCTCCGGCTCGAACCGTGCGAGAATCAATCGACACGCCGGCCATCCGGGCCAGGGGGTCGAGCCCGGCGCCCGGTGCAACACCCAAAGCGCCAGCCACTTGTGTAAGCGTCCACCGCATAAATCCCTCAACGGATTAGCGTTCCGCGGGTTCCCCGAGTGTCGGCCAGGTCTCACCGGTTCTGAGGGTTCCTCCTTTCGGAAGTATGCCTCGGACTCGCGCCGCGCCCTGCCCTAACCGGGAGAGCGCGTCACGTGCCAAACCCTGGGCTGCTTTGCGGCCCGCCATAACCACGATCCTGCAGGGCGCGCCGCGCCATCTCGCGGTCATCAAACTCGAACGTCCGATCGGCCATGATCTGGTAGTTTTCATGGCCCTTCCCGGCGAGCAGGATCATGTCCCCCGCGCGCGCTTCGTCGACCGCCAGGCTGATGGCCTTTTCGCGGTCCGGTTCGATCAGATATTTGCCGGCGGTTTTCTGCAGGCCCACGACGATGTCGCTGATGATCTTGAGCGGATCCTCGGCGCGCGGGTTGTCGCTGGAGAGGATGGTGAGGTCGCTGAGGCGGCCGGCGACTTCGCCCATGACGGGGCGCTTGGTGCGGTCCTTCTGACCGCCGCAGCCGAATAGCGTGATGACGCGGCCCTTGGGATTGAGCTCGCGCGCGGTGCGGATCAGATTCTCCAGGGCATCGTCGGTGTGCGCGTAATCCACGATGACCTGAAACGGCTGCCCGAGGTCCAGGCGCTGAAAGCGGCCCGGAACGCTTTCGAGATTGGCGATGCCGCGGGCGATGATTTCGTTTGAAAAGCCCAGCGCCTGCGCCGCGCCGATGGCGGCGAGCAGATTGTAAACATTGATGCGGCCGACCAGGGGCGACTGGACGGCGATTTTTCCGGCGGGAGTATGCGCCGTGAATGCCAGGCCGGAAAACGACAGACTAAATTTCTTCGCGGTGATGTCCGCGTGTTCCTGCAGGCTGTAAGTAAGAGTTTTCTGCGCCAGACCGGCCAGCCGATTTCCGTAGGGATCGTCCGCGTTTACGACGGCGCACGCCGGAGCGTCCGCGCCCGTTCCTTCAAACAGGCGGCGCTTGGCAGCGAAATAGTCCTCAAAGGTATTGTGATAATCCATGTGCTCGCGGGTGAGGTTGGTGAAAACGGCCACGGCAAAGCGGCAGCCCCACAGGCGGTCTAGGGAAAGAGCGTGAGAGCTTGCTTCGAGAACGGCGTAGCGGCCGCCGGCGTCGCGGATCTCGGCAAAAAAGCCTTGCAAGTCCACCGACTCGGGCGTGGTATTCGGCGCGGGATAGGAACCCTGCGGCGTGTGATATTCGATGGTCCCGAAGAGGCCGGTCTTCGCCCCGGCCGCGTTGATAATCGCATCCACCAGGTGCGTGGTTGTGGTCTTGCCGTTCGTGCCGGTGACCGCCACAAGCTGTAACGCTTCCGAGGGGTGTCCGAAAAAGTTGGCGGCGGCGATGGCCAGAGCTTTGCGCGGCTCGCGGACCTGAATCCAGGCAACGGTGGAGGGCACACCGGCCGGACGAGGCTCCTCGCTGGCGATGGCCGCGGCGCCACGCGCGAGGGCGTCGGCAACATACGTGTTGCCGTCGGCTTTTGCGCCGTGGAGGGCAAAAAAGATGGCGCCGGGCCGTGCTTTCGCGGAATGGCACACGACCTGCCGGATTACCATGTCGGCGGGGACGGACGCGGAGACCCGGTCCATACCCCCCAGCAGCTCGCCGAGTTTCATCGTGCGCAGCCCATCTCTGCCCTTCGCGAGGGTATTCGATCCGCCGTCCCCGCGTGCGTCGTCGCAAGCCGCTGTGCTATGCAATCCCGTGGTCATCTGCCTCTTCCCGTCCTACCGCTTGATCTCGTGCTCTGCCGGGGCAATGGCGTCGGCTGCGTCCCGAAGCGTACGACTATTTTACTGCCGCGCCGCAGCTTCGCGCCTGCCTCCGGAGATTGTTCGGTAGCAACCCCGGTGCCAACCAGAACGGGGTCGAGGCCGAGGCTGAGGCACTCGCGGGTGACATCGCGCATGGCCTTGCCGCGAAGGGAAGGCGCTGCCATGTCTCCGCCCTCGCCCACCGCGACGGTGACGGCCGGAATCTCCGGCTTCCTGTTCGCCTTACTGTTAGATTCCACTGGGGCCGCTTCGGGCTGTGCCGAGAAATCGACAGGGGTGAAATCCTCGAGGGCGCTCATCTCGCCGGTGGCCTTCGCGCGGTGGGAAGCCTGCATCAGCCGGGGGCTGACGGGAACGTCGCGCGGCACGTCGAGATAGGCCAGCACCTGCTCGGCGATGCGTTTGAAGACCGGAGCGGCGACTTGCCCGCCTTCGCGCAATCCGATCGGGGAATCGAGCGAAACGAGAATTGTGACCGCGGGAGAATTGATCGGCGCGAATCCGGTGAACGAAGCGATGAACTGCGTGGGTGAGTAGCGGCCCGTGGCGGGATCAATCTTCTGCGCGGAACCCGTCTTACCGGCCGCCGTCCATCCGTCCAGGCGCGCAAGTTTGCCGGTACCCTCGAGGACGACGCCTTCCATCAAGCGGCGGAGCGTGGCGGAGGTCTCGGGACGAATCACGCGCTTCGGCTCCGCGGGCGCAAGCGCCCCCGGAAGCGGGAGCGCTTCCTCTCCACGGCGGAGCTCCTGCACGACATGCGGCTTGTGAAGAAGTCCGCCATTGGCGATGGCGGAGACGGCGCCGACCAGTTGAATCGGAGTTACGCCGATTTCCTGCCCCATGGAAATCGAACCCAGCGAGACCGGCGTCCAGTTCTCGAGCCGCCGGACCAATCCCTTGCTTTCGCCCGGAAGGTCCACGCCGGTGGGCGTGCCGAAGCCGAATGCGCGGATGTAATCGTAAAATTTCGGCGCGCCGAGGCGGAGCGCGATCTTGATGGCGCCGACGTCGCTCGACTGCGCGAGGATGTCCGAAACGGTGAGAATGCCGAAGGGCTTGTGATCGCGGATGCGATGACCGCCGATATAAACGGCGCCGTTCTGGCAATCGAATATTTCGCCCGGTCGGGTGATGTGCTCGTCGAAAGCCGCGGCAAGCGTAATCAGTTTGAAGGTCGAGCCCGGCTCATAGAGCGCGCTGACGGCACGGTTCATGTGCGATTCGGCAGTGCTGTCTCCCACGGCGTTGGGATTGAAGCGCGGCCAGTTGGCGATGGCGAAGATCTTGCCGTTTCCGGGATCTTGCACGATGACGGTGCCCGCGATGGCGTGGGTGCGGGCGATGGCCGCGGCCAGCTCGCGCTCGGCGATGTATTGAATCTTTTCGTCGAGCGTGAGAATGACGTTGGCGCCCGCTTCGCGCGAGGTTTCGGTGGCGTCGAACCAACGCCGTTTGGCATCAGCCAGGACCAGAATTTTTTCGGATTTGCCGCGGATCTGACCGTCGAGCGCGTACTCGATGCCGCCGAGCCCCTTCTCGTCGAGGTCCACGTAGCCGAGAACGTGCGCGGCCAGCTCACGCTTGGGATAAAAGCGCTGATTTTCCTTCTGGAAATAGACGCCGCGCAGATTGAGCGCCGCGATGGCTTGCATCTTGTCCGGCGGCAGCTTTCGCGCGACCCACACGAAGGAGCGACCGGGATCCAGGCGCGCTTCCAGAACTTCGCGCGGAATGCCCAGGACACTGGAGAGCAGCCGCGCCGCGAGCTGAGTGTTCTTGATTTCCGACGGCACGGCAAAACAGGAATCCACTGGGATGCTCATCGCCAGGGGATGCAGGTTGCGGTCGTAGATGGCGCCGCGGCGGGGTGTGACCTCTACGATGCGCTGCTGCTGACGCTGGGCGCGGCCCAGATACTCACTGTAACGGATGAGCTGCAGATAGGCGAGCCGGCACGTGACCGACAGCATGCAGAACGCCGCCACGCCGGCAACCATGAGCAAACGGACGTGGGAACGTGGCTGCGGCATGGTTTGTCAGGCCGGCAGGTTTTCCGGCTGGGTCGTCAATCTTAGGAAACCCATCCTTTCCGGGATTCGCCCCGGCTCGCTCCATTTCCCGCTGCGGCTACTGCGAATGGGCCGCGCGCGCGTAGCGGACGGAGGCGACTTCGGCTCCGCTCAGCCCTGTACTGAGCTCGACTTGACTTGGCAGCGGCTCGGTGAGGCCAAGTTGTTTGCGCGCAATCAGGTCAATGCGCATGGGATTCCGCAGCCCGGCCACCTCCAGCTTGAGCTCCGTATTCAGCGAGGTAGCCTGCACCTGCCTCGCCTTCAGGTCCTCGAGCTGGAAACTTAAATCAATGCTGCGGAAGCGCTGGTAGCCGTACAAAAGAAAGAATCCGGCCACGGCGCACCACAAGGCCACCGTGCGCAGGAGATCGCGCGCCCGGGCGGGCTGGATAACTCGGGTGAGCCGCGAATTATCAATCTTCTTCAGAGTGTGGAACTCGGTGGCACGAACACGCTTTCGGTTGCGCAAAATGCTCACACTTTCTCGGCGCAACGGAGTTTCGCGCTGCGCGCCCGCGGATTTCTGGCCACTTCTTCCTCGCTGGGCGGAATCACGTGTTTCGTCAAATTCCGGAGCGTCCCATTCCGCTCCCCTTCCTGAAAAGCGTGTTTCACGAGGCGGTCTTCGCGGGAATGGTAGCTGAGCACCACCCAGCGGCCGCCCGAAGCTAATGTGGCGGGGGTCCGGAGAAGAAACTGCCCGAGTTCCTCCATCTCTCGATTCACCGCTATCCGCAGCGCCAGAAATGTTTTTGTCGCGGGATGCAGTCTCTGCCTTCCCCATTGTTTCCGGGCCCCTGCCACAACCGTTGCCAGGTGCGCGGTGTCCCGGAGGGGACGCGCGCGAACGATGGCCCTGGCGATTCTTCTGGAATCGTGCTCTTCGGCTTCGCGATAGAGCAGATCGGCCAATTCTTTTTCCGGCCAGCGATTCACAATCTCTCCTGCCGTTTCGGCTTCGCGGACGTCCATGCGCATGTCCAGCGGACCCGCTTCTCTAAACGAAAACCCTCGCGCGGGGCGATCAAGCTGCATGCTGGAAACCCCCAGATCGGCCAGTACGCCGTCCACCGGAGGAACCTCCAGCGCCTGCGCGACCGTCGCAATCCTTGAGAACGGGGACTGCACCAGCGTCACCGTCGCCCCAAAGATCTTCAGCCGTTCCCGCGCCAGCTCGATGGCCTGTGCGTCCCGGTCCAGGCTGATCAACCTGCCAGAGGTCAGGTGCCGGGCGATTGCTTCCGAATGTCCGCCCGCTCCGAGCGTTGCGTCGATGTACGTTCCGCCGGGCTTTATTCGCAGCCATTCCAGCACCTCTTGCAAGAGCACCGGCGTGTGTGGCTGGGCTTCGCTCCCCACAGGCGGCGCACCTAATTCCTTCAATCCCTAGATCCCAAGATCTTCCAGAGCCTTGTAATCGTCTTCCGTGAACGGCGAATTCTTCAGGTCTTCGAGGACGCGGGCGTGGTTCATGACCTCGAGATAGTCCAGGTTTCCGAAGACATCCACCTCGCCCTTCATCTTCGCGGCCTCGCGGAGGACTGCCGGCAGGAGCACCCTTCCCTGCCCGTCCATCTCCACGGTCTGCCCGAAATAGCTCGTTCGCATCAGGAACTTCCGCTTGGCCCGGTTCTGCGAGGAGACCTTTTCGAGCTTGTCCTCAATCCCGGACCACACCTTCATCGGATAAATTCTTGCGGATTCGCCCGTGCTGCTGGTGATGTAGAACTGGCTGCCGTACTCTTTCAGTGCGTCCAGAAACACGGCGGGTATCTTCAGTCTGCCCTTCTCGTCCACCTTCGCCGGACAGTTTCCCCGTAGCTTCATGCGACCCACTGTAAGAGAGGTTGGAACAGCCCCGAATCACACCATCCATGGAGAAGCCCCCGTACCGCCCTACTGGCTTCTACTCTGCCCTACCGGCCCCTACTTTATACCACTTTCCACCACTTTCGCCCACATCATAGGCGGGTTTTGGTGCTTGTCAAGAGGAAATCGCAAAATGTGCAATAAAAATTTCTAATCTTCCCGGGCAGGGCAAGGTGAAAGAGAAATGGAGAAATTGCCGCTACGGATGGTGTTCTTTTGCGCCGGCAACAACGAGGCGTGGTGGTGTGATTCTCCGCCGCGCACCAGCCTACGCTCGCGCGGCGCGCGTGCCATGGAGAGGTGTCCCGGCGGGCATGGGCCGGAAAACCGATTGTCTGCCCCGGCATGCAACGCTATACTCTGCTTGGCTGGCGAAGCACCCGCAAGCCGATCAGGCCAGCGCAGGAAGGGAGCTGCCTCCATGGAATGGGTAACACCACAGCATGAAGAGATTGATCTGAACTGCGAAGTCAGCTCCTACGCCAACGCCGAACTCTAGACTCTAAATGCGTATCAAGGTCCTCGGCTCGGCCGCCGGGGGCGGATTCCCCCAGTGGAATTGCGGATGCTCCAACTGCAGCGGTCTGCGCAGCGGGCTCCTGAAAGGCCGCGCGCGCACGCAGGCGCAAATCGCGGTATCGCCGGATAGTTCCTCCTGGTATCTCCTCAACGCGTCTCCCGATCTCAGACAACAACTCTCGGGACATCCCGAGTTTGCGCCGGCCGGCAAGACGCGCAGCACGCCCATCGCAGCGGTGATTTTGACGAGCGCGGATGTGGATTGTGTGATGGGGCTTCTGCACCTGCGCGAATTCCAGCCGCTGCGCATCTATTCGACGCTGCCTGTCCGGCGCGTGCTCACGGAGGAAAACAGCCTTTTTCGCACGCTTACACGCTCCAACCCTCCTGTACGCTGGGAAGTTCTGCAACTGGACCGTTTAACCCCCCTGACAGCGCAGGATCAGGGCGGAGCCAAACCGCGTATTTTCTGTACCGCTGTGCCGCTAGGCGGGAGCTATCCGGATTACCTGGGCGAGCACCTGCGAAGAAGCCTGCCGGAGGAAGAAGCTGTCATCGGCATCCAACTGGTTCAGGACGAGAAGAGATTTCTTTATGCGCCGAGTCTGCCGGGCCGGAGCGAGGATTGGAAGCGGCGAGCCACGGAAAGCGAACTGGCGCTGTTGGACGGTACGTTTTGGAACAACGACGAGCTGGCCAAGATACAGAGCGGCGGCAAGACGGCGCGACAGATGGGCCACTTGCCGCTTTCCGGCGCCGACGGCCTTCTCGCCCAATTACGATTGGCGCCTGGCAAGCGCCGCGCGCTCATCCACATGAACAACACGAACCCCGTTCTGGATGAGGAGAGTGCGGCACACCGCGCGGTGCGGGATGCGGGATGGGAAATTGCATATGATGGGATGGAGTTTCAACTGTGAACCCTCTTTCCCCCGGGGCGCTGCTCTCCGAAGCGGAATTCATCGCGCGATTCCACGCCATAGGCGAAGAACGCTATCATCACAAACATTCGTTTCACCTGCTGATGCATGAAGGAAAGCTGACGCGCGGGCAGCTTCAAGCCTGGGCGCTGAACCGCTACGCGTATCAGAGCCACATTCCGGTCAAAGACGCCGCGATCCTTGCGCGGAGTGCTGATCCGGAGTTTCGCCGCGCCTGGCGGAAACGAATTTTGGATCATGACGGCGAGGAAACGCAGCCGGGCGGAATTGAAAAATGGCTGAAGCTGGTGGAAGCAACCGGGCTTTCCCGAGAGGATGCCCAGCGGGGCGAGGGGATACTGCCGGCGACGCGCTACGCCGTCGAGGCCTATGTGCACCTGGTGAGCTCGCGGTCGTTTCTGGAGGCGGTGGCCTCCTCTCTGACGGAGCTATTTTCCGGCAAGCTCATCGCGCTGCGGATGGACCGGCTGCGCCGGCATTATCCGTGGCTCTCGGGCGGGCTCGATTATTTTCAGGGGCGGCTGACACAGGCCCCCGATGACGCGGAGTTCGCGCTTGCGTGGGTCGTGCGGCACGCGGGGACTCGCGAGGAACAGGAGAAAGCCCTGGGCGCGCTGCGCGCAAAGTGCGACATTCTCTGGGCCATGCTGGATGCGCTCTACTTTGCGTACGTTCTGCCGGGCTGGCCGCCGCCCGGCGCATTTCGCCCCGCGGAGCCCGCCGAGGATACTCAATGACGCCGGAACTGGACCAGAGACCGCGGCTTGCCGCGGGCTGCCGGTTGAATGAAAACAGCCAGCAGCCGCGGGTGCTCCAGATGCCGGAGCGTGCACTGCGGCTGAACGGCCCGAGTCTTGAAATTGTCAACCGCTGCGACGGCAAGCACACCGTGCAGCAGATCATCGCCGAGCTGCAAAAGCTCTACGCGAAAGCCGACCCCAAGAAAGTGGAGGGGGACATCCTGGGCTATCTCGCGCTGCTGCACGAGCGGCGCGCGCTCGACTTTGAATGACCACCGCTGTTCCTCAGCCGCTCGCTCTTGTCGCCGAACTCACGCACCGGTGCCCGCTGCATTGCGTCTATTGCTCGAATCCGCTGGAGCTGGCCCGGCGCGAGGCCGAGCTTTCGACACAGGAATGGGCGCGCGTTTTTCAGGAAGCGGCTGCGCTCGGCGTGCTGCAAGCGGATTTGACGGGCGGCGAACCGCTGGCGCGTCCGGACCTGACAGCGCTGATCAGCGCGGCGCGGGGCGCGGGCCTGTACGTCAGCCTGATTACCTCGGGGCTGCCGCTCGATGAAGCCCGGCTCGAGGAGATCGTCGGCGCGGGACTCGATCACCTGCAACTGAGTTTTCAAGGGGCGCGCGAAGAGAGCGCGAACGAATTTGCCGGAGCACGCGCCCACGCACACAAACTGCGCGTGCTCGGCTGGCTGCGGGATTATCGCGTCGGCCTGACGCTGAATTTCGTGATTCACCGCAGTAACCTCGGGCAGATCGAAGAGATGATCGCGCTCGGCGAAGCATCCGGCGCGGGGCGTATGGAGTTCGCCCACGTGCAGTACTACGGCTGGGCATTCGCCAATCGCGAGCGCCTGCTCCCCACGCGCTCCCAACTGGACCGGTCGCTGGCCATCCTGAAGGAAGCGGAAACCCGCCTGCGCGGAAAGATACGCGTGGAGTACGTCGTGCCGGACTACTACGCGAGGTATCCGAAAGCGTGTATGGGCGGCTGGGGGCGCAAGATCCTGCTCATCACACCGGAGGGAAGCGCGCTTCCCTGCCATGCGGCCAAAGTCATTCCCGGGATGCGTTTCGAAAACGTGAGGGAACGAAGCCTGCGGGAGATCTGGGAGTCGTCGGCAGCTTTTTGCAAGTTCCGCGGAGAGGAATGGATGTCGGAGCCGTGCCGAAGCTGCGACCGGCGCGCGCAAGATTTCGGCGGATGCCGCTGCCAGGCGTTTCTGCTCACGGGTGACGCGGCCGCCACGGATCCCGTCTGCTCGCTGGCGCCGGAGCGGAAGCGCGTGGACGAAATCGTTGCCGCGGCAAACGCCGGGCGGTCGGCGGAGAGCTCCACAAAAGCGGACTGGCTCTACCGCCCCAATCCTGCCTAAGACGCGGCGGCGCGCTGCTGTTCCAGGCGCCCGAGCACGCGGAAGACAAAAACAAATGTGCCGAGGAGCAAGACGGCGCCAAAGATCGCGAACGTGCGCGGCGCGCCGATGTGCCGGGCGACTAAGCCCGCGAGGAGCGAACCCACGGGCTGAATGCCCATGAACATCGTGGCGTACACGGCCATGACGCGCCCGCGCAGCGCCTCGGGCGCGCGGCTCTGCACGATGGTGTTCGTCGCGGCCATCTGTGCCGTCGCGGCAAAGCCTACGAACAGCAACACGGCAGCGGAGAGAAGAAAAATTCGTGACTGCGAAAAAACGATCATCCCCACGCCGCAAGTCGCGGACGTGACGGCGACAAACCGCGCCAGACCTTTGTAATTGGTCCGCGCCGCGAAGTGCAGCGCACCGAGGACGGAGCCGACGCCGGCCGCGCTCATCAGGATTCCGAGGCTCCGCGCCCCGCCACCCAGAATATCGTTCGCGAAAATCGGCAGGAAAACCGAGTACTGCAAACCGAGCAAACTGAGCAAGCTCAGGAGAAGCAGCACAGAGCGCATTGGCAGGTCGTTCATCACGAAGCGGAAGCCCTCGACATAATTTTTCAGGGCCGAGCCTTCGCTCGGTTTGGGCTCGAAACGCGCAAGGCGCATGGCGAGCAGCGCCGCAATCACGGCGAGAAAGCTCACTCCATTCAGAAAAAAACACCAACCTTCCCCGATCCAGATGATGG
This sequence comes from Terriglobia bacterium, assembly GCA_041497835.1. Taxonomy (GTDB): domain Bacteria; phylum Acidobacteriota; class Terriglobia; order Acidiferrales; family UBA7541; genus Acidiferrum. Next base: position 15,912 of record JBGQHF010000055.1, read on the forward strand.
CGAACCCGGCGATCGCGGGTCCCACGACGCGCGCAGCGTTGAAGATGGACGAGTTCAAGGCGATGGCGTTGGGAAGGTCTTCTTTCCCGACCATTTGGACGAGAAACGCCTGCCGGATGGGCACGTCGAAGGCGTTCACGACGCCGACGAGAAACGCGATGGCGATGAGGTGCCAGACTTGCACGGAGTGAGTCAGTGTGAGCACCGCAAGGAGAAAAGCGAGGAGCATCGAGGCCGTCTGTGTCCAGACGACACCGCGGTGACGGTTGTAGTGATCTCCGACATAGCCGCCGATGGACGCCAGAAGCAGGATCGGAATCTGATTGGCGAAGGCGAAGAGTCCGAGCAGCGCAGCGGACCCCGTGAGCTTGTAAACAAGCCACAGTTGCGCCGTGGATTGCATCCACGTGCCGATCATTGAAACGAGCTGACCGGCGAAGAAGAGCTGAAAATTGCGGTGCTGAAGAGCGCGAAAGCGCGCGTACACGAAGCGGTTGGTCCTCCTTCCGTTGGATGCGTCGCGTTTGAAACTATCAACATGACGCCGAAAGATGCCGATTGTCAACGCAGAGACATGGAGGGAGCAAAGACAATGCGGACGGGAGCGGGCGCGAGAATGATCCGGGGCCTGCCGGGGGCCGCTACGGCTCGGGTGGCGGTTCGGGCGCGCTGCCGACGTGGAGGTGGCTGAGGTCGCGGAGCATGGCCCTGTCTTCGTCGCTCATGCCACGCGAAAAATTCGCATCGTTGAGCCGCTGATTGCGGGCCGTTTCCGGCATGTCGCGGAGAACCCGGAGGCGCTGCTGAATGGCGCGGCGGCGCTCCGGCGCCATCTGCTGCCAGCGCGGAAGCACATCGTTGCGGATGTGGTCGCGCTGCACCGGCGTCATCTGTTGCCAGACGCGCTCGCGATCGCGAAATTCTTCGCGTTGCTGCGGATTCATGTGATCCCAATGTTGAAACTGGCGGCGAATCTGCTCCTGCCGGTCGGGCGGGAGAGAGCCGAATTTCTGATTGTTCCGCAGAACGCGTTCGCGCTCCTGCGGGGGCAGATTGCGGAGACGATCCACCCAGGGCGGCGCCGCGCCGGCGCGCGGCCGGTCATCGCGCTGCACGCGGTTCGGGTTCGGCGCAAACTCGCGCGAGCCTTCCCGCGAACGTTCCGGCGGAGACGACTCTCGGTTGCGAATCTCCGGTGGAGGAGTTGCGGGGCGAGGCATCTCTGAACGCTGCGGACGGTCCGCTCGCGGGGGCCGCTGAGCTTCCTGCTGCCTTTGTTCTCTGCGCTGCTCGCGGCGTTCCTCACGGCGTTGCGCGCGCCGCTCTTCCTTGCGGTCCTGCGGACGCTGCTGCGCTGCGGCGGTCAAGACGAGCCCGCAGATTCCTAGGAGGAGCAACAGACCGCGAACGAGTTGGAGCCGCAGTTTCATAATTGTCAGTTCAGTTCTGGTCCGCCTGCACCGCAGGCGGCAAATCCGTCAGCGGTTCAAAATTCGAGAGCACATCGTAGTCTTCCAGCACCGGAAGATCCTTCATCATACGGAAATCGGCATTTGCGCCCATATTCGCTGGCGCGTAATCCGGATAGAGATCGGTGTCCGCCGGGCGCGAAGCGGTCCACACGACGAGCACAAGGAGCAGCGAAGCGGCGAACGCGACACGCGGGGAAGGCATCAGCAGGGACCACCACGCCTGCCGCGGCGGCTCCGCAGCGATGCGCGCGTTCATGCGCGCGTCAAACGCCTGGGACGCCGCGATGCTCGGCATCTCACCCAACAGGTCGGAGACGGCGCGAAACTCGTTTACCCGCGCGCGGCACGGCGCGCAGGCCGCCAGGTGTGTTTCCACTTTGCGCCGCTCGCCGTCCTTCAGACGGCCATCCAGGTACGGCAGAATCCGGTTTTCCATCCAAGAGCAATTCATGACTTCCTTCCCTTCCTAACTTTATTTTCGCGACTGCTGCGCCACGAGCGGAGCCAGCTCCACGCGGAGCGCTTCATAGGCCCGGAAGAGCAGCGATTTCAGCGCGCTTTCCGAGCACTCCAGAATCTTTGCGATCTCGCTGTAATCGAGTTCCTGGTACTTGTGCAGCAAAACGGCGGCGCGCTGCTTTTCCGGGAGCTTCTCGATCGCCTGCCGGATCATTTTGCGCCGCGCCTCCTCGATCAGATGCTGCTCGATATCGGGCCGCCGGTCGGCTACATCCAGTGGCCGCTCGTCGCCGTCTTCGGCGTTGGCGTTGCCCGGCTGCTCGATGGAAATCTCCAATTGCTGGTGCCGGTTGTCACGGACCGAATTCAGCGCCAGGTTGGTCGCAATCCGGAAAAGCCAGGTGGTGAACTTCGCGCTGGGAACATACCCTTTCCGCGCGCGATAGACGCGCAGGAAAACTTCCTGCGCGAGGTCTTCGGCCATGGCCCGGTTGCGAACCATCCGGTACAGGAAATTGACCAGCGGCGTCCGATAGCGATGGAGGAGAAGCGCGAACGACTGCTCGTCGCCCGCCTTCACGTCCAGCATCAGTTGGACGTCCGACCTGGCCATAACCTGCACATTCTATCGAACCCCGAGGAGGGTCAAAAGTTGCGAATTCAACGAGTTGAGTGCCGTTGTGGGATCCGCCAACTGGCGGCCTGGAGGCAGCCGCGGATAATCCAAGTTAAAGTATTTACTTTCAAAGACTTAGGCCGCCTTCTGCGGATAAATGGTGGGTGGAATTGTGGGCTCAAGACCAAACCATTCAGGCAGGGCTAAATATGGAAAAGATGGTGGAGGGCAAAGAGACTGGCCGCGCCGAGAAAGACCAGAAGCGGCACCCACCCGCGCGGCTGGCGGTTCACTTCCGGCATGAGATCGGAAGCGGCCACATAAACAGTCACGCCGCCAGAGAGCGGCAGCGCGTAGCCCACATGGCTGCGCAACACGTTCGTCAACAGCACGCCAAATATTGTCGCGACCCCGAGCAGCACCGACGCCAGGAGCGCTGTCCGGCGGCTCTTGCCGCTCGCCAGCATCAGCGACGCCACGGTGAATCCCTCGGGAAGCTTGTGCAGAAAAACGGCCACGAAGATAACCGCTCCGAGCCAGCTCGAGACGAGGAAGCCCGCCGCTATCGCCACGCCGTCGAAAAACGTGTGAATCAGGAGTCCGATGAGCGCCGTGGTGCCGGCGTGTTCGTGCCGCATCTCTTCGTGATGCGTTTCTTCTCCGAAATGGAAATGCGGTGCGAGCGTGTGTTCGAAAAGATGGACAAGAAAGTAGCCGGCCAGGACGAACAGAAAGGCGCTGTCTCCCGCCAGGCGGATGGACTCCGGGATGATCTCGAGAAAAGCGACCGCCAGCATATAGCCGGCGCCCAGCGCCAGAAAATACTGTAGGAACTGGCGCGGCCAATCTTTGCGAACGACGAAATAGCCGCCGAGAAGATTGCCCCCTGCGGCCACCAAGCCGAGAGCGGCGGCCATCGCGATGCGCGTTGTTTCGGAATCCGTCATGACGGGTCAGCCGCTGTGGCGGAAGAGGATGACGTCGCCTTCCTGGACGATGTATTCGCGCCCCTCGAGGCGCACCTGCGCCTTCTCTCGCGCCGCAGCGAGGCTGCCTGCCTTGAGCAAGTCGTCCCAGCGCGCGACTTCGGCGCGGATGAAGCCTTTCTCGATGTCGCTGTGAATTTCTCCCGCGGCCTTCACGGCTGTGCTTCCCTTGCGGATCGTCCACGCGCGGACTTCCGGCTCGCCGGCCGTAAAAAAAGAGATCAGGCCCATCAGGTCGTAAGTCGCGCGAATGAGGCGATTCAAACCCGGTTCGCTCAAACCGTAGGAGGCGAGGAGTTCGGCGGCTTCCTTCTCGTCCATCTCGGCGAGCTCGGCTTCGAGGCGCCCGCAGACCGGCACGACGGCGGTGTTTGGCCGGCCGCTCAGCGCGCCGAGTTTATGGCGCTGGACCGCCGTCGAAAGCTCGGCGGCCTCATTGTCGCCGAGGTTCAAGACGTAAAGCACCGGGCGCAGCGAGAGAAACATGAAGCCGGTGAGAAGTTTGCGTTCTTCCGGCGTGAATTCGAGCTCGCGGAGGGGCTTCTCCGATTCGATGGCGGACTTGCAACGCTGGAGCAGAGCGAGTTCCTGCTCGAGAACAGGCTCCTTTTTCTTCTTGAGGTCTTTTTCGACACGCTCGATGCGCCGGGTGATCTGGTCGAGGTCGGTAAGCATCAGCTCCAGCTCGAGGTTGGTGGCGTCGCGAAGCGGATCGATGCTTCCGGCGGCGTGCGGCACGGACGGATCGTCAAACACGCGGATGACGTGCGCCAGCGCATCCACTTCGCGCAGCGGCGCGAGCACGGTGGCATCGCGGGCGCGGTCCTTTTGCATTCCGCCGACGTCCACGTACTGCACGCTGGCGGGCGTGATCTTCTTCGGATTGTAGAGCGTCGCGAGTTGGTTCAGCCGCGGCTCCGGCACTTTAGCCACCCCGATATGCGTCGCCGCAGCCGCCGATTTCGCGTCCAGGTGCGCCTTGGTGAGGATTCGAAACAGCGTGGTCTTGCCGACCTGCGGCAGTCCAATAATTCCTGTTTGCATAAACCACGTATGCTAACACACCCGGTTCACCGCTACCCTCGGCCTGGCGAGAGAACGGAATCTTGCAGTGGCGGCCTGCGAGGATTGATAATCTGCCGCCCATGTTCAAGACCGGAGAAACAACCAGATGACGGAGAGACGGCTGCCCCCCTTTGACCTGCGCCTGGCAATGGAAACGTTGGCTGCCAAAGACGCGAGACTCGCGCGCCTAATGGAAGGCACGCTCGAATACCGCGTGGAATCGGACGGCACCGAGAGTCCCTATGAAACGCTGTTGGAATCAATCGCGCATCAGTCGATTTCCGGAAAGGCGGCGGAGACAATTTTCGCGAGAGTGAGAGCACTTGGTTCAAATGGACATGCGCCGGCTCCGGAAGAGATGCTGCGGCTGCCGAAGCGGGTCCTGCGCAAAGCAGGACTATCCGGCGCAAAAGTCGCGGCGATGAAAGACCTCGCGCAGAAAACGCTCGACGGTGTCGTGCCTTCGCGGGAAGAGTCCGAGACGATGTCCGATCAGGAGCTCGTGGACCGCCTCGTCTCCGTTCGCGGGATTGGTGCCTGGACGGTTGAAATGTTCTTGATCTTCCGGCTCGGCCGGCCCGATGTTCTTCCGATTCACGACCTCGGCGTGCAAAAAGGCTATGCGCTCACTTACGGCAAGAAGTTCATGCCCAAGCCGAAAGAGCTGGCGAAATTCGGCGAGCGCTGGCGCCCCTATCGCACGGTCGCGAGCTGGTATATGTGGCGCGCGTGCCAGCGCGCGGGAAGCAATGCTCGAAAGATCGGCCGCGCCCCAGCGAAAAAGCGCCGCCGGAAGGGCCCCATCCGGCGACGCAAACCGGCCACCCGCCAGAAATCGACGTAGCACAAGCAGGCGCAGAATCCCCTGCCTGGGTTGGAACAAGGGCAAGGCCCCTCTGCTGGGAATGTGCGGACTAGCGTGAGACTTCGCGGGTAAGGAAGTAGAGCGCGGCGAGGCCGGCGAGCAGGACGCCGGATTCAAGTTTCACGGACATCTTGTGCAGCCGATCGAACTCCACGCGGAGGGGGCTCGCCTGCGGGGTCTTTTCGATCGAGCCCATCTCGGTCCGCAGCCGCGCCATGCGCATGCTCACTCCGTACTGCGAAGCGGCCGTGAGGGTAATCATCAGCACGACCGCGACCGCCGCGGGGGCGGCGAAGCTCGCGAAGGTCC
>JBGQHF010000056.1:0-21321 GCA_041497835.1 Terriglobia bacterium
CTGCCCGTCCGTCGTCAGCCTCGATCCCGACGGCAGCATCATCGTCGGCGAGCCTGCCCGGCGCCGCCTGCTCACGCAGCCCGAGCGCACCATCTATTCCGTCAAGCGCCTCATGGGCCGCGGCCCCGCCGACGTCAAGGATGAATTGAAGCTCTTCCCATTTCGCATCGATCCGTCGAGCCGGAATATCATCCGTGTCCGCCTCGGCGAGAAAATTTTCACCCCGCCTGAAATATCCGCCTTCATCCTGCGGGAGCTGCGCAACTGGGCCGAGGCCTTTTTCGGCGACACCGTGGACCGCGCCGTCATCACTGTCCCGGCCTATTTCAATGATGCGCAGCGCCAAGCCACCAAAGACGCCGGACGCATCGCCGGCCTCGATGTCCTGCGCCTCGTCAACGAGCCCACCGCCGCCGCGCTGGCCTACGGGTTGCACGAGCAGAAGCGCGGCATGGTCGCCGTCTATGATCTCGGCGGCGGGACCTTCGACATCTCCGTCCTGAAGCTCATCTCCACCGCCGATGGCGACATCTACCAGGTTCTCTCCACCAACGGCGATACGCATCTCGGCGGCGACGACATTGACAATTTGCTGCAATCCTTTGCCCGTGAAGAAATTCGCCGCCTGCACAACACGGACATCACGCAGCACGCCGCGACGGTGCAGGAATTGCGCAAGGAACTCATCCGCGTCAAGCATGAGCTCTCGCAGTCCGACAAGGCGACGCTGCGCTTCCCGCTTTCGGGTGGGGCGAACTACGTCCACGAATTCACCCGCGCCGCCCTCGAAACGCTCATCGAGCCCATCGCCGCGCGCACCATGAAGCCCGTCAAGCAGGTGCTCGCCGACGCCGGGCTTGCGCCCACCAGCATGGACGAAGTCGTCCTGGTCGGCGGCGCCACGCGCACGCCGCTCATTCGCCGCACTGTGGAAGAGTTCTTTGGCCGCAAGCCGCACATTGAGCTGAATCCCGACGAAGTCGTGGCCCTCGGCGCGGCCGTCCAGGCCAACATTCTCGACCAGGGCGTCAAGGACATGCTCCTGCTCGACGTCACGCCGCTTTCACTCGGCATTGAGACCTACGGGGGCGGCGTCGCCAAGATCATCCCGCGCAATTCGACCATTCCCGCGAGCGCGCAGGAACTCTACACCACCGGGGTGGATAACCAGACCGGCATCGAGATTCACGTTGTGCAGGGCGAGCGCGAGATGGCCAAGGACTGCCGCTCGCTCGCGCGTTTCACTCTGAAGGCTCCGCCCGCGCCGGCTGGCTTGCCGCGCATCGAAGTGAAATTCCTGATTGACGCCAACGGTATTCTACAAGTCGCGGCGCGCGACATTCGCTCCGGCGAGCAGCACGTGATCGAAGTCCAGCCGAGCTACGGCCTCAACGACGCCGAAGTCGAGCGCATGCTCGAAGAGTCCATCGAATACGCCGAGCAGGATTTTGCCGAGCGCCAGTTGATCGAAGCGCGCACCGAAGCCGAATCCATTTTGCATGCGACCTCCAAGGCACTCGCTTCGGCAGCGGCGGCGCATCTCGCGCCGGAGGAGCGCCGGGAAATAGACTCCTGCGTCGCGGCGCTCACAGAGGCTGCCGCCGGCGCCGACTACAAGCTGGTGCGCGCGCGAATGGACGAGCTGAATCTGGCCACGATGCATTTGGCCGAGCTGATGATGAACAGCGCTCTCTCGACTGTGCTCGAAGGCCGTCGTCTGGCCGAGGTTTAGGGGTAGAGGAGAATCCCATGGGCGGAAGTAATCCCTATATCGAAGAAGTCAAATACACACCCGCCACGAAGAAATACAAGGTCACGTTTCTTCCCAGCGGCAAGTCGTTCGAGGTAGATCCGTCGCAGGTTCCCTATGGCCACAATGGCCTGCCGGGCAGCATCCTGGATATTGCCGCGGGCTGCAAGATCGGCCTCGACCATGCGTGCGGCGGCGTGTGCGCCTGTTCCACCTGCCACGTCATCGTTCACCAGGGTCTTGAGACGTGCAACGAAGCCATCGACGCCGAGCTCGACCAGCTCGACGAAGCGCCGGGCATTACGCCCAAATCGCGCCTCGGCTGCCAGTGCGTTCCTGACGGCACGACCGACATCGTCGTCGAAATCCCCGAGTGGAACAAAAACTACGCCAAGGAAGCCGACCACTGACGCGACGCGCACCGGAAAGTGGCTTGTCATTCCGAGCGGAGCGAGGAATCTCTCTTCGTTTTTCAGGCTGAGGAGCCGCCATGCCGAAATTCAACTGGGACAACGCCGAAGACATCGCCATCGCTCTTGCCGACGCCCACCCAGGCCTCGACCCGCTCACCGTCCGCTTTACCGACCTGCACAAATGGGTTTGCGAGCTGCCGGACTTTGCCGGCGACCCCGCCGCCTCCAACGAAGGCAAGCTCGAGGGCATTCAGATGGCCTGGCACGAAGAATTCCAGGACCGCCAAACCTAGCGTCGAGATTCGAAACCGGAAATTCGCCTGCCCATCCTGAAGGGTTCTTTACGGATTTCGCTTTTCGAATTTCGTGTTTTTGCGGGCTAGGCTTGTTCATTCTTCCAATATCTCTTATCCTAGAAAGGTTGCTGACCCGCCTCGGCGGCGCCATGGTGCAACGGTTAGCACGTAGCCCTTTCAAGGCTAAAATGCGGGTTCGATTCCCGCTGGCGCTACCAACCCCCGAGAAATGTTGCTCTCCGCGTTGATATTCTTTTCAACCGGCGCCCCGGAATGGACTTCTCCGCTCCGTTGAATGTGAGACGGACATCTCTTTTCTCTTTCTGACCGCCCGAGATCGGAGCCTTCGGATGCGGGTGCTCCCCGTGGCATACTCTTCCCGGCAAACTGGAATGGAGTCCATTTCCAACGGTGGCGAAACCCGTGCGCATGCAGAAAGAGAAAACTAAGCAGGCGCCACTGAGCACGCGCTTCATTCAAGCGCTCGGCTACGCGGCGCGCCTGCACGCCCGCCAGCTCCGCAAAGGAAAAGACCGCCCCTACGTCGGCCATCTGCTGGGCGTCGCGTCAATCGTCATCGAACACGGCGGCGATGAAGACGCCGTCATCGCCGCTCTGCTTCACGACGCGGTCGAAGACCAGGGCGGCCTGCCGCGCCTCCGCGAGATTCGCCGTAAATTCGGCGCGCATGTTGCCCGGATCGTCGAGGGCTGCACGGACTCCCACGAATCGCCCAAGCCGCCCTGGCGCGAGCGCAAAATGCGCTACATCGCGCGCGTGCGCCAGGAATCGGCCGAAATCCGCCTCGTCTCCGTCGCCGACAAGCTTTCCAACGCCCGCGAGCTTCTCGCCGACCACCGCCTCGAAGGCAACTCCGTCTTCGAGCGCTTCCACGGCCGAAAAGACGGCACGCTCTGGTATTACCGCGCGCTGGTTCAGGAATTTCGCGCCGCCGGAGCGACGCCTCTCGTCGAGGAGCTGGACCGCGTCCTCTCCGCCCTCGAAAATCGCTCCCGCCGCTCCTCAGGATGAAGCATTCTTGACTTTCCACTCCGCCCTCGAAAGGATAATCTCTTCGGACATTCGAATGGCTACCCTCATTTCATCTGCTTCAGCGCTTGGATCAAATCGCATCCCTTCCCAAGACGTCGACCGGGAATTCGGCATGCCCATTGGAAAGCTGCGCAAGCGCGCGGGCATCGTTTCCATTGCGCGAGCCGCCGCGGACGAGACGGAAACTACGCTAGCCGCAAAAGCGGTCACGCAGGCTCTCGCCGCTGCGGGGTGCAGCGCGCAAGAACTGGACTGGATCTTCGCCACCAGTGAAACCCACCAGGGATATCCTTCTCTCGGAGCGCAGCTTCACTCCCTGCTCCTAGCGCGGGAAACCTGCGGCGTTCTCGATCTCGGTGGGGCTTGTCTCGGCCTTCTCAATGCCTTTGCCGCCGCCCGTAACTTTCTCGCCGCCGGAGGCGCGCGCGCCATTCTCGTCCTCACCGCGGATGTGCACAGCCGGACGCTCACTCCCCGGCGCGTCGCCGGCGAATTCGGCGGACTTTTTGGCGACGGCGCCAGCGCCTTTCTTCTCCAATCCAGTGCACGAGGAAAGAATCCCTACCAGCTCGGAGACTTCCACTTCGGTTGCGCCGGGCAATACGCCGATGCCATCCGCGTCGCTCCCGCCGAATCCGGCGCCCTGGAAGTGAAGTTCGACGGGGAAGCGCTCTCCCGTGCTGCCGTCTCGCGCATGGAAAAAATCATTCACGATCTGGAACTCCGCAGCGGCTTCTCTCTCGAGGACGTCGCGGCGTTCGCTACCCACCAGCCCAATCCCCGTCTGGTCGATCTTCTCGCGCGGCAGCTTCGCGTGCCGCCGGAAAAATTTCCGCCCATTGCGAAGGAATGCGGCAATCTCGGCTCAACCACCTGCGCGGCCGCCCTGCATACGGCCCTCATTGAGCAGGGAGCCCTCCCGGCGGCGAGCCGCAAGCCCATCTTTCTCGCTTCTCTCGGGCCCGGCCTTCTTTTCGGCGGCGGCTGGATCCACCCTGTTTCCGGTGACGCATGACGCCGCAGATTGACCGCGCGCTCCTTCACGCGATCCTCCGCGATCTCGTCGCCATCGAGTCCGTCAATCCCACGCTTGTCCCGGGAGCAAAAGGCGAGAAATACGCCGCGCAGTTTCTCTGCAAATTTCTGCAGCAGCACCACATTCGCGCAGAGCTCCAGGAGGCCGCCCCCGATCGTCCCAACGTTGTTGCCTGGCTCGGCCCGGAGCCCTCCGCTGGAGCTGGCGGCAAGCGGCGCGCCGCGCTCGCCCTCCTCGCGCACATAGACACGGTCGGCGCGGGCGACATGCCCCAACCCTTCACCCCCATCGAAAAAGAGGGGCGTCTCTATGGCCGCGGCGCTCTGGACATCAAGTGCGGTGTCGCTGCGATGGTTGCCGCCGCTCTCGCTGTGGCGCGCGACGGCCTCGCGCTCGAAAAGCCTCTCCTCCTCGCCGCGGTCGTGGACGAAGAGTGCGACAGTATCGGCACGTCGGCGCTTCTAGAGCGCGTCACCGCCGATTGCGCCGTGGTGCTTGAGCCCACGGACCTGCAGCTTGTCATTGCCCACAAGGGCTACGCTTGGTTTGAAGTCGTCACGCACGGCCGCGCCGCTCATGGCAGCATGCCCGCGGAGGGAAAAGACGCAATCCGAATGATGGGCAGCGTCCTCCAGAAGCTCGACGGCGTGGAAGCATCGTTACGCGCGCAAACTCCCCACGCGCTTCTCGGCCACGCATCTCTCCACGCCTCGCTGATCTCCGGCGGGCAGGAGCTCTCCAGCTATCCCGCCGAATGCCGCCTGCAATACGAACGCAGGCTCTTGCCTCGCGAAACGGAGCGCTCGGCCGGCGAAGAGCTCGGCCAGTGCATCGCCGAATTGCGCGCAGCGGATCCGGAGTTTGCCGCTTCGGTCCGCCTGCTCGGCGCGCGTTCCGCGTATGAAATCTCACCCGACGCGCCGCTGGCCCGCGCCGCCGCTGCCGCCATCCGGGCCGTCATGGGCGAGGTGCGCGTCGCGGGCATGGCCCCTTGGACGGATACCGCGCTGCTGGCGGCCGCGGGCATTCCGGGAGTTGTGTTCGGCCCCGCGGGCCGTGGCTTGCACGGTAGGGAAGAGTACGTCGAGCTCGCCTCGGTGGACGCCTGTGCACGCGTCCTGGCCCAATTGATCCGCGAGCTATGTTCGGCCCGCCGCTGAAGCAGGCTTCCCGCTCATTCCGTTTCGTCCCTCGCTTCAGGGCGAAGGCCGGACGCGCGTCGTGAAGCTCGTGTCTACCGGCGGCACCACGCACGCCGCGGTGGAAGGCCAGCCGGGATCGGTCGTCAGGTTCCTGCACAGCGTCCGAATCGCATTGCTCACCGTAGACGGGTCCGCCGCGCCGTTCAGCGGCTCGGTATAAATCTTGTAGCTCTGCGCCGGGCCCACCGCGAGCCGTTGGAAGCGATAGCTTCCGTCAAACTGCGGAGGTCCTGCCGCCGAGCAGCTCCACCCGCCCAGGACTCCTGCGATGACGTTGCCGCTCACGGCGTCCAGCGCCACCACCTGCGCGCCGAAAATTCCCGTCACGCCCGCCGGCACCGCCGGCAAGGAAAGTGGATTTGCCGCCAGGATGCGGCCGGTGATCGTCCCGCTGTGCGTCGTATCAGCCGCGTCGGGATACAACACCCGGAGTCCTGTGCGGTCGTCTTCCGAGAGCGGCGCATCGGGCTGTTGCAGGCTCGGCCGCGTCCCGGTGAACGTGCCCGGCGCCGGTGCGAAGGGAAACATCATCGCGCTCCACACGGCGGAATGGCTGAAACCGAAGAAATGCCCCAGTTCGTGCGCCAGAACCGACTGCAAATCATACGCGGAAGGCGAATTCGCCAGGGCCGCCGGCGTGGCGAACGTGGTGCGCGAATCTCCGGGATTGAAATAAATGTCCGCGTCCAGAATTTCGCCGATCTCCGTGGCCGGCGCGCTGCTTCCCACCTGCGCGCCGAGGTGGTCCGCCGCGATCACTCGCGCGAAGGCCAGCACGCCGGGTGTGAACGCCGCATCGCTCTGATCGAAACAGATCGAGTTCAGCCCGTCCGCGCCGCAGACATTTGCCGGGGCCGCGCGCGACAGCGGTCCCAGCACCGCGGGCTTCAGTGTTGTTCCCGCAACCCCCGTCCACACCGCGAGCGACTGCTGAATCGCCTGTTCGATTTCATTCAGCCGCCCGGACGAAGATTGGTCTTGCGTCAGAATCGTCACGGGACTCGTGCCCAGAATCGTGCTCCACCGCACCGCGAGGCTCCTCGCCGCCGTTACGCGATGCGCCGGAATGGGACACGCCGAGCTTCCCGCGACGGTCCCCGGCAGTCTCAGGTCAGGGACGATTTGGTTGAACGAATACCCTCCGGCGGATTGCGCTGAAAACAGAACAATCCAAAACCCCAGGCTTGCCGCCACAGTTCTTTGAAAAGTATTTCTCATACCTCTCCCCCTACCGTGCTTCGGCGACGGCTCGCCGCAGCCGCTCCAAAAATTCCGCCACGGGCAGTTTTCGCACACCCTCGGCCCGAAACTCGCGCCGCAGCGGATCGAAAATTGCCGTCGTCGCGGAATCCTGTGTGACCGTTTCTCGCTTCGTCGCACCGTCCTTCCCAATGCGAAACGTTCCCTGCGTCCATCCGAGCACGCGATACGGTTCGCCGGGCTGCCCCCACAAGAAGAGATAAACCTCTTCGCCCGGCTGGAAGCGCGGCGTCCCGTCCACATGAGATTCGACCTCGCGGACGCGTCCCCCCGGAGTGCGCACCGTCACGACACGCGGAAGCGCGCCTTTCTCCGCCGCGAGCACCTCGAACCGGGTATCGGTCCAGATCTCTCCCTGCGACCAGCGGCTCTCCGACGACACGCAGCGCAGCCGCGCCACCGCGGCAGCTTTCTGTGCGAGTTCTTCCAGCCGCAGCCGCGCAAATGTCGTCGCCTGGGCCACGGCCGCGAGCAGGGCGAGCCCCGCGAGAAACAAGATCCACAGAAACCGGCGGCGTTGGACGTAGTTCATTTCACTGCACCTCCAGAGCGCCGCTTGCCGCGGTCTTGTCCCGATTTATGTTTTCGATAAAGAGCGTTCGGGCGCCCGGCCGCGCCGTGCTCGAAACTTGCAGCGTCAGATGAATGATGCCGAGCCCGGCGGGCTGCTTGGCGATGACGGAGACGTCTCCCGCCCCGGAGACGATGTAGTTCATGCTCGTGTCGAGACCGCTCGCGGAAAAAATGCAAAGATCGAACGCCGCAGTCTCCGTCGCGGGCCGCTGCACGGCGACGGGGTTACCCGCGAGCGTGCAGGAGTTGTTTGCCGTGGAGAAGACCCCCAGGGCGGCGACATCTAGGTCCACGCTCCCGCCGGGTACGGAGACGCCTGCGGTCGTCGGCTCGACCACCACGATGTCCATTCCGCTCGCCGCCGGCGACGCTGTGGTCAGCGCGATCACATCTTCTGTCCCCGCTGCGGACACAACCACGAGCGTCACGCTGCCCGACCGCGTCCCGTCGGGATTTTGCACCTGCACCGTAAGGGTTCCCGCCGCCGCTACATCCGTGGCCGTGACGGGTGCGGTGCACTCCGCGGCCGACACGCATGCCGTTGTCCGCGCCGTTCCGCCGATGACCAGCGTAGAGCCCGGACCCGGACTCGATGCCCGCAGCCCGCTTCCGTCCGCCTTCAGCGTGAATCCGGCCGTCCCCCCCGCGAAAACACTCGCTGGATGTAGACCGAGGATTGCGGGGCCGGACGAGATGGTGACGTTCGCCGTCCCGGTTTGTGAGGTGTCCTCGGAGCTGACCGCCACCACCTGCACGGTGTTGCCTGCCGGGGCGGTTGTTGGTGCCGTGTATATTCCGTTCGCGTCGATGGTGCCGCACGGCGAACCCGCTCCGCCGCACGCAACGCCCTGCACCTGCCAGACGACGTTTTGGTTGTTCGTCCCGAGAACGTTCGCGAAAAACGCCTGCGCTACTCCCGGCGCCAGCGTCACGCTGGATGGCTGCACGGTGACGACGATGTGCGCGATGATCGTGATCTGCGCCGTGGCGCTCAGGGATGAATCGGCCGGGCTCACGGCCCGGACTGTCACCGGATTGGGCGCGGGAATCGCACCCGGCGCGAGGTAGTCCACCTGCGCGGCGGTGCTCGTCGTCACCGACTGGCAGGGAATTGACCCGGCGGCGCAAATCTGCCCGACAGTGGCGTTCCCTCCGGCGACGCCATTGACGCTCCAGCTCAGAGCCGGATTTGCGGCGCTACTTGTCGCGGTGCTGAGCGTGATGCGGTGATTCACGGCGCGGGTGGCCGAGGCGGGCACCATCACCAGAGTTCCGCCTCCGGTGATCGTCACGCTGGCCTGGACCATGCGCGACGCATCAGCCTGTGGTGTGACGGTGATGACGATGCTTGCCGGGTTTGGCGGCACGCTGGGCGCTGTATACCCGGCCGATGCCGTCGTGGCGCCGCCCGTAGTCGAAAATGCGCCTTCGCTCACCAGTGTTCCGCACGCCGCGCCCGTGCATCCCGCTCCGGAAAGAGACCAGTTCAGCGTCGCATTCGGGTTTGAGCCGGGAACCGGCTGGAGTGTGGCGGTGATGTGGGACGTTCCGCCTGCCGCGAGGCTCGCAGGCGCTGAAATCGTCAGAGAAAACGTGCTCGTAATCGAGACCGTGGCGCTCGCTTGTTTCGAGCTGTCTGCCACGCTCTGGGCGGCGACCGTGACGTTCGATGCCGGCAAAATCTGCGGCGCCGTATAGGTTCCCGCCGCATCGATGGTGCCGCACGCCGCGGGGCACGCCGCGCCCGCCAGGCTCCAGCGGATCGCTGGATCCGGGTGGCCGTTGCTCGCGAGCGAAGCCTGAAAGCTCTTCACCGCGCCGAGTTCAACGCTGGCCGCGCCCGGCGTGAGGCTGATGGCGATGTCGCTCGCCACAGTGAACTGCGCGGATGCGAATTTTGTCGGGTCCGCGTGGCTCGTGGCGCGGATTTCCGCGCTGGCCGCCGCCGGAAGGTCTGCAGGCGCAGTGTAAACGCCGGCCGCGGAAATCGTGCCCATCGCCGCATTTCCGCCGGGCACGCCGTTCACCGTCCAGGTGACGGCGGTATCCGCCGAACCGGTGACGGTCGCGGTCAGCGCTTGCGTGTTTCCGAGCAGCACCGACGCGTTCGCCGGTTCAAGGCTCATCGAAACAGAAGGGGGAGGTGGAGGCGGCGGGGGCGCTACAGGGCCTGCGCCTCCCCCTCCGCAGCCCAGCGTCCACGCACTCGCCGTGAGGAGAGCGAAAAATCCGCAGGCGCGACATTCTCTGTTCCACTTCTCGGAGAGGGGCCGCATGCACACAGGGGATGCAGGCGAATGGCCAGCGAAATCTTCCTGACCCCGTCAGGAAACCCGCGTCCTTCCGCGGCCGTGCCTGCATTCTCTAAGCTCTTAGTTCAAAGCGACTTCCCGCCTGTGCGCGCCCTGATTCTTCACGATCCGAGTCCGCATTCCCTACTTGGCGCGAACATCCTGACTGACGTCTCTGGTTCCATCTTGAAACTGCACCGTCTTGGGCCGGTGCCACTTCGGGATTCTTCCCGTCTCCCGCTCCGACGCCTGATTGACAGATTCCGCCGCTACGCAAATAATCCGTCCATGCCGCGCCCTGATGCCGTTCGCCGCGTAAAGAGCTACTCCGCCGCGACAGGTTTCGTCTTTCAGTATTACTTTTTCGAAGTCGAGCGCGTACAACGCGGCGCGATGAGCGGCACGGAGTATCGCTACATGGTCTCCGCCGACCGGCAGACGCAATTCTCCTTGAGCATCTTCGTGGATGCCGCCGCGGTGGACGCCTGGAGGCACCGTGCCGGGCGTGCCATCACCGGTACCGAAGAATATGCGGTGGCAAAACTCCGCCTTTTCCAAGCCTTCGACGAGGACGAGTCCCTGGCCACTCCTCCCGCCGGCCGGACCGCGCAGCTTTTCGTGGACGAGTCCAATCTCGAAGGTTTTCTGCTGCAATTGGACGTCTGATGTTTTCGCTGTGCCTCCCAGCCCTCTCTTTTCTCTCCACCCATCCTGTGGGCGGCTCCTCCCGTGAACCGGAACCCGAGGGGTGGCGTCTTGCAAGGTGAACGGAGAAGACGGATGCAGGAGCTCGCTCTGGACCGGCTCGACCGCTCAGCGGACAGGGAACTCACCCGGCAAGCCGAACAAGCCGCGCAGAGACAGGAGTTTGAGGTTCTGCTGAACGGCTGCGGTCCCCTGGCCTTCCGTGTCGCGCGCGGCGTCCTCCGTAATTCCGCGGACGCCGAAGATGTCGCGCAGGAAGCCCTCTTGCGGGCCTACCGGCGGTTCGACCGCCTGCGGGACCGGGGCCAATTCCGTGCCTGGCTCGTGCGCATCAGTTTCCGCCTGGCGCTTGACCGCTTGAAATCCGCGCGGCGCCGCGAGTTGCGGGAGACCCGCTGGGCAGCGGAGCCGTCACCCGCCCGGACCGCCGAAGAGCTCGCCGCATGGAGCGAGTTCCGGGAACGTCTCGATCGAGCGCTCGAGGAGCTGCCGGCGAAACTCCGGATCGTCCTGCTGCTCGCCGGAATGCAGGGTGAATCGCTCGACGACGTGGCCAGCCTGCTCGAAATTCCGGTCGGCACGGTGAAGTCCAGATTGTTCCAGGCTCGAAAGCAACTGGCGGAGAAACTGCGATGTCTTGTGAGCAGTACCACATCGAAATAACCGCCGCGCTGGCGCGTGGAGGCGAGTTGCCGCGCTCTTTGCGCGGGCACTTGGAGTCCTGCGCTCGGTGCCGCGAGGCGCTGGAGCAGGAACGCGCGCTATTCGGAGCCATGGACATCGAGCTTCGCGAGCGCGTCAACGCAGATCTCCCCGCCGGATTCACGGCCCGCGTCCGCGCGCGCATCGCGGAGCAACCGGTATCAAGGCGCGCGTGGGTGCCGCTGTGGGCCGCGCTCACCGGCTCGGCGGCTCTCGCTGTGACTCTGTTTATTGCGCCAGGTGTGTGGCGCGAAGCGCCGGATCATGCAAGCAGGGTGACTGCGAAGCAAGAACAAAAACCTCCACGCATCGGCGAGGTGCCGGCTTCGATTCCAGGTTCTCATCAGGCTGCTGCCCCGCCGCTGCGGCGCCCGGTGGTTCGAGGCGGCCCGCAAGTTCGTAGGAAGCTCCAACCCGAAGTGCTCGTCGCCGAGGGAGAGGAGCAAGTTCTCCAGAATTACGTCCGGATGATCCGCCGCCATAACGAAATGACCGAGGCGTTACGCGAGCCAATTCGCGGCCCATTGCAGATTGCCCCACTGGAGGTCTCGCAATTGGAGATCAAGCCGCTCGACGCAGCGGAGGCAAGCCCGGAAAACAGGAAGTAAGCGGCCCAGGAAGCGCAGCAAATATTCCGTAACGCGGCGAGTGGCAAATCGGAGGAGGAACATGAAAAAGCTGGCAGCAGTGATCGTACTGGCGATATTCGGGGCGCTCGTTCCGCTGAGCGCGGCCCAAGAGAAGCCGAAGACCGAGGAGAAAACGAGGCAGGTCACACCTCTCAAGATTCAAGTCGTCATCACCGAATTCGATGGCGACCGGAAGGTAAGCAGCCTGCCCTACAGCTTTTCGGTCAATGCCCCCTCGGGCACCGCCAGCATCCGCATGGGTGTGCGCGTTCCCGTCGTTACCGGCGGCAAAGACGGTACCAAACAAGTTCAATACATGGACGTGGGGACAAATCTTGATTGCCGGGCCCGCAGTCCCGAAGACGGCCGCTACGAGCTCGATCTCACAGTCGAACGCTCTTCGGTCTATTCGGGCGCGGCGAAGAACGATGCAAGAACAGCGCCGCCTGCTTCCGACGAAGTACAAGTCAGCACCGAACAACCCCTCATCAAACAGTTCCGGACTGGACTGACTCTACTCCTCAAAGATGGGCAGACAGCGGAGAGCGTGACGTCCACCGACCCGTTGAGCGGGCGGGTGCTGCGGGTGAGTGTGACCCTGAACGTGGTGAAGTAAAACTACCCGGGGCCCCCTACTCAGGGCTCCGAGAGGACAGCGGAGAAGGCGCTCGATAGATCCGCGTGCAGGAAGCGGTAGCCAAGCTGTTTCAGTTTTTCTGGCGCGACGCGCTGGCTCGAGAGGAGCAGCGCGTCGGCCATTTCTCCGAGCAGCCACCGCAACGCAAATGCCGGCGCGGGAAAAATTGCCGGCCGGTGCAGCGCTTTGGCCAGTATCCTTGTGAACTCCGCGTTTCTCACTGGCTGCGGAGCCACCGCGTTTACCGCGCCGCTTACTGCGCGATTCACGAGTGCGAACCAGATCATGGCCACGGCTTCGTTGAGCGATAGCCAGGACATCCATTGTTGCCCCGATCCGATCCGCCCGCCCGCGCCCAGGCGAAAGGGCAGCAGCATGCGCGGGAGCGCCCCTCCGTGTTTCGCCAGGATCACGCCGAATCGCAGCCGCACGACGCGCATCCCCAAGGCTTCGGCCTTGACGGCCTCCGCTTCCCAATCCTTCGCTAGTTCCGCCAGAAAATCATTTCCCGGCGCGCTCTCTTCCGTCAGCGTTTCCTCGCCGCGGCTGCCGTAGTAGCCGATTGCCGCCGCGGAAATCAGCACTGTCGGAACAGGCTTCAGTTGGCTCAACGCGCCAACCAGTTGCCGCGTCGCATCCACACGGCTCGAGCGCAGCAAGGCTTTCTTTTCCGCGTTCCACCGTCCGGAGGCGATGGACGCCCCTGCCAGGTGCACCACGGCTTCGGCCCCTGCGGCCGCTTCTCCCAGCTCTCCCGTCGCCGGGTTCCACTTCACCGCGGTCCCGCCGCCCGCCTCGCGGCTCTCCGGTCGCACTAGCCGGCAGACCGTATGCCCTCCACTCACGAGCGCGTTCACTAGCGCTGTGCCGACCAGCCCGCTCGATCCCGTCACCAGAATTTTCATCGTGGTTCCTTCTTGCGGCGCGTGGGAGGAATCTACCTGTCAGCAACCCTACGAAACTGGGCTCCCCGCGGTCAAGTGTCAACCTGAAAGCTCACTTTCGCGCGCGACTCGCTGGCCCCGCGTGCCGCAGCAGGGTAGAATCAGGCGGAACCTCCCATGCACGTACGTGTACTCTTTTTCGGCCGGTTAAAAGATATCGTCGGGCGGGCGGAAGACTTCGCCGAAATAACGGAAGGCGCGCGCATCGAGGAACTCTTCGCCCGCTATCGCGACCTCCATCCCGAGCTGGCCCACTATCGCTCTTCGCTGGTCGCCTCCCGTAACCAGGAATTTGCTCGCTGGACCGAGCCGCTTTCCTCCGGCGATGAAGTTGCCTTTCTTCCTCCGGTGAGCGGAGGCTGATGCAAATCTCTCTATGACACCCGGCGCTGAAGACCTTGTCCGTCTCGTGCGCGAGCCCATTGATCCCGCGGCTCTCGTCGCCCGCGTCCGCGCGCCCGAAAACGGCGCCGTGGCATCCTTCGACGGCTGCGTCCGCAATCATTCCCACGGCCGCCCTACCCTCTATCTCGAATACGAAGCCTACGAATCCATGGCCCTCGCCAAAATGCGGGAAATCTGCGCCGAGCTTCACTCCCGCTTTGCCATTCACCGCGTCGCCATGGCCCATCGCCTGGGAAGGCTCGAGATCGGCGAAACCAGCGTCTTTATCGCCGTCAGCGCTCCGCATCGCGGCCCGGCCTTCGACGCCTGCCGCTTCGCCATCGACACCCTCAAGCGCACCGTGCCCATCTGGAAAAAAGAGTACTTCGAGGACGGCGCCGTCTGGGCCGACGGCGAACTTCCCCCTCTGCCTGCGGAAACGCCGTCCCGTAAGGCCGCATCTTAGAAAACGATGGCCCCTACACGAGTCTTCACCCGCCTCGCGTTTTCGTTGCTCCTGGCCGCATTCCTCTTCACGGGCGGCACTCACGCCCAGGATCGCCCCGACCGCCCGCCGCAGGCGAAGCGCACGCGTCCCGCCCCGGAGCAAGACCGCGCGCGCATCCGCGCCGAAGTCAATCTCGTCAGCGTGCTTGTCAGCGTTTCCGACGCCAATCGCCGTCCCGCCGCCGATCTCTCGCGCGACCTTTTCGAGCTCGACGAAGAAGGCGTTCCCCAGAAGATCGAATTCTTCGAGTCCGAGACCCAGCAGCCGCTCGATCTCGTGCTCATGGTCGATTCCAGTCTCAGCACGATCCAGGAGTTGTCTGCCGAAGAGGAAGCCGCCGCGCACTTCATCCGCCAGGTCTTGCGTTCGGGAGACCGGCTCTCCATCTTCGAATTCGATGAGTCGGTCACGCGCCTCGCCGATTTCTCCAACGATGTCGCGCTCCTTCAGGGCGCCGTGCGCCACATCGCCGAAGGCGCCGGGACCTCGCTCTACGATGCCGTGTACTTCGGCGCGCTGGCCCTCGAGCGCCGTGGCGGCGAGCACCGCCGCGTCATCGTCCTCGTCACCGACGCGGGTGAAACCACCAGCCGCACCGATTTCGACACCGCCCGCAAGGAAGCCGTCCGCTCCGGCGCCCTCCTGTATACGATCGTGATCCGTCCCGTCAAAAGCGAGAGCGGACGCAACACCGCCGGCGAACACGCCCTGCAAACGATCACCGACACGACCGGCGGCGCCGTATTTTTCCCGGATTCGATGCAGGACCTCGACGCGATCTTCGAGCGCATCGACCGTGAGCTGCGGACCCAGTACCGCCTCGCCTACTACCCGAATCCCCGCGGCCCGGCCAACACCTTTCGCAAGATCGAAGTCCGCGTCAAAGGCCGCTACGAAATCCGCCACCGCAAAGGCTATTTCACGGCGAGTGACTGAGGAGCGCCGCAGCGGCGCGGAAGCGCGCAGCGGCTGAAATGAAAAATCAATATCTCAGCGTGGCGATGGAAACCGCGCTCGAAGCGGGGAAAATACTGCTGGAAGAATTCGACCGTCCAGCAGACATCACCTACAAGGGCGAAGTGGACCTCGTCACCCAGGCCGACCTCCGCTCCGAAGAGGCCATCGTCGCGCGCCTGCACAAATACTTCCCGGACCACGCTATCGCCGCCGAAGAAGGCACCGGACAGGAATCCAGCTCGCCCTTCCGCTGGCACGTGGACCCGCTCGACGGCACGACGAACTTTGCCCACGGTTATCCCTGCTTCGCTGTTTCCATGGGCCTCGCCGAACAGGGCGCGCTTCTCGCCGGCGTCGTTTACAACCCCGTGAGCAATGAAATGTTCGCGGCGGCGCGCGGCGAGGGCGCCACTCTCAACGGGAAGAAAATCACCGTTTCCAAGATCGGTGCGCTGGCAACAAGCCTTCTCGTCACCGGCTTCCCCATGCACAAGCGCAACTCCAGCCCCAACATTCACTATTATTGGGATTTCACCCTGCGCTCTCACGGCGTCCGCCGTGACGGTTCGGCCGCACTCGATCTCGCTTCCATCGCTGCGGGCCGCTTCGAAGGCTTCTGGGAATTCGGTCTCAAGCCGTGGGACACCGCCGCGGGCGTGCTGCTGGTCGAAGAGGCCGGCGGCAAAGTCACCGATTTCGAGGGACAGCCCTACCGCCTCGGCGATCACGTCCTTCTCGCCTCCAACGGTCTCATCCACGAAGAGATGCAGCGCATCGCCGCCGGAATCGCCCGGCGCGATCCCTCCGCGCCTCTCCAACGATAGTTTTGGATTGTGTCCGCTCGGGCTTTTGGCGGAGTTTCCGCTACTTCGCGCCCCACTCCGCGTACAGCTTCCGTATCGCCGGCCCGATCGTGAACCCCCACGCAAAGATGGGGAAATTCTTGAACTTCTCCGGCACCACGTAGCGCTCCGCTGCTTCCCCCGCCGGCACGCCCGCCTTGTGCATCTTTTCCGCCTGCTCCGCAATGTCGTCGAATACTTCCCGCAGCGTCTTGATGCCTTCCTGGCCGCAGATCTGCCCGTGCCCGGGCACAAACAGCGTGTCTTTGTCGAACGCGGCAAACTTTCCGAGCGTGGCGCGCCAGCCGGACATCGTCGCTTTCTCGTCGAAGCACACCGGATACCACCCGTTGAAGAGCAGGTCGCCCGTGTAAACGACGTTCTGTTCCGGCACGCGTAACACCATGTCCGTCCCCGAGTGTCCTGGATACGACTCGATCACCGCCGTCACTCCGCCGAGATCGATCTTCATCGGCAACGCCGCTGGATCAATCGGATGATTCGGCAGTGACAGCACGGTCGCATTCGCAATCGCGAAAACGCCGGTCATGGCATTCAGGTCGCCCTGCGCGTGCTGCCGCTCCGTCTCCGATTTCGCATCCCGCACGCGCTTTTCAGATGGTCCCAGCACCGCCGCTTTGTCCGCTCCCTGCAGCCCCGAATAACTCTCCACAATCCGCGAAGCCGTCTTCGCGTGCGCCCACAGCGCCACGCCGTTCGCCCCGTAAAACGAATTTCCCATCGAATGGTCGAAGTGATAGTGCGTGTCCAGCGCGCTCTTAACCGGCGCCTGGCTCACCATCCGCAACGCGTCCATCTGAAAAGCCGCGCCCGCCGGCGTTGTAAACCCTTCCACCAGCAGCGCCGCATCCTTCCCCGCGACAAAACCGCCGTTGCAAAGCGTGGTATTTCCTTTCGATAAATCGGAGATCGTCGCGTACAGCCCGTCTCCGATCTTCCGCACCAACGCAAAGCCCTTGTCCACCAGCGGCGTCTGTGCCACGCGCGAATCCGCGGCCACCGTTTCCGCCAGCCCCGGCAGCGGGATCAGCCTCGCCACCGCGTAGAACGCCCCAAAACACGACGTCTGCTCCAGAAAATCTCGCCTCGAATACGACGTAGACAGGTTGATCATGTCCCCTCCAGTCCATGGCTCCTGCATCGGAAAAGCGGCAAACGCCGCATTGTAACACCCTGTCCGCGTTGACGCTTCTTCCGGGCGATGCTACGCTCCCTCGCTCCCGCTCCCATGCGCGCCGTCGACCTCATTCGCAAGAAACGCGACTCCGGGGAACACTCCCGCGAAGAGATTGACTTCCTCATCTCCGGCTACACCCGCGGCGATATTCCCGATTACCAGATCGCCGCATGGCTCATGGCCGTCTGGCTCCGCGGCATGTCGCGTGCCGAATCCGCCGCGCTCACCGAAGCCATGCTCCACTCCGGCGAAGTGGTGAATTTCTCCGATCTCCCCGGCAAAAAGGTGGACAAGCATTCCACCGGTGGCATCGGCGACAAGACTTCTCTCATTCTCGCTCCCATCGTCGCCGCCGGAGGACTCTTCGTCCCCATGATCAGCGGACGCGGCCTCGGTCACACCGGCGGCACTCTCGACAAGCTCGAATCCATCCCCGGCTTCAACGTCAATCTGCCTCTCGCCGATTTCCGCCGCGTCCTCCGCGAATGCGGCATGGCCCTCATCGGCCAGACCGCGGAGATCGCCCCCGCCGACAAAAAGATTTACGCCCTGCGCGATGTCACCGCCACCGTCGAAAGCTTCGGCCTCATCTGCGGCTCCATCATGAGCAAGAAACTCGCCGAAGGAATCGACGCCCTGGTCCTCGACGTCAAGACCGGCTCCGGCGCGTTCATGAAGAAAGAAGAGGACGCCGTTCATCTCGCCGAGCTGATGGTGGACACCGGCCGCCGCATGGGCAAGAAAGTCGCCGCCCTGATTACCGACATGAACCAGCCCCTCGGCCGCTTCGCCGGACATTCCGTCGAGGTCATCGAATCCATCGAGGTCCTCAGCGGCCGGGGCGCCGCCGATCTGCGCGAACTGAGCATAGAACTTTCGGCATGGATGTTTTTCCTCGGCGAGCGCACACCCAGCCTGGACGAGGGCCGCCGCCTCGCCGAACAAATGATTGCCACCGGAAAAGCCAAGGCAAAGTTCCGCCAGTGCATCCAGCTCCAGGGCGGCGACCCGCGTGTCGTGGATGAGCCCGGCCGTCTCCCGAAAGCGAAGCTTCGCACGCAAATCACCAGTCCGAGGTCCGGCTACCTCGTCGCCACGAAATGCGAGCAGTTTGGACTAGCCCTCGCCACACTCGGCGGCGGCCGCGAGAAGAAAGAAGACGCCATCGATCACGCCGTCGCCCTTGAATTTCACAAACGCATCGGCGATCGCGTCATCACGGGCGAGCCGCTTGTCACCGTCTTCTACAATGACGAGCGCCGTCTGGCGGCGGCAAGAAACCTCCTCGAGGATAGCTGCGAGATTGCTGTGGAGCCACCCCGGGAAATTCCGAAACTCGTGAAGCGCCTCATCGGCGAATCGCCGTAACGGGAGCAAAGGAGCGCAATGGGAAGACTGGCGGGACTACTCGGCATTGCCGCGATTCTGGGCGTGGCATACATCCTCTCCACCGACCGCAAGGCGATTCGCTTGAAGACGGTCGCCTGGGGAATTGGTCTCCAGATCACCTTCGCGATCTTCGTCCTGCGCTTCGAAGCCGGCCGGTGGCTCTTTCAGAAAGCCGGTGACGCTGTCAACAAGCTGCTGAGCTTTGCCGTCGTCGGCTCCGAGTTTGTCTTTGGCACAATCGGCAGGAATCAGCTTCCCATGGGTTTTTCCTTCGCGTTTCAGGTGTTGCCGACGATCATCTTTATCGCCGCGCTCTTTGCCCTGCTCTACCACATCGGCGTGATGCAACTCCTCATCCGTGCGGCCGCATGGGTGATGACGCGGGTGATGGGCGCCAGCGGCGCGGAATCCCTAAACGTCGCCGCCAGCATTTTCATGGGCCAGACCGAAGCGCCCCTCACCATCCGCCCGTTCCTCAGCAAGCTCACCAAATCCGAGCTCATGTGCGTGATGACAAGCGGTATGGCCCACGTCTCCGGCGGCATCATGGCCGCTTACATCGCCTTCGGCATCGAGCCCAAGCATCTGCTCTCCGCCGTCATCATGACCGCGCCCGGAACCCTCTTGATGGCCAAGATGCTCGTGCCGGAAACCGAGCAGCCTCTCACCGCCGGCAAGGTGACGATGCCTCCGATGGAGAAAGAAGCCAATTTCCTCGGCGCGCTCGCTCGCGGCACCGGCGACGGCCTGCACCTCGCCATCAATGTCGCCGCCGTTCTGATTTCCTTTCTGGCCATGCTGGCTCTGGTCAATTACTTGATCGGCGGCGCCCACAACCAGCTCGCGGTTCGCGGCATCGGCTGGTTCCCGTCGAGCCTCCAGCAAGTCTTTGGCTGGGTCTTCGCTCCCGTCGCCTGGCTCATCGGAATTCCCTGGCATGACGCCGCAACCATCGGCAACCTGCTCGGCACGCGCATGGTCGTGAACGAGCTCGTGGCGTTCCAACAGCTCGGAACCATGCGCGCCGCGCTCGACGCGCGCTCCTTTACCATCGCCACCTTCGCCCTCTGCGGTTTCGCCAATTTCAGCTCCATCGGAATTCAGATCGGCGGGATCGGGGCGTTGGCTCCGGATCAGCGGGGCAACCTGGCGCGCTTGGGCATTCGCGCCATGCTCGCCGGAACCATGGCCAATCTGCTTTCCGCTTCCATTGTCGGGATGCTCTTGTGAGTGCTGCCAAAAATGCCGCAACGCCGGACTTCGCGCGGGCCGGCCGCGCCGCGAAGTTCATTCTCTCGAAGACAAAGCTTCGCCCGAAAATCGCTCTCGTCCTCGGCTCGGGACTCGGTGCGTTCGCCGACGACTTTGCCGGCGCGGTGAAAATTCCCTACGCCAAGATCCCGCATTTCCCGCGTTCGACGGCGATCGGCCATGCGGGAAAGCTCGTCCTCGGCACGGTCGGCGGCGTGGCCGTTGCCGGCATGCAGGGCCGCGTCCATCTCTACGAAGGCTACTCCGTGAAGGAAGTGACGTTTCCCGTGCGCGTCTTCGTGCGGATGGGAGTTCGCGCCGTGATCCTCACCAATGCCGCTGGCGGCATCAGCGCCAATTATTCGGAAGGCTGCCTCGTCACCATCAGGGATCACATCAACCTGCAGGGCGCGAATCCGCTCTCCGGCCCGAATGAGGACCGCTTCGGCGTGCGCTTCCCGGATATGACCCGCGCCTACGACCGGCAATTCCACCAATTCGCCGCCGAAGAAGGAAAGCGGCTCGGGTTACCGCCACACGAAGGCGTCTATGCCGCGCTTGCCGGTCCGAGCTACGAAACCCCCGCCGAGATTCACTATCTGCGCGCCATTGGCGCGGACCTTGTCGGCATGTCCACCGTGCCGGAAGTTATCGCCGCGCGCCACAGCGGGATCCGCGTGCTGGGGATCTCCTGCGTCACAAACATGGCCGCAGGGATTACCGGCAAGCTTCTCAACCAGGACGAAGTTCTCGAAACCGGTGCGCGCGTCCGCGGCCAGTTTGTCGCGCTGCTCCGCGCCTTGATCCCGCGCATCGCGGAGGCCGTCGCATGAGCGAGTTTGACGCCTTGATCGCCGCGGCGCGCGCCGCCCGCGAAAATGCCCACGCCCCGTATTCCAATTTCCGCGTCGGCGCGGCCTTGCGCGCGAAATCCGGCCGCGTCTTCGGCGGCTGCAACGTCGAAAATTCCACCTACGGGCTGACGGTTTGCGCCGAGCGCGTGGCCATTTTCAAGGCCATTTCGGAAGGCGAGCGAGGCTTCGATGCCGTCGCCGTCGTCACCGATGCCGGCACGCTGACCCCGCCCTGCGGCGCCTGCCGCCAGCTCCTTTGGGAATTCTGCGGCGACGTGCCCGTCGTCCTCGCCAACCTGAAAGGTGCGGTCGAAGTCCACCGCATGAAGGATTTGTTTCCGAAGCCGTTCGATTCTTCCAGCTTCTAGCGCAGAGCGTCAGAATGTCGCTGCGTGTGCGAAGAATTATGGCGGGAGCCACCGAAGCCATGCGGGAAGATGCCTCGCC
>JBGQHF010000057.1:0-21191 GCA_041497835.1 Terriglobia bacterium
CCCGCTACTGGTTTGTCCGCCGCAGCGTCTCCCGCTTCATGCCTGGTGAGACGCTCGACGACGCCGTCCTCGCTGCGCAAGCCTTGCGCGACAAGAAAATCGGATCCGTCCTTACCCACCTTGGAGAAAACGTCAACGATCGATCCGAAGCGAAGCAGGTCGCCGGACATTACCTGAACGTTCTCGACCGCATTCATCAATCCGGCCTTGCAGCGGAGATTTCCATCAAGCTCACCCAGCTTGGTTTGGACCTTTCTCCGGACTTCTGCTTCGAAAATCTGAAAGCCATCCTGGCACGGAAACAAAGAGACTCCACCGTCTGGATCGACATGGAAGCAAGCAACTATGTGGACGCGACCCTGGATCTCTACCGCCGTGCGCTGCAATCCTTCCCCAACGTTGGCGTGTGCCTGCAGGCGTATCTCTTCCGCACAAAGAAAGACCTTGCGGACCTCCTCTCCTTGCGGCCCTCGATCCGGCTCGTCAAGGGCGCCTACAACGAGCCGCCCGCAGTCGCCTTTTCCCGAAAGCAGGATGTGGACGAGAACTACTTCGCTCTTGCCCGGGAATTGCTGCGCGCCAGAAAGGAAAATCGCTGCCTCCGCGCGGCGTTCGGCACGCACGACGTTGGCCTGATTCGGCGCATCTCGGAGTTAGCCGCGCGCGAAGGCTTTTCCAAAAACGATCTGGAAGTGCAGATGCTCTACGGCATCCAGCGCGCGGAACAGGAGCGCCTCGCAATGGAAGGTTGCCGGTCGGGCGTCCTGATCTCCTATGGCAGCTACTGGTATCCGTGGTTCGTGCGCCGCCTGGCCGAGCGCCCTGCCAATCTCTGGTTCATCCTCCGCAACGTATTCGCCGGCTAATTTGGATTCCAGGCAGGTTTCCTCCGTATTGGAAGGCGGAGCAGAGGGCTCCCGGTAGCTCAGGAGGAAGATCTTTCGAACTCTCCAAGAAGAGTGGTTCGGACTGAATGGCCAAGCAAGGTCGGGTGCCCCATGTCCCGCTTTCGCACATGGGGATTTTTCTCACTAGTTTCACATTTCCGCTGGAATGGCAGCTTGCATGGCGTCACCAACCGCCCCGACACCACGCGCAGCGCCTTGGCGCCGTCATCACGAACCAGTAGCGCTTCTCAAATTGCCCGCTCACCACAACCGCGACCCTGAAAGAAAGGGCTCGCGGACTGACCTTCAGGCCAGGTTCTTGAAGTGAGCGAGCCTGTACCATTTCGAGGTTGCCTCGATTTGCAGCAGCAGACTAAAGTGATGATGTACTAGGCTTCCCAGAAGGAACATGGAATCTATATTAGGTCTTCGTGCGAGCAAGCCAAATCCCTCACCGCTCGAGGGGTTTGGGGATTACCGCGCACAGCAAATGGAATCCGGTCTGCGGCAACTCGGACGACGCGAGTGGTGGCTTTGGCTGTCCGCGGTTTTTGTGACCATGCTGGCGGGGGTGGCCTTTCTGCTCTCCTCCTTCCGTTCTTTCTTCCTTCACAGCGATCATTTTTACGAAATCCGTTCCGATCAGGCTCGCTGGGGGATCATGTGCCTGCTTCTTCTCTTCAACACCTGGATGGTGTACCGGCACTGGTCATTTCGCCGTCTGCGAAGGCAAATAACTGAGCAGAGCGGCCATCCGGAAGAGAACACACATGAGGTTCAGGATCCCTCCAGCCTGGATCCAGTCACCGAATTGTACACGCAAGCCTCCATTGTCCAGCGGCTTGGGAAAGAAATAGCCCGCGCGCGGCGGCAGAACACCGCGCTCAGCGTCGCCACAATTCATCTGGAAGACTTCGCGCAACTCAATACCCGTTACGGCAGAGCCGCAACTGACGAGGTCTTGAAGGAGTTTGCCAGGCGTCTAAAAGAAGCGAGCCGCGGCTCCGACTATGCTGTGCGATTGGGAAGCGATGATTTCTTGCTGGTGCTGCCCAAGTGCAACGTGGGCGAAGCCAAGCTGGTGTTGGACCGGTTGGGTTCTCTTGAAGTGAACTGCTCCGGTCAGAAGATTGTCCTCGCCTACACGACAGGATGGGCTGACTATCAATCCGGCGACCTACCGGCGGATTTGCTCAAGCGTGCCGGGCAGATTCTTCAACTCTACAGCAAGGCTAGCAAAGATATCTCCTCAACGACCCTGAAAGCCAGTTAGTTGCCTCTCGCAAGAACCTGCATCACAGCACAAACGTGAGGGGAAGCTGCGTGCCCCATGTGCCGCTTTTGCACGTGTGGATTTCTCCTGCAGTTCCACAATTCCAATTGACGTGCCTCCTGCATTCGCACGGTGGATCCCACGGAATTCGTTCGGCCCAAGGCGGTTGGCGATGCCCCATCCACCCGTAATCCGAGATAGGTCGTGGGAAGCCCTGTGCCCGACAGTTATCTGGAAGTACGCCAGTTCTTGATAACTTCCGTCAGGCGATACCCATCTCTCCGTTAAGGAATCCAACCAGGTATTTCCACGCCAGGTAATAAACGGCCATACCGATCGGTATGATCGGGAGGGCATATTGCAATTGAATGGAGAACATATCGAGCAGGCGCGCTAAGGCCACGCCTCCCGGGATCAAGAGCAGCGGTAGAAGTGCACCGTGCAGTCCCAGCGGCAGGCGGACACGGGGTCGAAGCGCCAGGTACAGCATGTTCCACAGGCCCCACAGATTCGGCACGATCGCCATCGGAAACACAATCGCGCGCTCCAGCGGTCGCGCCGGCATCTCGAGGACGAACTGACTCGGCACCTCAAAGTAGAACCGGAAGAACGCTAAGACCGTCATGACCACCAGTAGAAACAACGTCGGTACGACAATGCCCGCCATGTAGGCCCGCAGATAGGGGTGTGGTCGCATGATGTCCTCCTTACAGGTGAAAGCTGAGCTGCAACAGCGCTTTGGGAAAGATGAGCAGCACGATTACGACGCCGGCCGCCAAACTGATGTCGATCCATGACCATGTGGCCCGTGCCTGGATGCGATTCACGACCAAGGGCCAAAGCTCGCGTGGAGGCCGCTGACCGGCCATCGGTGGAACTGCGGAACGCAGCAGATCTTTGAGACGTTCGTCGGTCATGGTCGAATGCCCAGACGGGCTAACTCCTTCCTCAAAGCGCGGATGGCACGAAACACGCGCGACTTAACTGTGCCGACGGGCAAATCGAGTGCATCCGCAATTTCTGCATACGGCCGCTCCTCGATGAGCGCGAGCGTGGCGACGACCTGCAGTTTGGGCGGCAACTTGCAAAACGCGAGCGCGACGGATTCGCTAAGCCCATGATCCGCGCTTGCTGGCGCCGGAATCTCGACATTGGTCGTCATCCAGCCGCGCCGTCGCAGCGCCTTCAGATGATCACGCGCCACGTTTGTGGCGATCCGCCGCATCCAGGCGCCGAAGCTCCGCGACGCGTCAAACCGGGCTCGTCCACGATAGGCCCGCCAGAACGCCTCGACGAGGACGTCTTCCGCGGTGCCCGCATCCCGCACAATCCGCAGGATCCAGCGATAAACCTCGGCCTCGAACTGTTTGAACAACAATCCGAACGCGTCCCAATCGCCTTGCACGAACCGCCTGAGGACTTCGCCATCCAGCTCGTCCGGCATAGCCTTCTATCTTTGTCTTACTCCGCCGTTCATTGAAAGGTTCCGTACATATGTTCCGAAGGCAATACGATCTTGACGAAAGACGTCCGAGCCGTCGAGGAGTGGCTAGGCGACCACCGCCTTAGGAAGTCAGCGATACGCGCAGCGAGCTGGGCTGGGTGCCTCAAATGCCGCTTTTCACGTGGGGATTTTTTCCTTAAATTTCACAATTCCGCTGGAATGGCAGCTTGCATGGCTTCACCAACCGGCACGACACCACCCCCAACGCCTTGGCGCCGTCATCACGAACAAGTAGCGCTTCTCTCTGCTCACTCCCTGTTCGCGCAAGTGTACCGGCAGCGCCTTCACCGCCGCCTTTGTTTTCCGCCGCGCCCAACTGCATGGATGGTTGATTATTTCTTGCCGTGCATCTTACTCATCATCGTATGGGGGCCGCCATAGATGAATTCAAGGAGTACGTTTTGAGCGGCTTGCCCCAGGAGGTTATAGTTGCCCATCCGAAAGCCGTCTTTCCCATTGTACCGGCCTGGATACCATCCCAGCGCGGCAGTCATCGCGCCCGCGTAGGGTGCGGCCAGCGATGGAAACGAAAAGGCGCGATGGCCATCGTCGCCGCGGCGCGCCTTCACGGTCGAAATCAACGCATGACCCAGCCGCGGGAAG
Organism: Terriglobia bacterium; assembly: GCA_041497835.1. Classification (GTDB taxonomy): domain Bacteria; phylum Acidobacteriota; class Terriglobia; order Acidiferrales; family UBA7541; genus Acidiferrum. The sequence goes on from JBGQHF010000057.1 coordinate 4,268, forward strand.
AAGCCGGAACAATCACATCGGTAATAGATCGTGTCTTCCCGGAAGACTCTTGCCAGTCCGTAGCGCGTCGTCGTCGTAATCAGCGCAATTCCAAAGTCGGACCCTACCCGCTGCCCATAGGCGCCGGCGCCTCCACGCCATTCTGGTGGTGTATTCGTGGCCTGGTCCACGCCGGCGGCAAAGGCGGAACCGATGATGGGATAGGGACCAAACGAATCGAACAGGTAATTGTGGAACTTCTGCTTCTGGGTCGGACGTGTGTATTTCACACCCGGTTGCGCGTTCGTTGTCCTCGATGTGGGAGAAGTTATTGGTGCCCCCCCAGCGCCGACAGGTGCCTGGGCCTTTCCAAATGGTGGAACGGCGCCGAACACCGCAATTGCCCATAAAACAGGAGCCACCCGGCGCATCTTCATCGCAATTTTCTCCGTAACCGGGATTCCACGTTGTCCCTCAGGCAAACGACATTGTACATGCCCGCCGGGTTCCCCATGTGTCGCTTTTGCACGTGAGGATTTTTCTCTCAAGTTCCACAATTCCGCGAGAATGGCAGCTTGCATGGCGTCACCAACCGCCTCGACACCACGCGCAGCGCCTTGGCGCCGCCATCACGAACAAGTAGCGCTTCTCGCTGCTCACTCCCTGGTCGCCGCACCTCTCGCGGCACGGTAAATCGGCCTTCTGCTCCAACACGACAGGGTTGGCTTGACGGGAAGATGCGACGTTGTTTCTGCTTGAAAGGAAGTGGTCGGGGCGAGTGGATTTGAACCACCGACCTCCTGGTCCCGAACCAGGCGCTCTAACCAGGCTGAGCCACGCCCCGACCGAACGGCCCAGGCCATAATCTCTGGCCTGAGTGGAATCAACAGACTAACATAGCTCCGCTGCGCCCGGCTAGGCGCCCCGCCGCTCCGCGCCCCGCCGCTGGCCGCGCAACCCCATGGCGATCTCCAAGCATCAGCTTCAAAAGATTGACCAAGTGCGCTGGCTTGTCCCGCGCAACACGCGCGAAGGCATGCTCACGGACGCACTCCTCTACGCCGACGAAAAACTCCTCGAGCAGATCCTCGGCGACCTCTCGATCGAACAGGCCATCAACGTGGCGCATCTGCCGGGAATCGTCGGCCGCTCGCTGGCCATGCCGGACATGCACCAGGGCTACGGCTTCCCCATCGGAGGCGTAGCCGCCACGCGCTTGCGCGATGGAGTCGTTTCCCCTGGCGGCGTCGGCTTCGATATCAACTGCGGCGTGCGGCTGCTCGCCAGCAACCTCCCGCGCGATTCGGTGACCGTGCACCTGCGCGATCTGGTCAACCAGCTTTTCCGCGACATCCCCTCGGGCACCGGAGCGGAAGGGCCGGTGCCCTGCTCCCACAAGGAGCTTGACGACGTTCTTGCCCGAGGGGCTGCCTGGGCTGTCGATCGCGGATACGGAGAAAATTCAGACACGGAATACTGCGAGGAGCACGGCGCAATGTCCAGCGCCGACCCGTCGCAGGTTTCCGACCGCGCCAAGCAGCGCGGTCGTACCCAGCTCGGCACGCTCGGCAGCGGCAACCACTTTCTCGAAATCCAGTACGTCGAGAAAATCTTCGAGCCGGATACGGCGAATGTTTTCGGCCTGCGCCAGGACCAGGTCGTCGTGCTCATCCACTGCGGCTCACGCGGCCTGGGCCACCAGGTTTGCACGGACTTCTTGAAAACGATGAACGAGGCGATGCGCCGCTACGGCATCACCCTGCCCGACCGCCAGCTCGCTTGCGTGCCCTCGCAATCCCCCGATGGCCAGAGCTATCTCGGGGCCATGGCCGCTTCCGCCAATTTCGCCTGGGCCAACCGCCAGGTCATCACCCACTTTACGCGGCAGGCCTTCCGGCGTGTGCTCGGCGACGCGGTCCGTCTGCGCGTCGTCTATGACGTCTCTCATAACATCGCCAAGAGCGAGCGCCATCGCGTCGGCGGCAGTGAAGTGGACGTCCTGGTCCATCGCAAGGGCGCGACGCGGTCGTTTCCCGCCGGCTCGCTGTCTATTCCCTCCGCGTATCAGGGCGTGGGACAACCGGTGTTCATTCCCGGCTCGATGGGCACGGCAAGCTACGTTCTGGTGGGAACCGAACGCGCCATGGAAGAAACTTTTGGCACCGTCTGTCACGGCGCCGGGCGCGCCATGTCCCGCACCGCTGCGAAACGTGGCCGCGACGTGAAAACTGAAACGCAGAAGCTCGAAGCGCAGGGGATTTTCCTGCGCGCCGAAACCCGCGACGGCATCCTCGAAGAAATCCCCGAGGCCTACAAGGACATCGACGCTGTAATTGATGTCGTCCAACGCGCCGGCCTCGCCCGCAAAGTCGCCCGCCTCCGCCCCATGGGCGTGATCAAGGGGTAGGCTCGTCAAAAAGAAAGCGGTGACATGCCACCGCATTCCCAACCGGCATCAAAACAAAACCGCCGGGACGCTTGCGCGTCCCGGCGGCTGGTTGAAGTGAATTTTTGGCGGACTAGAACGAGTATCGCGCGCCGACTTGCATGACTCGGGGCTGCCCCTGGATCTGGACGAAGTTTGACCAGTTTGTCGGGGGATTCAGGCCTCGCAGTGCGGGATCGCGAGCTACACCGAAGCCGGTGCGGCTAGCGTCAACCAAGCCAAAACGCTGTAAGTTGGCGACGTTGAACACATCCCAGCGGAGCTGTAGTTGATGCTTCTCGCTCCAAGGCATCTTCCATGTTTTCGCCAGACCGAGATCTACGTTCATGTATCCCGGGAGGCGAATGTAATTCCGTGGCCCTGTTTCCCCGGGATAGGCGTTTCGGAAACCCTGGTAAATCGCCTTGATATCGCAACCGCTGCCGCCGAAGAGCTTTGGGGTGCCATTCGTCGAACGGTTCGGGCAGGTCTGGAACGGGGCTGTGGGAGTTACGTTGGCCTGGACGTTCCAGTTCGTTGCCCAGCGAGCGTCGTCGAAAGGCGAGCCAGTTGCCAATCCAGTATTCCAGCGGAAGATTCCTGCAAGCTGCCAGCCACCAATCAGGGCGTCCAATCCGCGGCCCACGTTGCTGCCGAGCCGCTTCCCACGGCCGAATGGCATCTGCCACACGGCAGAGGCGTTGATGAGGTGCCGGATGTCGAAGTCGGAGTTGCCGTAGTTGCTGCGCTGGCGAATCGGATTTTCGATAAACGGCCCGCTATTATTTTGACTGCCGAAGCCAAAGTCCGATTGCAAACCGGAAGAGTCGTCCAATGAATGGGAGTAGGTGTAATTGACGTCCAAGAACAAACTATTGAGGCGCTGTCGCAGCGAAACCGCAAGAGCATGGTAGTTGGAATTCCCAATCGTGCTCCACGCGGACAGCGCACCGTATTGCGGTTGCATAAACCTGGTCGGACCGGCACCGGTAAAGAACAGCACCTGGTCCACCAAAGCCTGTGTATCCGTCCAGTCGTTGCCCGCAAAGAACGCGCAGGGGTTCGCGGGTGTTCGGCTTTGCATGGCATAAAAGACCTGGGTGTTTGACCAGGTCGGCTTGAAACCAGGTACGATGTTGGGGTTTGAATCGTCGCAAACGGGATCCAACCCAAACGTGCTGTTCATGAGCGTCGCCATGCCTGCGGGGAAAAGATTGTCAAAGAACGGAATGGAGGCAATTTGGCTGGTGTCCAATCCCTGCTGGCGCTGCTTTTCCAGAATCGTTCCGGCCGTGTACCAGTCCATCCCGCTCTTCGGATCACGAACGTTGTTGAAGGCCATGGCGTCCCGGCGGGCCAGAAGACTGCGCGCCATCCGCCCGATGTAGGAGACGGATAGAGTAGTGCCCGCGCGCATTTGACGCTCGTAGGTCAGATTCCAAACGTACTCGGTGGGCGCATGCAGATTCGAATCCACGCCCGTCTCGATTCGCTCTCCCATGTCGAGGGGCTGCGAAAGCGGAAATTGCAGACTGGCCGGCACCACAACTTTCGGCAGTGAATGGATGTCCTGATTAAAGCTGGTGAACAGGGGCGCCAGGTTGCCGGCGACTGTATCGTACGTATTCGCCGGCGTTGTAAAGTTCGACGTGAAACCGAGGGTGTTATTCAAATCCCAATCCACCGCGAGCGCCTGACCATAGTAGTCGTTGGTTAAAGCGAAGCCGCCGCGCAGGACGGACTTGCCGCTATCGCCAAATAGGGAATGCAGCAGCCCGTTGGAATAATTCGGAGACCAAGCCAGGGCAATCCGCGGCTGGAAGTTGTTCTTGTCCCAGTTATACATCGGCTTTCCGCCATTGGCTGGGCCGGAACGAGTGATGACGATCGGGTCGCTGAAGTTTTGGCCTTGAGCCGCGGCGGCGAGGCGCTTCTGAAAATACGTTCCCAGGGGCACCGTGGGCTGCACTTCAAAGCCCTTGGTTTCGTACACGGGACGCTCCAGGCTGTAGCGAAGTCCCAGCGTAAGGGTCAGGTGCGGACGAATCTTCCAAGAGTCCTGGAGGTATTCCTCGTAGGCTTGCGTGGCAAAGTTCCGCTCAGTCGGCGACCCAAAACTCAACAAACTACCATCGTTGTTAAAGGTGAAGTTGGCGGTATACTGCGAGAACCGCCCGATAATAGCCGTGGCCGCGTTTTGCACCTCCGCGATTGAGTTTAGCGATTGCCCGGCATTCGTGTCGCCCGGCAGACCGTTTGCGTCCAAGAAACTTTGGAAATCGTTCGAAACATGGTCGCCGGCTCCGAGATAAAACGAAGGGTTCGTAATCGCGTTATCAAAGGCATTCGCGAGGCTTACGCGACTGTTGCTAATCAACCGGATGTTGGCTCCAAACTGGAAGGTGTGCTTTCCATGGATCCACGAAACATCATCCGTGATGTTGTGGACGGGCGTCACACGAGTGAGACGATGGGTTTCGCCAGTGGGTTGGAACACAAAGCGGAAACTGACGTCATTCCCGTTGCTGTCCCCACCCTGAGTGAACGCCTGACGGGTAAAACCATACCGAGAGCTATTTACCCAGTTCTTTCCGATAGTCCAGGTGTGACCGACAGCCAAACCCCGCGGATGGCTCCACACCTCCGGGGAAGGCGTATCGGGGAGCCACTGAGCAAGAATCTGCTTATCATGTATGGCGTTCAGCCGGACGAAAAGGTTTTGGTTGGCGTTCAGCGTATAGTCAAATCGGGCGACGTGCGAGTTTAGTTTTATGGGCGTGGGAGCGTTGAAGCGGAAACCACCCGTATTCAACTGGTCTCCTACTGTCGTATCGTTGGCCGGATACTTGCCAGCGGCAGCAGCCAGGGCAGCGAGCGCGGCCGGGTTTATGCCAGCATCTTGATACGCTTGTTGATTCTGAGCCAGGTTTAACAAGGCTGGCTGCGGGGCGTTGCAGGCCGCATCTGTGCAATACGTATAGTTAATAATTCCCTGTCCCAAACTAGCCAAGGGAACAATTCTGGTCACAACCTGAGCAGTAGCGTCACGGCGGCCTTCGTAACTGTAGAAAAAGAACAGCTTGTTCTTTAGAATCGGTCCCCCGAGTGCGCCACCATACGTGTTCCGAACCAATGGTGTTCGGGGAACCCCGGAGGCATTGCTGAACCAGTCGTTTGCCTCGAAAAGCGTACCGCGATAAAATTCAAACGCCGCCCCGTGCCAGGTGTTTGAGCCTGATTTGGTAACCAGATTGATTTGTGCACCGGCTGAACGGCCTTGATTTGCGTTTCCGTTCGCCGTGGTTACGCGGAACTCTGCGACCGCCTCCGAGTTGAGACGCAGAACCGGACCCGTCGTGATACTGGCCCCGAGCGTGCCGATCACTAGACCGTTGTCCCCTGTGGCTATCGAGGCATTCCCGGTTTGCGCGTTGTTGATATCCACGCCGTCCAGCGTAACGTTCGACTGGTCGGCTCGGGACCCGGTGACGTAGCCTTCCTGAGTGGTACCGGGCTGCAGGCTGAGCACATTCGCCAGACTGCGCCCTTCCAGCGGAAGCTGACCAAACTGACTCGAATCGAAGTTGTTGCCGAGCGAGGCGTCCTGCGTGTTAATGACAGCGTCCTGGGAGCTTGCCTTCACCTCAACCACTTGGCTTATCGCTCCTATGCTCAATTGTACGTTGCTCTCGGTTTGCCTCCCGATTAGGGCTCGCACATTGCTCACGACTGTCTTGTTGAATCCCTTGGCTTCGACCTCGAGGCGGTAATCGCCCGGCGGAATCAAGTCAAACACGTATGCGCCCCTGTTCGTTGACTCCACACTGCGCGTGGCGTTGGTCGCGAGGTTTGTGAGCGTGATCTTTGCACCAGGCACTGTTCCACCTTGCTGGTCGGTGACGGTTCCACCGATGGAGGACGTGCCGGTTTGTGCATGCACACTTGCCACCACCAGGAAGAGCAAGCAAAAACTCACCAGAAGACTGAATAATTTAGAGGACGTCGAGTTCATGGACTACTCCTTTTCCGCACCGTTACAAAAAATTTACATGTGAAAAACGAGACAGCTCGGGCGCACAACGAAACTGGTTGCTCATCGCCGAATAGCGACGCGAAGTCGTATGAGTGATTAGCCCGGGCAACCCCTTCTGCCCCAAACCCACCGATGTTTAGTAAGCTCTTAGGACAGACGGGTGGGAGATGTCAAGATAAAAGTCTCTTTTCAAGCTCCGCTAAATGGCATCGGAGGGATTCGTTTTTTAGCTGTGCCCCAGGTGAACCAGCTTCGCTTCGGTCACCGCGGAAAGTTTCCGGATCGGATCCACGACGGATTCCGGCACGTCTCCATCCAACCGCACCAGCGACACCGCTTCCGCCCCGCGAGCCGCTTCGCGCCGCCCCAGCGCGAACGTGGCGATATTCACCCCCTGCTGCCCGAGCAAGGTGCCGATCTTCCCGATGACCCCGGGTTCATCTCGATTCCGCAAATAGAGAATTGTGCCCTCGAGCTGCGCCTCCAGCGAAATCCCGTCAATCTGGAGCACGCGCGGCGACGCATCGTGCAGCACCGTTCCTTCGGCTGCGAACCCCCGCGAAGCACTCTCCGGCTCCGGCAGCGATGCCACCTCCAGCGTATCCGGAAAACCGTGCTCGCGCCGCCGCGTTTCTTCTTCCACGGTAAGCCCGCGCGCAGCAGCCACTGCCGGGGCGTTCACAAGGTTTACCTTTTCATCGAGCACCGCGTTCAAAATGCCCGCCAGCACGGCGCTTCGCAACAGATGCGTTCCGGCTTCCGCCACTTCTCCGGCGTAGCGGATGCGGATCCGCGCCGGCCGCACCGCAGCCGCTTGCGAGACGAGCGACCCCAGCCTCTCCGCGAGCTCCAGATACGGCCGCACGCGGCGGTACTGCTCGGCAGAGAGCGCCGGCAGATTCACCGCGTTGCGGATAATGCCTTCGGCCAGGAAGTCCCTCACCTGCTGCGCGATCAGCGTGCCGACTTCTTCCTGCGCTTCCACTGTCGAACCGGCAACATGGGGTGTGGCAATCACGTTCGCCAATGCGGTCAGCGGTGAATTCTTGGGTGGTTCTTGCGCGAAAACGTCCAGCGCCGCCCCGGCAAGTTTTCCGCTCTTCAAAGCTTCGGCCAGCGCAGCTTCGTCCACAAGCTCGCCCCGTGCCGCATTGATGAGCCGTGCTCCCCGCTTCATCTGCGCAATCGTCCGCGCGTTGATCAGGCCTTTCGTCGCGGAGCTCAGCGCAGCATGCAGCGACACGAAATCGCTTTCCCCCAGCAGCCGCTCGAACGGAACCAGCTCGACTCCCCCCTCGCGGGCCGCGGATTCGCTGATGTAAGGGTCAAACGCCAGCACGCGCATCTCAAACGCCCGCGCCCGGCGCGCTACCTCTCTTCCGATGCGGCCCAGGCCGATCAGGCCGAGCGTCTTTCTGCGCAGCTCGGTTCCCGCCGCCGAAGATTTTTCCCAGCGGCCCGCGTGAATCGCCGCATCCAGCCGCGGCACCTGCCGCGCCAGCGCCAGCAGCAGCGCAAACGTGTGTTCCGCCACGCTTACCGCGTTGCCGCCCGGCGTGCTCATCACCAGCACGCCGCGCCGCGTGGCCGCGTCAAGATCAATGTTGTCCACGCCAACTCCGGCGCGGCCGATCGCGCGCAGCCGCGGCGCCTTTTCCAGCAGCTCGGACGTCACGCGGGTTGCGCTGCGCACGATGAGCGCGTCCGCATCCGCCAGTTCGCCCGCCAGCGCATCCTTTCCGGGCAGGACGACGTTCCACCCCGGCTGCCGCAGCAATTCCACGCCGCGTTCGCTGATCTTTTCCGCTACGATGATTTTCACGCTTCCTCGTTCAGGGGCCGGCTCGCTTCGCCGCGGCGTATTCGCCTTTGTCCGCCGTCTGGGAAACTACCAAACTAGCGGCGCTCCCGGAGCCTGTCAAATGCGAAACCCGATCTAGCGCGTGCCTTGGCCTGTGCTTTGCGGACCGCCGCGCTCTGCTATAGTTTGAACTCTGAGGAGCTTCCGATGAGTCTCGTCGAAAAAATCCAGAAGGACCTGACCGGCGCCATGAAGTCCAGGGATGAATTGCGCCTCAGCGTGCTGCGCATGGTGAAATCCGCTCTGAAAAATAAGGAGGTCGAAAAGATCCGCCCCCTCGAAGAAGCTGAAGCGCTGCAGGTTCTGCAAACGCTCGTGAAGCAGCGGAAAGAATCCATCGAACAATTCGCGAAGGGCGGCCGCCAGGACCTCGTGGACAAGGAGACCAAAGAGCTTGCCGTCGTGGAGTCCTACCTGCCCGCCGGCGCAACGCAAGCGGAAATGGACACAGCCGTCGCAAAGGCTATCGCCGAAACCGGCGCGAACTCCCTCAAGCAAATGGGCGCCGTCATCAAAGCCGCAAAAGCGCATCTCGACGGCAAGACCGTGGACGGCAAAGCGCTGAGCGACCTCGTCCGCGATCGCCTTTCGAAACTGACGACCTGATCGGGGCCGTCACCCCGAGGAACTCAGCGGCGCGGGATCTTTCTTTGGTTTCCTGAATCGCCTCGGAAACTATACTGGAGCAAGGAATTTCCGGGCTTGGCAAAGTGGTGTGATACCTTCTCGAGAGTCCCTGTCATGCCCCTGCCCGATGCCATCCCCGTGCGCTTCATCGAGGAAGAAGCCGGCTACATTACTGTTCGCCCGGTCGCGCGGCAAACCTTCCATCTCGCCGAGCTTACCGACATGGTCGTCTCCGTAACGGGCAAGGACGCCCCGCGCGTCTCGCAGATCTTCCGCGCCGGCTCGGTCACCTATAACGGCTATCGTTACTGGTGGCAGGGTTTTTCCGCAGAACCCGGAGAAGTCGTTTCACTCCTGGCATCGTTTCCGGACGATGATGCGTCGCGCCCCTTTCGTCCGGAAGAAGCCACCGGAGTCATCCTCGAGAGCGGCGCGGGAATCCAGCACCCACCGGTGGAATTGTCGCGGCGAGATGCCTCTCTCCGCCGTTTTCTTCGCCCCCGCAGCGCATGGGACTCCCTACTCGATGCAGGGTGTACGAGTCCGCCCTCCTACGATCACTATTCACACGTCCGCCGCGCCGATCTTTTCCGCCGCGAGTTGACGTTTGTCGAGGGAAGCCGCTTACTACAGGATGTGCTAGTGGCCGCCCCGCGCGCTTTGCGCAGGCGCATCATTAACCTGCCGCCGCCCACGGCGATTGTTTTCCTCTGCCCGCGCGCGGCTCAGCCGCGCAATCCCGGCTCATGATGTCAGTTCCAAACGGAGGACTCTCATGTCCGCAGCTTCATCCGCTCCTGACCGCAACGCCATGGCCGTTGCCGCGTTGCGCATCGGTGTGGGCCTCTTTTTCGCGATCTTCGGCCAGTACAAAGTTTTCGGCACGCAATTCACCCTCGGCGGTGGCTTCCAATTCTGGATCAGCAAGTTTCTGGAAGGCGGAGTCTATCCCTTCATGGCCCCGGTCCTGCGGAACTTCGTGCTCCTGCACGCAACGCCCATCGCTTTTCTAGTTGCCTACGGCGAGCTGGCTATCGGTCTCGGGCTCATCCTCGGCGTCCTGGTGCGGCCGGCAAGCCTCGCGGGACTCATCCTTATGCTGACGATGCTCGCTTCTTCTGATTATCCCGGCCCGAACGCTCCGTTCTGGCAATACTTCGGCGCGTCGCTCAGCCACTCTGTTTTCGCGCTCTGTTTCGCGGCCTTCCTCCTCGGTCGCTCCGACCAAGCCTGGTCCCTGCGGAACCTCAGGAAATAACCCATGAGGCTGCAAGGAATTCCTTCCCTGGCCCGCCCGCCTGCGGCATAATCCCCGCGCACCCGGCTCCCCCCTTGGCAGGTAGGGCCGGAATTCACCTTCCACGATTCGGAGGCTACGGTGAGCACACGTCCCTGGAGTTCGACTGCCCCGCCGGGAGAATTTCGCAGCTACGTGCCGACGGAAGAAAGCCCCGTCGAATTTTCGCTGCGTGCGGTCCTGCTCGGCGCACTCTTCGGCCTGCTCTTCGGCGCCGTGACGGTCTATGTCGGCCTCCGCGCCGGGCTCACGGTCTCCGCCTCGATTCCCATCTCGGTCCTCTCCATCAGCATCTTGCGCGCCTTCGGCCGCTCCACCATTCTCGAGAACAACATCGTCCAGACCACGGGCTCGGCTGGCGAATCCCTCGCAGCCGGCGTGATTTTCACCTTGCCTGCTCTCATCTTTCTCGGGTTCGGCTCCGAATTGACCTACTGGCGCATCTTCCCGCTCGCCCTTCTTGGCGGATGGCTCGGCGTGCTGTTCATGATCCCGCTACGCCGCCAGCTCATAGTGAAGGAGCACGGCAACCTGGCCTTTCCGGAAGGAACCGCCTGTGCCGACGTACTTGTCGCGGGAGAACGCGGTGGCTCCTTCGCGGGTCGCGTGTTCTGGGGACTCGGCCTCGGAGGCGTCTATACGCTTCTGATGAACACCGCGCAGGCCTGGACCGCGCAGCCCGAATACAGGCCATCCTGGTTCCCCGGAGCCTCCTTCCGCGCGGCCATCACCTCCGAATACCTCGGCGTCGGCTACATCATCGGTCCCAAAGTGGGAGGACTTCTTTTCGCCGGCGGCGTGGTCTCCTGGCTCCTTCTCATTCCTGCCATCAAGTTTTTTGGCTCGGCCGTGCCCACGGCCGTTCTCTATCCAGGCACGATTCCCATCTCCCTGATGACGCCCGACCAGCTCTGGGGCACTTACATCCGCCCGATGGGCGCCGGTGCGGTGGCTGCTGCCGGGCTTATCACTCTGCTGCGCACGCTGCCGACCATCATCTCCGCCCTGCGCTCCGGTTTGAAAGACGTGCGCGCCGAAAAAGCGGGCACCTCCGCCGCGGCGAGCCGCATTGATCGCGACTTGCCCATGCGCTCCGTCATCCTCGGCTCGATCGTCATCATCTTCATGGTTTGGATGCTGCTCACTTTCCGCCCCATCCCCGGCGCGCAGACCGGGCTACTTTCCAATCTTTTCGCCGGAGTTTTCGTCGTCGTCTTCGGTTTCCTGTTCGTGACCGTGGCCTCGCGCATCAGCGGCCTGCTTGGCAATTCCTCCAATCCGATCAGCGGCATGACCATCGCCACCCTCATGGCGACGTGCGCCGTCTTTCTCGTCGCCGGCTGGACGGCCCGCAACTACGCCGTGCTGGCGCTCACGATTGGTGGATTCGTTTGCATCGCGGCAGCCATCGCAGGTGCGACCTCGCAGGATCTGAAAACCGGCTACCTTGTGGGCGCGACACCCGCTCTCCAGCAGTGGGGGCTGCTCATCGGCGTTACGGTCTCGACGATTGCCATCGGCTGGACACTGATCTTGATGAACGAAGGTTTGCAGGAATTCCCCGCCGTCCAGATTCCGTTGAACATTGGCTCCCCGCCCGTCGGCGTGCACGTCGAAAACAAGACCTACGCCTTGGAAGGCAAGTCCTTCACCGTCGTGGACGCGCTGGGCTCGAGCGAAATCCCCGATGGCAACTATCTCTACGATTCCGACCAGAAAATGATCACCCGCCAATGGATTCAGGGCATTGGCAGTGCCAAGGCGCCGGCGCCGCAGGCCAAGCTGATGGCCACGGTGATCAACGGAATTCTGACACAGCGCCTCCCCTGGAGGCTGGTCCTGATGGGCGTGGCTCTGGTGCTCGCGGTGGAATTGCTCGGCGTACGCTCCCTCGCCTTTGCGGTGGGCTCCTATCTTTCCATCGCGACGACGATGGCGATTTTCGCCGGTGGGGCCGTCCGCTGGCTCGTCGAGCGCAGCACTAAGAGCGAGCACGGAGAAGGGGAAGCCGGACCCGGCGCCCTCTACTCCAGTGGCCTCATCGCCGCGGGAGGCGTCTTTGGCCTGCTGGCTGTGGCCTTGCGCCTGCTTCAGCTGCGCGGAGCAGAGTGGCCCGCGGTGCTTGCGTTCGGCCCGAAGCTCTTCGGGTCTCTCTCTCAGAGTAACGCCTTCGGCGTCGTCATGTTTGTCCTGCTCGCGGCTTCGCTCTTCTACTTCGGACGGAAGAAGCTGAGCTAGGCGCATTCGCGTTCGGGGGCCGGGTGGGGTGCTGCCCAACCACCCTCCGTCCGTACTTTGACGCACTCGCTCCGCCGCCGTACACTGAACTCGTCATGGCCTCGCGCTCCCGCGTTCGCAATTATCGGGTCAGCTTCAACTTCTATATGACTCCGGGGGTCCAGGCCCTGCTCATCGCCAACTTCGCGGTTTTCTTCTTCCAGGTCATCCTGAAGCATTTCTGGGGACTCGGCGCTTACGAGTGGCTGTTGAAGTGGTTCGGTCTGGTGCCGGCAGGTGTCGTTCCCCTGCTGCGCATTTGGCAGCCGTTCACCTATCTCTTTCTTCACGACATCGGAACCATCTGGCACATCTTCTTCAACATGCTTCTGCTCTGGATTTTTGGGAAAGAGCTTGAGCTCGTCTGGGGAAAAAATCGCTTCCTTCAGTATTACTTCTTGACGGGGGTCGGCGCGGGGCTCATCAACGTGATTGTGAAGACGGTTCCTGCCGCGTTCGGCCTGGGCTTCTCCTACACTCCCACGATTGGCGCTTCGGGAGCCATCTTCGGAATTTTCATCGCCAATGCGATTCTCTTTCCGGACCGGCAAGTCATCTTTTTCCCAATCCCCATCAAGATCCGGATGCGCACCGCTGTCGCTGTGATGGCCGCGCTCACATTCCTCGGCACTTTCGGCCTCGGCGACGACAATGTCAGCCACATCTGCCACCTCGGCGGAATGCTCGTCGGCTGGCTCTATCTTCGCCGCAGCTCATTTCTGTATCGGTTGCGAAACGGCATCTCCGACTGGAGATACCAGCGCAACCGCAAGAAATTTGAAGTCTTCCTGCGCGATCCTAAGAAGGAGCCGCCCTCGCGCCCCGATCGCTGGATCAACTGAGGTTTCCTGAATTTGTGGCGGCAGGTTTCCGCCGCCATTCTTTCCGCCCCTTCCGTGCAGCGGCAGGCGTAGCCCGCCAAGAAATGCTCACGCACCGCCACCGATGACGTGAAACTTCATGAAGTTCGTCGTGCCGCGGATTCCCATCGGCGTGCCTGCCAGGATGCCGATCACGTCGCCCTTCCGCACGAGCTGCTCCTCGAGCAGCCGCTTTTCCGCAATCGCCGCGAGCCCGTCAATCTTCCGCACGTTTGGGATGCTCCGCGGGAGTACGCCCCACATCAACGCCAGCCTCCGCCGCGTTTCGGTTTCCGGGGAAAACGCGATAATCGGCGTCTGCGGGCGGTAGCGCGACACGAGCCGCGCCGTAAATCCGCTGTGCGTGAATACGGCGATCGCCTTCATGTGCAGCTCGCGCGACGCGTGACACACAAGCTCCGCAACCGTCTCCGCCACCTTGAGCTGATCCGTCGGCGCCGGCCGCGGAAACTCGTGCACGCTCTTCTCCGCTTCCTCGATGATTCGCGCCATCATGGCCACCGTCTCGACCGGATATTTCCCCGAAGCGGTCTCCGCCGAAAGCATCACCGCATCGGACCCGTCGAAGATCGCGTTCGCCACGTCGCTCGCTTCCGCGCGTGTCGGCCGCGGGTTCTGCGTCATGGATTCCAGCATCTGCGTCGCCGTGATCACCGGCCGCCGGAATTCTCGCGCCCGCGCAATGATGGCCTTCTGCACGACCGGCACGCGCTCCGGGCTCATCTCCACGCCGAGATCGCCGCGCGCCACCATCACGCCGTCCGCCGCTCGCAGGATGGCGTCCAGATTTTCAATCGCTTCCGGCTTCTCCAGCTTTGCAATCACCGGCGTGTCTTTGCCGGCGCGGCGGATCGCCGCCTTGGCCTGCTGCACGTCCTCCGGCCGCCGCACGAAGCTGACCGCCACATAATTCACGCCGTGCGCCAGCGCGAAAGCCAGGTCGGCGCGGTCTTTCTGCGTCATCGCCGGCACGCGGAGCTTCACGCCCGGAAGGTTGATGCCTTTGTTCTCGCCCAAATCGCCGCCGTTAACCACTTCACACGCCACTTCGCGGCCACGCACCTGGCGCACGCGCAACTCGATCAAGCCGTCGGCGAGCAGGATGCGGTCGCCCGCGTGTACTTCCCGCGGCAACGCGGTAAACGTCGTCCCGACACGCGTGGAATCCCCCAGAACGCGCGCCGTGGTGATCACAAACCGTTGCCCCGCTCGCAGCGTCACCGGCTTTCCGCCCGCCATCCGCCCGGTTCGGATTTTCGGCCCCTGCAGGTCGGCCAGGATCGCGATGGGCTTTTGAAGCCGCCCGGACGTATGGCGCAGGAGCGAAATGCTTTTGGCGTGTTCGGCGTGCGTGCCGTGTGAAAAATTAAGCCGCGCCACGTCCATCCCCGCTCGCATCATGCGTTCGATGACTTGCGGCGAACGGCTGGCGGGGCCTATCGTGCACACAATCTTGCTTCGGCGGAAAATCATGCGATATTTTGTCCCTGTGACTTACTTGGCTACGGCAAACTCCGATACCACACGGTAGAGGAATTGTACGCCCTGTGCGAACGCGGCAATGGGAATTCGCTCGTCTTCGCCATGCATCCGCCGTAAATCTTCCTCCCCCAGCGGAAACGGCACCAGCCCGTATGCCTGCACGTTGTGCAACCGGAGCTGCGCCGAATCCGTCGCCCAGGTGGACTGGAACGGCAGCACCGCCGTTCCCGGAAATTGCTCGGTGCAGGCTTTCTCGATTGTCTGATAGAGTTCGCTGTCGAGCGCGGAGGGTGGCGCCGGAAAACCCGCGTCCGGCATCACTTCAAACTTCACCTGCGGATCGTTCACCAGCTTCGTCAGGTCTGCCACCAGCGCATCCACTGAATCGCCCGGCAGCAGTCGGATGTTCAGCACCGCGCGCGCTTCCGCCGGGATCACGTTCGCCCGCACGCCCGCCGTCAGCATGGTCGGCGAGATCGAATCGCGCAGCATCGAATTCCACAGCGGGCTGGCATCCGATAGAAAGCGCTGCGCGTGTTCGCCACGGTCCGCCGAGTCGAGCGCGCGCATCCATTTTCCCAGCTCGTCGTCCTCGATCCTCGCCAGCTCTTCAAAATACCGGCGCACGATCGACGTCGGCCGCGCCGGCGCCGAGTACGTCCCGATTTTCGCGATCGCCGCGGCCAGGTGGACAACCGCGTTGTCTTTCCTCG
The DNA here is from genome assembly GCA_041497835.1 of Terriglobia bacterium. GTDB lineage: Bacteria > Acidobacteriota > Terriglobia > Acidiferrales > UBA7541 > Acidiferrum. The sequence continues at coordinate 19,843 of JBGQHF010000057.1, forward strand.
GCTGCGACGCGTGCCCCGACGGGCCGCGCGCAACCACCGCCACGTTCACGGAGACCTTTTCGCTTGCCTGCACCGCCACGTATTGCACCTTCCCGTTTTTTACCAGGACGTTCCCGCCCTCGTTCAACGCGAACCCCGCGGCAAACTTGTCCCAGTATTTCGCGATCAAGATCTTGATGCTCGCCTCGCCCCCTCCCTCTTCATCCGCGGTCGCCAGAAAAATAACGTCGCGGTTCAGTCGCGCATTGCCGCGCTTCAGCGCCAAGAACACCGCCAGATTCGCGGCCACCATCCCCTTGTCGTCCACTGCCCCGCGGCCGTAGAGATACCCTTCCTTTTCGACCCCGGCGAACGGATCCACCGTCCACTTGGCGCGGTCCACACCGACCACGTCCAGATGCCCCACCAGAAGTATCGCGCGCGAAGGAACGGCCATCGCCGAGCTCCGCAGCCGCGCCACAACCGCGCTCCGCCCCGGCGTTACCTCCAATAACTCCGGCGTGATGCCCTCTTTCTCGAGAATTCCCGCGATGTATTTCGCCGCAGCCTGTTCATTTCCAGGCGGGTTGGTCGTGTTGATGCGGATTAGATCGGCCAGCCAGCCCGCGGCCTCTTTGGCGAGCGCCGACGTATCCGCGATTGGCGCGGCCGGAGCCGGCGCAGCGGCAGCGGACGGTTGCTGCGCGCCCGCGGAATTCGCCGTCAGCGCGCCAACCAGAATGAGTACGAAACACGCCACACCGACTGACCTGCGGTTCAGCATGCCCAGCGCCTCCCTCAGAGTCGAATTCGACTGGAAAACGTTTTCCCGCGAAAACGCTTCATACTACCATGCGCGTGCAGGCCGCGGCCGCCGCAGCCATGCGCGCGTGGCGTAACTTTCACGTCTGGAAGCGGCCGCAAGTTGTCACCGCGCCGCGGCTATGTCAGCATGAAGCAGGGTGAGGGCTACCATGAAACCTGTCGCTTGGGGATTCCTGATCGGACTTCTGGTCGCGGCCTTGGTCCTGCCGCTCGGCGTGATGCGCGCGGACGCCCAGGCGCAGCAGGGCCCCGCAAAGCCGCAGTCGCCGGAAACCCAGCAGGGCCAGGTCTCCATTGCGGTCGAAGTCCCCGTTGTCACCGTGGACGTTGTGGCTGCCACGCAGCACGGCGACGTTCTCACCGGCCTGAAAAAAGAAAACTTCCGCGTCCTGGAAGACGGCATACCCCAGACCATCACGAATTTCTCGCCCAGCGATTCTCCCATCACCATCGTCATCCTCATGGAATTTAGCCGGCTGGGTTACAACGTTTTTGCCGCGCAAGCGAAGTATTGGGCCGAGCCTTTCTTCCGGAATCTGAACCAG
>JBGQHF010000058.1:0-20763 GCA_041497835.1 Terriglobia bacterium
GATCGTTGACGTTTTCTCCAAGGTGGGTAAGGACGGATCCGATTTTCTTGTCGCGCAAGGCTTGCGCAGCGAGGACGGCGTCGTCGAGCGTCTCACCAGGCATGAAGCGGGAGACGCTGCGGCGGACAAACCAGTAGCGGGCTGCGCGGTTACGGAGCCACTGGTTTTGCGAGGCTGCCAGCAGCATAGAACGCATGATGCTCATGAACTTGTCCGCCCTTATGGTCCGGGGAGCCGGTTCTGTCCCCGCCGGAGATGAGCGGTCTATTCTAGACCAGTTTGTTCTGCTCCCTATCAGCTTGCTCGTTCGCTAGGCCCCGCCAGCGCAGCGCGAATCGCGATCTAGACCGCCAGAAACCGCAGGAGTGCGCCAGCAAGCATGCCTCCGAGGAGCGGGCCGAGTACAGGGATTGGCGAGTAGCTCCAATCCGAACCGCCCTTCCCGGCAATGGGCAGGAGCGCGTGGGCGATTCTGGGGCCCAGATCACGCGCAGGATTGATGGCGTAGCCGGTCGTGCCGCCGAGGGAGAGGCCGATCCCCCAGACGAGGCTGCCGACAAGGTAGGGTCCCAGGGCAGAGGCAGGTCCCGAGGCGGCGACGGCTTTCGAGAAAATCGCACCGACCACGAACACGAGGACGAAGGTGGCAATGATCTCGCTGATCAGATTTGCCGCGACCTTTCGGATTGCCGGGGCGGTACAGAAGCAGGCCAGTTTGAGCCCGGCGTCCGGCGTCTCCCGCCAATGCGGCACGTAGTGAAGCCAAACCAGGGCCGCACCGGCGGTTGCGCCGAGCATCTGCGCGGCGAGATATGGCGCAAATTTCGAAAAGTCACCGGCGCGCACAGACATGCCGAGCGTAACGGCCGGATTCAAATGAGCATCCGAGCTGCCGCAGGCGATGGCCGTGAAGACGCCGGCCATTACGGCCAAGGCCCAGCCGGCCGTAATGACGATCCAGCCGGAGCCTTCGGATTTCGAGCGCTTCAGGAGAACGCCCGCCACGACGCCGTCGCCGAGAAGGATCAGGATTAGGGTGCCGAGGAATTCGCCCAGGAATGGGGAAGTTGCCATGTGGTCTCCTCTGCCGAATATCAGCCTGGGACAGCGCCCAGGTTGAGGTTCTTCGGCCCGGCTGAGCCGGGCCTCAAAATGACAGTCATGCGTTTGGGCCTGCGCACGGAGTTACGTTTCCAGCCAGTCGAAGGAGCGCGTCACCGCTTTTTTCCAGAGGCGGTACATCTCTTCGCGGCGGGCCTTCTCCATGAGTGGTTTCCAGGTGCGATCCACCGCCCAGTTGGCGCGGAGCTCGCCGGTGCCGCCAAAGAATTTCACGGCCAGACCCGCGGCATAGGATGCGCCGAGGGCCGTTGTTTCCTGAACGACGGGGCGGATGACGTCGCGATTGAGAATGTCAGCCTGGAACTGCATCAGAAGTTCGTTGGCGACCATGCCGCCATCCACGCGCAGGGAATCGAGGGCGATGCCTGCGTCTCTCTCCATGGCTTCGACGACATCACGGGTCTGGTAGGCAGAGGCCTCGAGAGCCGCGCGTGCGACGTGGCCCCTGTTTGCGTAGCGGGTGAGCCCCGCGACGATGCCGCGCGCGTTCTCATTCCAGTAGGGCGCGTAAAGGCCGGAAAAGGCCGGAACAAAATAGACGCCGCCGTTGTCGTCCACCGAACGCGCCAGCGGCTCGATGTCGCTGCTGCGGGCGATGAGGCCGAGGTTGTCGCGGAGCCACTGGATGAGCGCACCGGCGATAGCCACGCTGCCTTCGAGGGCGTAGCGGGCCTTTTCCGCGCCGAATTGGTAGGCGACGGTCGTCAGCAATCCGCAGTTCGAGGGGACGATGCGCTCACCAGTGTTCATCAATAGGAAGCAGCCCGTGCCGTAGGTGTTCTTGACTTCCCCAGGCTTGAAGCACGCCTGGCCTACGAGCGCAGCCTGCTGATCACCGAGGATGCCGGCCACCGGTACGCCGTCGATGGCGGGGAGCGCGGCCGTTCCGTAGACTTCGCTGCTCGAGCGAATCCGCGGGAGCATGGCGCGGGGAATCCCGAAGGAGGAGAGTAGATCGTCGTCCCAATCGAGCGATTCGAGGCTCATGAGCTGCGTGCGGCTGGCGTTTGAGACGTCGGTGACGTGGATGCCGCCGTGCGGGCCGCCCGTCAGATTCCAAACGAGCCAGGTGTCCACCGTGCCGAAGAGCGCGTCCCCGGCTTCGGCTCTGGCGCGCACGCCCGGAACATTCTCGAGAATCCAGCGGAGCTTGAGCGCGCTGAAGTAGGTGCTCACGGGCAGGCCGGTCTTCGCGCGAAATCTGTCCTTGCCGCTGTCTGCGGAAAAGCGCGCAACGTCACCGGCGACGCGCATGTCCTGCCAGACAATGGCATTGTACAAAGGACGGCCCGTGTTACGGTCCCAGACGATGGACGTTTCGCGCTGGTTGGTGATGCCGACGGTAGCGAGATCCGAGGGCTGCAGACTGCGCTGGGCCATCGCGATTTCAATCACTTCCTTGGTGCAACGAATGATCTCGAGGGCGTCGTGTTCGACCCAGCCCGGCTGAGGAAAAATCTGTTCGTGCTCCTTCTGTGCGACGGCGACGACACGCGCGGAGCGGTCAAAGACCATACAGCGGGTGCTGGTCGTACCTTGATCAATCGCGCCGATATAGTTTTTCATCGCAATGCGTCCCCGAACTCGCGTCTGGCCGGTTCGATTCGCAGCGGTTACGAATGAGTGCCGTTCCAGAAGACCTCCTCATACTCAAAATCCGGAGGAAATGCCAGTGAAGGTTTGTTTTCCTAGAAGGCGTGGCGCAAACGGCGCGGCGCGACGGGCTGGATGAGAAATGCGCCATGCAGGATCCGGTCCAGGAGCGTAAGTGTTCTCTGGAGACGCGAGCCGTCGCTGGGTTCTGGACCGGCGCTCATGGAAGGCTCTCTCCCGACCGGTTCATGAGCAAAAACCGCATGGGAGAGGCACCTGTACTTTCGTCCAGTTCCCAAACACGAGGCTTTCCCTCATTCTGGTGACACAACTTACGTCAAAGGGTCATTGCTGCGTTATCCTAGAACAGAAAAGACCCACGCGCGTTACAGAACGCACCATGGGTGAGGGACCACAGAATCCGGGCAGGCCAGCGCATTCCGTCCTTTTGTACCACTTCGGCGGATTCCTGGGGATTTTCGTCCTTGCGATGTGGCTGCGCCGAATACCTCTTGACGCGGACCCGGACCTGCACGGTTATTTGCAGGTTTTCATGGGGCTTCTGGCGGTGGTATTTGCGGCGGTCGCCCTGGTCCGATTTCGAGGTTCGCAGGACCGCATCTCGCTGATCCTGGGAGCGGGCTTTCTGCTGTCTGGGGCGGTCCTGGCAGCATCCAGCGCCTTCTTTTTCCAATTCCTGCGTGATGCACCGTTGCTATTCCGGTGGGCGCCGATTGTCTGGTGGGTCAGCCGGATGCTGCTCTCGGTTTTGCTGGTCGTGGCCATTCTCGTGGAGCAGTCCCTGCCGAGGTCGAGGCACCCGCAAAGGGAAATCGCCGGAGCGCTGCTGGCTGTGATCGGGCTGACCTATCTGATCACCGCAGCGCTGCGGCACCTGCCCACCGAAAATTCTGCGCACCCCGAGGCGCTGATCCCCAATCCGGCGCAGCTTGTTCCGGCCGCTCTCTTTCTGTTCGCGGTAGTCGGTTACCGCAAGCGCCTGGCTGTGGCGGCCTCAGCGTTTGACCGTTCAATCTATACGGCGGCGTGGCTGAGCCTAGCCGCGCAGCTTGCCGCGTGTCAATCGGAGAGGCTGCTCGACGCGCCCTTCGATCTGGCCGAGGGATTTAAAGTGGCCAGCTATGCCATTGCGCTCGGCGGCGCGCTTCTGGACAATGCGCGGCTCTTCGAGCAGGTGCGGCACCTGGCGACGAGCGATGCGCTGACGGGGCTCGCCAACTACCGCCGGCTGCTCGACGTCCTCGAAGCCGAAACAGAACGGACCAACCGCAACGACCGGCCCTTCGCCCTTCTCTTGCTGGACCTCGACGGCCTGAAGAAGATAAACGACACCTATGGGCATCTGGTGGGCACACGCGCGCTCTGCCGCTTGGCAGACATCCTGAGAATTCATTGCCGGGCGATGGATACAGCCGCGCGTTACGGCGGAGATGAATTTGCGCTCGTTCTGCCAGAAACACAGGAAGCCGAGGCCAAGCGCGTCGCTTCACGTATCCGCGAAGTCATGGCCAATGACACGGAGAAACCTCCGATTTCGGCGAGTATCGGCATCTCCATTTATCGCGGAGAGGGCGGACGGATCGAGAAGCTGCTTTCGAAGGCGGATGAAAAGCTGTACTTCGAAAAAGCGCGGCGGGGCCGGCCCAATGTCATGGCTGAGCCGGGTCCCCACCGCCGAACTCCTCGAAGCTGATTCCCGGTCTGCGGGACCTGACTACTTGTTGGTTTCCACAGGCACAGCGAAGGGCGTCAACTGCTCGCTGATTTTCGATTTGTCACCGACGACGACGATGGTCATCTGTTCCGGCTTGATGTACTGCGCGGTGATGCGCTTCACGTCCGCCGGAGTGACGGCGTTCACCTTCTGAACGTAGGTCTTCAGATAATCGTCGCCGAGCCCCTGCAAATCCACAAAGCGTAACTGGCCGATCAGCGCCTGCCGCGAGGAATTCTGAATGACAAATATTCCGGAAAGATAGCGCTGGATTCCAGCCAGCTCTTCGGCGCCGGGAGCCTCTTTTTGCAGGCGCTCGATTTCGGCAAAGATTTCCTTGAGCGCCGGGCCGGTGACCGCCGTGGTCACGTCGGCCACTTCCACCCAGTAGGCATCCCGGTAGCGTCGCGAAATCTGGCTGTTCGGCGAGTAGGTGTAGCCCTTTTGCTCGCGGATGTTGGAGGTGATCCGCGAGCCGAAGGAGCCGCCGAGAATGGCATTGGTGACCACGAGCGGGATATTATCCACGCTTGACGCGTCCGCGACCGGCAGGCCGACGAAAAGCGTGGACTGCGCAGCACCGGGGCGGTCCGTAACATCGAGGACGCGCTGCGCCTTTACCTTCGGTACGTCGACCGCAGGCCCCTGGCCGCGGCCCCAATCGCCGAAGCCCTCCGCGATGGCTTTCTTCATGGTGGCGGTGTTGAATCGCCCGGCGACGTAGAGATGCGCGCGCGCTGCACCGATATTGTCCGCGTAGAACTTCTTCGCGTCGTCAATGGTCAGCTTCTGGATGCTCTCCGCGGTAGGCAATATGCGGCCATACGCGTGATCGGGGTAAAGGATCTTGCGAAAGCGTTCCGCCGCAATCTGCTGCGGCAACGTCCGGGCGATGGCCACCTGCCGCAAAGCGTTGGTCTTCAGCCGCGAAAGTTCTGATTCCGGCAAGAGCGGATGACGGGCGACGTCCGCCAACAGCCGCGCGGCTGCTGGGCCGGATTCCGAGAGCACGTCCGTATCCAGGGAGCTTTCGTCTTCACCAATGCCGATCTCCATCGCGCCGCCCATCTGCGCGGCTTCCTCGGCAATCTGCTTCGCGGTGCGTGTGGCCGTGCCCTCCTTCAGCAACTCTCCGGTCAGGCGCGCAATCCCCAGCTTGTCGGCGGGCTGATTGCTTTGCCCTGAGCGCATGACGAGGCTCAAGGTGACCTTCGGCAGGTTGCCGTAGGGCACGATCGTCACTTGCATGCCGTTTGGCAGAGAATAGGTTTCGTGAGCCGGGACAGCAAAAGCCTTTGGCGGGCCGCCTGCGGGCGGCGTCTGTTTCGGAGCGGTCTGCTCCTGCGCAAAGCACGAGAAAGCGGCGAAAAATGTAACGGCAAGAACCAGCAGCAAAGATTGTTTGAAAGTACGGTTCATCGTCGTTTTTCCTCTCCTACTGGTTCTTAACCGGCGCGGCGGGAGCCTCTGCCGGTTTGGCCTGTGGTTCCACGATCAGGATCGTGCGGTTAGAAGCTTGCAGATATTCCTGCGCGGTCTTCTGGATCAGCGCGGGAGTCACCTTCTGGAATTCCGAGACAAGAGAGTTCACGCGGCCCGGATTGTCGTCAAACAGGGCGAAGCTCGCGAGCAGGTCGGCCAGACCGAATCCGCCCAAGCTGCCCATGTTGTCGTAGAGATCGGAGCGGAGCTTGACGATCGCCCGGTCGAGCGCTTTCGGGTCCACCGGTTTGGTTTTCAGGGTTTCGATGGCGGTGTCGGTGGCCGCCAGAATGGTGTCCGGATTCGTCGCCGAGTCGTAGAAAAGGCTGGCCATCCACAGCATGGGGCCGTTGTAGTTATACATGCTCCCGAGGAGGTTGATACCGCCGTTGACACCGCCCGTCAGCCCCCGCTTCTGAACTAGTTCCTGGTGCAATAAGCTGTCGTCGCCCTGAAGCAAGAGTTGGTCAATGAGGCCCATGGCGTAGTATTCCGGCGTATTGCGGTCCGGCAAGTGATAGGCGAAGGCCAGCGCCGGGCGATTGGCAAGTTTGTCGATTTTCGTGGAGCGCCGCTCTTTTTCCTGCTTCGGCTCCGTCAGATCGGGAGGGGCAGGGAGTTGGGAAGCCTTGATTGCGCCGAAGTACTTCTCGACGAAACGCTTGGCTTCGGCGGGATCAAAGTCGCCGACGATGGCGAGGGCGGCGTTGTTCGGGGCGTAGAAAGTCTTGAAGAAGGCCCGGACGTCAGTGAGCGTCGCAGCTTCGATATCTTTCAGGTCGCCGTAAAAATTGTGAGCGTTGTACCAGTTGGTGTTGGCGTATTGTGGCATGTCCAGCCAGGGGAAGCCGCCATAGGGCCGGTTGATCACGTTGACCTTCACTTCGTTGCCAACCACGCCCTGCTGGTTCTTGAGATTCTCTTCGGTGACGGCGAGTCCGTTCATGCGGTCGGCTTCGGCCCAGAGGGCCGTCTCGAGCTTGTTCGAGGGGAGAATCTCGAAGTAGTTGGTGAAATCGAAGCGCGTCGAGCCGTTCAGGATGCCGCCGTTCTGCTGGACCAGCTTGATGAACTCCATTTTTCCGAGGTTCTGCGAGCCCTGAAACATCATGTGTTCGAAGAGATGAGCAAAACCGGTACGGTCCTTGGGCTCGACACGGAACCCGATCCTGTAATAGACAGCGACGCAGACCGTGGGCGCCGTGTGATCCGGCGAGAGAACAACGCGCAGGCCGTTGGGCAGCTTGTAGTACTCCACCGGGACGCGGAAGTCATCTGCGCCGGCGGGCTTCGCCGCGGCGGGCGACGTTGCGATCAGCAGAAGAGCCAGCAGTGCGCCGAGCACAAAGACAAACTTATCTTTCTGCAATGCCATGTTTCCTCCAAAATGTGAAAACCTGCAGGGCGTCGAGGCGACGCCCACACCACCCCAAACGGAGAGACGCATAGCCTGACGGAAAGTTTCACCGTTTGTCAACCAGAGGAGCGGAAAAACGAAATCAGTAGACGGCGCGTTTCTGCACGGTCTGCTTTGTGGCCAGGGAGAAGCGGGCCTCCGCCGGCACGCTGCCCCCGGATAACTGGCCGGCCACATACTCGCCCAGCGCAGGACCATGTTTGAAGCCGTGGCCGGAACCGCCGCCGACTAGCCAGACGTTTTCCATTTCCGGATGGCGGTCAATCAGGAAATCGCCGTTCGAAGTGTTCTCGTATTGGCAAACGCGAGTCTCGACAATGGGGGCCTCGCGTAAAGCCGGGAAGCGCCTGGCGACATAGCGGCGGATCCAGTCGGCCGACTCTTTCGAGACGATTCTCGACTGAGTATCGGGATCCACGAGTTCGCCGTGGCGGTCGAGGGCAATCTTGAAGCCGCGGCATTCGAGGTCGGGGAGTCCGTATACTTCGTCTCCCAGATAGATCCATGCCGGCATCGCTGGGGATGAGAATTGCGTACTGCCGGCGGGCACGCCGAAGAAAAAGGCTTCCTGGCGGCTGGGGAAAATTCTCTCGCCGAGAAGGGAAGGGAAGACTTTCCCCAGCCACGGGCCGCAGGCAAAGACGAACGTGGCGGCCGAAATCCGTTCGCCACCATGTGTTCCGACACTCTCCAGCTTTCCTCTAACCGCCGGCGCCTCTACTACCGCTTGCAGGTACCTGACTCCTTCCCGGACGGCTGCAGCAACAACAGCCTGCACGGCGCGTCGCGCCATCAGCGCTCCGCTCTGGGGTTCGAATAGGGCCCAGTCCACGCCATCAAAATTGAACTGCGGGAAGCGGTGCTGCATCTCCGGGCGATCGAGGCGCTCCAGCGGTACACCATTCTTGGAAAGTGTTTCGGCGGTTTGTTTCGCATAGACATCTAGGTCGCGCACGAGCCACAGGAGACCGCAATTGTGGAAGAGGTCCGTGCCAGACCGCGCGAAAAATTCTTTCCAAAGCGACAAGGAACGCATCGCCCAGCGGGTGTAGAGAGCATCGGGGCCGTATCCCGCTCGGATGATCCGTGATTCTCCGGCGGAACTGGCCCGCGCGTTGGCCGGGCCGTAGGCATCGAGCAATACCACTTTCTTGCCGGCTCGCGCCAGATGCAATGCCGTCCATGAGCCAAAAACTCCCGCTCCCACCACTGCCACGTCGTAGGTTTTGGTGACACTCATCGCTGCCCTTTCCTCAGCTCCCGATGCCGGCGCAGTGCCCGCCACAGGCCAGTGCAGCAGAAGAGCACTCAGCCGCTTGAGAGGAGCCGAGCCCAGGGCTGCTGCCGCTTTCAGGAGATTTCTTCTGTCAACACGCATGATTCCGGATCGAGCGCGAGCCGCGGGAGAGATTCTCTGTCCGGGAGCGAGCTTAGTCAATCAGAGGGTATGCCGTGAGACAAGCTGTTCTTCTTTGTTCGAAGCCGAGCCTGAGAATCTTCTTCACCTTGGATGCCTGGCCGAAGTAGGATTCTGCGTTCTGGTTCGAAGGAGGGTCTCTTGAATACCGGCCGAGTTATTGCGCGCGCTGTTTTGTTTGTCCTCGCAATGTCGTCGCTGCGCTTCGCCGTACCTGCTCCGGCGCAGCAGATTGATCCGAAAGCGTACGGCGGAATGAAGTGGCGGCTGATCGGGCCGTTCCGCGGAGGGCGCGCGCTCGCAGTGACGGGAGTGGCCAGCCAGCCGAATACCTACTATTTCGGCGCGGTGGCCGGCGGCGTGTGGAAGACGACCGATGGCGGCGTGAGCTGGGAACCACTGTTCGACAAGCAGAGCATATCTTCCATCGGCAGCATCGCGGTGGCCGATTCAGACCCGAACGTGATTTACGCGGGCAGCGGCGAAGCCTGCATCCGGGGAAATATCTCCTTCGGAGATGGCGTGTACAAATCCACCGACGGCGGCAAAACGTGGAGCAACGCCGGGTTGAAGGACACGCGGCACGTCGGCAAGGTGATCATCCACCCGAAGGACCCGGACACGGCCTACGTCGCGGCCCTCGGCCATGCCTACGGCGCGAACGCGGAGCGCGGCATCTTCCGGACGCGCGACGGCGGCAAGACATGGGAAAAGGTGCTCTATTTGGATGACCGCACCGGCGGCATCGACATCGTCTTCGATCCGAATAATCCGCGGATTCTATTTGCGGCGATGTGGGAGGGCTACCGGACACCGTGGACTCTGAACAGCGGCGGCGCGAAGGACGGCCTGTACCGCTCGGCCGACGGAGGCACGACGTGGAAGCGCGTGGAAGGGAACGGCATGCCGGAAGGCCCGCTGGGACGCATTGGAGTTGCGGTTTCCGGCGAAGATTCCAACGTCGTGTACGCGCTGATCGAGGCGAAGAAGGGCGGACTGTACCGTTCGGAGGACGGCGGCGAGCACTGGTCGCTGGTGAACGACGATCACCGTTTCCGGCAGCGCGCGTGGTATTTCACGCATGTGTGGGCCGATCCGAAAAAGGCGAATGCGGTGTACATCGCGAACACAGGGCTGTACCGTTCGATTGACGGCGGCAAAAAGTTTGACCGGATCACCGCGCCGCACGGAGATCATCACGGCCTGTGGATTGACCCGCAGAATCCGCTGCGGATGATCAACGGAAACGATGGAGGCGCAACGATAACGGTCGATGGCGGGAAAAACTGGACAACGCAAGCCAACCAACCGACCGCACAGTTCTATCACGTCACTGCCGACAACGATTTTCCGTACCGTGTGTATGGAACGCAACAGGACAACTCCAGCGTAGGTATTCAGACGCGGAGCGACCGCGGCTTCATTGACCGCCCCGACTGGGACGCGGTGGGAGGCGGCGAGAGCGGGTACGTCGCGGTAGATCCGCGGGACTCCAACATCATCTATGCCGGTTCCTATTTCGGCTCCATCACACGCTTGGACCGCCGCACGCATCAGGCGCAAAGCATCCAACAGTGGCCCGACGATCCCGACGGCCACAATGCGTCCGAACAGAAGTACCGCTTCACGTGGACTTCACCGATCGTTTTTTCTCCGCATGATCCGAACGTGCTGTACCAGTCGGCACAGGTGCTCTTCCGCTCGACTGACGGCGGGCAGACGTGGACGACGATCAGCCCGGACCTTACGCGCAATGACATAACGAAGCAGCAGGATTCCGGGGGTCCGATTACGAAGGATCAGGCCAGCGTGGAGTTCTACGACGTGATCTTCAGCGTGGCGGAATCGCCGAAACAGGCGGGCGTGATCTGGGCGGGCACGGATGACGGCCTCGTGCAGCTCACGCGCGACGGCGGCAAGTCCTGGGCAAACGTCACGCCGAAGGAGATGCCGGAGTGGGGGATGGTGAGCCTGATCGAGGCATCGCCGTTCGCTGCGGGCACGGCGTATGTGGCCGTGGACGCGCACAAGCTGGACAATTTCCACCCGTACGTTTTCAAGACGAGCGATTTTGGAAAGACCTGGACAAAGCTCACGAATGGCCTTCCCGATAATTCCTACGTGCATGCGGTGCGCGAAGATCCCAAGCGCAAGGGTCTTCTCTACGCTGGGACAGAGACAGGCATCTGGGTGTCGTTCGATGACGGCGGCCACTGGCAGGTGTTGCAGCTCAATCTGCCGACGACGCCGGTCCATGATCTGATCCTTCACGGCGACGACTTGGTGGTGGCGACGCACGGGAGATCCTTCTGGATGCTGGACGACGTGGGCCCGCTGCGGCAGATGACGGCAGCGATCGCCGGGGAGGACGCGCATCTGTTTGCGCCGTCCACGGTGATCCGCACGCGGATGGGCCACGCGAACCGGCGGCGCTACGCGATCGGCGAGAATCCGCCCAATGGAGCGGTCCTTTCCTATTATTTGAAGGACGCGCCGAAGGAACCGGCAAAGCTCGAACTACTCGATGCGCAGGGCCGGGCGATCCGGACCTTCTCGAGCGCAGAAAAGAAAAAAGAAGACGCGCCCGAGGAGTGGGAACGTGACGAAGAAGCGGAGCACATTCCGGTGGTGGCGGGATTCAATCGCTTTGCCTGGGATCTGCGGTATGAAGCACCGGTGAAAATTCCCGCCGCGATTTACGACGAAGGCCGGCCCACGGGCCCGCTCGTCCTGCCGGGCGCGTATCAGGCGCGGCTGACCGTAGCCGGCAAGAGCTACACGGCGCCGCTTGAAGTCACGCTTGATCCTCGCGTGAAAACTTCAGCCGGAGATTTGCGGAAGCAATTCGATTTGATGCTAGTGATGCGCGACCGGCAGGACGAGATGAACAAGGCGATCCTGGCGATTCGCGATCTACGAACGCAACTGCAGGCGATCGAGAAACGGCTGGGGCGGCGCGAGGACGCAAAGGGCCTTGTCGGCGCATCCGGCGATCTGCGCAAGAAGATCGGCGCAATCGAAGAAGAGCTCATTCAGGTGAATTCCAAAGCGTCGGAGGACGAGCTGAACTATCCGACAAAGCTGAACAGCAAACTCGGCTACTTGCAGGATGCGGTGGACAGCGCCGATGCGGCGCCGACGGCGGCGGAAGCGGCGGTGTTCACCGAGTTCGACAAGCAGCTCGAAATGCAGCTCGTGCGGTGGCGCGAGATTCTCGCCAAGGATCTTCCCGCCTTGAACGAAGAGATGCGCAAGAGCAATATCCCGCTGATCGCGGCAGGGGGCAACGCGGGCGCTGGCCGGTAGCTACAGGGGCAAAGTAATCGCCAAACCTAGCGCTGGCATGAGGTCTCGAGCGACTTCACCCAGTGGGAAAGGTGATTGAGCGATTCGGTGTGGGTCGGGTCGAGGTGCAGCGGAGTGATGGACACAGCGCGGGAGAAGATCGCGGCGTAGTCCGTGTCGGGCTCGACGTCTTTGTCCAGCTTTTGTTCGAACAGCCAGAAGTAGGTTCGCCCGCGCGGGTCCTGGCCTTCTTTTAACTGATTTCGCGTGATCTTCTGCGACTGGCGCGTGAATCTCACGCTCCCATTCCACGGCTCGGGCACATTGACGTTGAGCAGTACCTGATCGGGCAGGCCTTCGCGCAGGATCAGCTCGGCCATGGATCTCGCGATGCGACCGGCAGTGTCGAAGTGTACAGCCGCATGTTTTGAACACAGAGATACCGCGCACGCGGGAATGTGATGTAAGGCGGCTTCCCGGGCCGCGCCCACTGTTCCTGAGTAGTAGGCGTTTTCGCCGAGATTCCCACCGAAGTTGATCCCGGACAGTACGAGATCCGGTGGTTCCGGCAGCAATTTGTGCAAGGCGACGATGACGCAATCCGCAGGGGTACCCTCTACGGCCCACTGCCGCTCCGCGACCGGGTGGCAGATGATTGGCGAGCGCAGAGTTAGAGACTGTGCTGCGCCGCTCTGTTCGCGACTTGGCGCGACGATGCTCAGCGTGGCCCAATTGTCCAGCGCCGCGGCAAGCGCGCGCAAGCCCGGGGCCTCGTACCCGTCGTCGTTGGTCAGCAGTATGTGCGGCTTTTTCCCAGTCATCGTCATCCAGCGCAGACAGCAAGCCGGCTACACATCCAGAGTACGCAAAAAACGTCCGGCGAGGAAAAGATGCGCGGGTTGCGTTTCCAGAAGAAAAGTTGAGCGCTCTGCGGTCACAAAATAAATGGTCGGGACGACTGGATTTGAACCAGCGACCTCACGCACCCCAAGCGTGCGCGCTACCAGGCTGCGCTACGTCCCGACCGTGGGGTTGACCGCATGGGCGTCACCCCTACCTCATCAGGCTATCACCGGCGTTCGAGGAGCGTCAAGAAACCGCGGAGCGCGTCGCGCAGATCGAGCAGCATCTTGCGGCTGAGGAGCTGGGCCGGGCCTTCGGGAGAGCCGGCCGGGTCGCCCACGGAACTCCCGTTCTGCTCCCTCAGATGCCTCCGCGCTCCGGCAATGGTAAACCCTTCGTCGTAAAGCAGGCGCTTGATCCTCAACACCATTTCGACGTCCTGCCGGCGGTACAGTCGGTGGCCGCTTGGACTTTTCACCGGCTGGAGCATGGGAAACTCGGTTTCCCAGTAGCGCAGGACAAACGGCTTAGTGTTCGTCACTCGGCTGACCTCGCCGATGCGATAGAGCTCTTTCTCGATTGCGGGTTGTGCGGCTTGTCCGTTGCTCGACATAAGACGCCTGCCGGGAGGGGGACCACCTCATCCTAGTCGAAAACAGGCGCGTGTCAACGCATGTCGATGGGACATGTCAACGGCCAGCGGGGCCCTGGGGAGATTTCTTGTCGCGCTTGCGGAGACGCTGGACGAACCGGACGGGCGTTCCGGTGAAGTCGAATTTCGCGCGGAGCTGGTTTTCGAGGAACCGCTCGTAGCTGAAATGCAATGGTTGCTTCTGGTTGGTGAAGAAAAGAAATGTTGGCGGGGCAGTTTTTGCCTGGGTGATATAGAAAATTTTAACCGGGCGAGCCTTGGGTGTTGAGCCGCGGCCGAGATCCACCTGGGCCAGCCAGCGGTTCAGCTCTGGCGTGGGGATGTGCCGGCGGCGCGCCTCGACAACCTGTTGGATCAGCGGAAAGAGTTTGTCCGTGCGCTCGCCCGACTTGGCGGAGAGGAACACCACCGGGGCGTAGCTGAGGAATTTCAGTTTGCCGCGGACCATCTCTTCGTAATCGACGAGTAGCTGGTTTTTGTCGAATGCCGGGGGCGCGGATCTTCCCGTGGACATTTTTCTAGACTTATGGGCCGCGGCCGCATTGCGCTCGGAGGCTTCGCGGGCAGCTTCCACGGCGAGATCCCATTTGTTCATGACGATAATGACCGAGCGGCCGGACTGCTCGGCGTAGCTGGCGATGGTGGCATCGCCCTGGCTGAGGCCCTGCTCGGCATCCACAACCAGAAGCGCCACATCGGCGCGTTCGAGGCTGCGCCGCGCCATTAGCACGCTCAGTTTTTCGGCCACGAGCTTGGTCTTGCCTTTCTTGCGGATGCCGGCAGTGTCCACAAAGCGGTAGAGACCCCCGTCGTGGCGCACCTCGATGTCTACGCTGTCCCGAGTCGTCCCTGCTTCCGGGGTGACGATGGCGCGCTCTTCGCCTACCAGCCGGTTCAGCAGGGTGGATTTACCGACGTTGGGCCGGCCGATGATGGCCACCTCGATCTCATTCTCGCAGGGCTTCTCCTCAGGTGCCGCGGCCGTCGAGAGGGTTTCGAGAGCGGCGTCAAGCAGGTCGTCCAAGCCGGAACCGTGCTCCGCGGTGAGGGGGAAAACCAGGGCACCCAGAGCATGGAAGGCCGCGGCCTGCGCTTCCTGCCGGGGCACGTCCACCTTGTTCGCAGCCACGATGAAGGGCTTGCCCGTGGTGCGGAGCAGGCGCGCCAACTCCTCGTCGAGGGGTGTCACGCCGGCCTGGCAATCTACGACGAGCACGAGGAGGCCGGCCTTCTCGATGGCCACACGCGCTTGCCGCAAGATCTCTCGCGGAATCATGGCCTTGTCGTCGGGGATGATTCCGCCCGTGTCCACGACCTCGAAGACGCGGCCGCGCCACTCCGCCCGGCCATAGATGCGGTCGCGGGTGATGCCGGGCTCGTTGGTGACGATGGAGCGACGCGTGCCGGTCAGCCGGTTGAAGAGCGTGGACTTTCCGACGTTCGGCCGCCCGACAATCACCAGAGATGGGAGCATTTCCACCATGGAAGCAATCTTTGAATGTACCGTATTCCCTGGCTGCCAGCACGGCTTTCCGGCGCGTCTCTGCCCGCGTGAAACTGAGCACATCTTTCAGGGGCCCGGCTTGACTGCCTCTCCTGGCGGCGAGTAGTGTAGCGATATTACTGAGACGCGGGATGCCGTGCTTCGTCAGGGGACTATTTGAGGTGGGGGGAGTTTCGGGTATCTCACAATTACTGGGGGACTGCATGATCTCGCCGAAAGCAAAGGAGACTGCGATGGAGAGGTTTGCTTACTGGCTGCGCGGGATGGGCATCGCGCTGGCGGCAGCACTGTTGCTGATGTTCGCGGTGACGTCGGAAGCGCAGACTTTCCGCGGAACGATCCTGGGTACGGTGACGGATTCTTCCGGCCTAGCCGTGAGTGGCGCCAAGATCACGGTGAACAATACCGACACGGGATTGACGCGCGAGGGGTCCACGAGCGATGACGGCAGCTACAACGTACCGGAGCTGCCCATCGGCAATTACAGCGTGACGGTCGAGAAGGCGGGTTTCCGCACGGGCGTGGTCAGCGGGCTCCACGTCGAAGTTTCGAGTGAACGCCGCGCCGATGTGACCCTACAGCCGGGCGAGGTTGCGCAAAAAATCGAAGTGTCGGGCGACACGCTGCCGCAGGTCGAATCGACCTCCAATACCCTGGGCGGCATCATCGAAGCCAAAATCGTGACCAACCTGCCGGTTAACGGCCGGGACTACCAGAAATTGATCTTTTTGGCGCCGGGCGTTGCCGGTTCGCCGGACCAGATCACGGATTCACCCGGGTCATTCGGGATTTTCTCCGTGAACGGCGCGCGCGGCCGCGCAAATAATTTCCTGCTCGACGGCACGGACATGAATGACGGGTACCGCAACGACCCGTCCATCAATGAGGCGGGCGTTTTCGGCACTCCAGCGACGATTCTGCCGGTGGAAGCGATCGCCGAGCTGCGCATTCTTTCGAACTTCGAGTCAGAATACGGCCGCAGCGCGGGCGGCGTGATCAACATCGTGACCAAGAGCGGCACGAATAATTGGCACGGATCGGCGCTGGAGTATTTCCGCAACACATTCCTGAATGCACGCAACTATTTCGATCAGGCCGGCGCAGGCAAGCAGCAGCCGTTCCATAACAACCAGTTCGGCGGCTCCCTGGGCGGTCCCATCAGGAAGGACAAGACCTTTCTCTTCGCGGATTACGAAGCCACACGCGAGAAGGGCTCCCAGAGCAGCCCGGCGTGCGTCCCGACGGCAGCGGATATCGCCACCGCAACCGCAAGTATCGGTGGCACCGTGAATCCGGTGATCGCAAAGTTGCTGGCAATGAACCCCTGGCCAAAGCCGACGAGGAATCAATCGTGTCTCGGAGGCGGAAATCCGAACGCCGATCTGGCGACGCCTTTTTCGAACCGTGTTGACAGCGCCATCGTGAAGATTGATCACAATTTCAGCAAAGATAATCTACTGACGGGGCGGTACTACTTTGGGGACAGCGACCAGAGTTTCCCGCTGGCGCTGGTCGGTGGAGGGCTGGTTCCGGGGTTCAACACGGCCACACCGACGCGCGTCCAGCTTGTCTCACTTTCCTACGTAACGGTGGTTTCGTCTTCCCTGGTGAACGAAGCGCGGCTCGGATGGAATCGCTTCGCGGAAGGTTTCTTCCCACAAGACCGGAGTTTTGATCCTGCATCCATCGGCCTGAACACAGGCGCGACGAGCTACAATTTCGGGCTGCCCAAAATCAGCGTCAGCGGCCTTGCCCCGATTGGCGCCGATAACGGCGACCCGCGCCAGCGTGTGGACACCAACTGGCACTACATCGACAATCTGTCCTGGAAGACAGGAAAGCACGACGTAAAGCTTGGCTACGAGTTCCGCCGGACTTCAATCTCTCAAATGTTCAACCGGGGTTTCCGGGGGACCTTGAGTTTCGATTCGCTTGAAAGTTTTCTTGCAGGCACGCCCGACGGAGGATCGCAACGGCAGGGGAATACGAACCGGAATACCTTCGAGAATTCCCACGCCTTCTACATCCAGGACAGCTTCCGCTGGAAAAAGAATTTTGCGTTCAATTACGGCGTCCGCTACGACTACTACGGAATCATCCAGGAAAAACACGGCAATTTCACGAATATTGATCCGGCGACGGGATCCGGGATCCTCTTGGGGGCGAAACGGCTTTATGAACCCGATTACAACAATTGGAGTCCGCGCGTCAGCGCTGCATGGGACGTGACCGGCAAGGGCAAGACGGTTCTCCGCGCGGGCTATGGCATCTTCTATGACGCTTTCTCCCAGGATATGTTCATGGGCCACCTGCCGTTCAACAGCGGATTCGACCCCGGCCCGGCCTATTCGGCTTTCGGCCCGAACCCCATATCTTCCGCCAGCGCGAACGGAGGCGCACTGAATGCCGCCACTCCGGTGTATGGCTTTGCCTCGCCGATGCCGGATGCATTCGGCGTAGATCCGAATATCCGCACGCCATTCATGCAGAACTTCAACTTAAATCTTCAGCAGGAACTCACGAAGCATTCCGTCCTGCAAATTGGCTATGTCGGCTCGAATGGGCACAAGCTGTTCCGATTCCGGGATATCAACCAGCCGACACTCGCGCAAATCAGAGCTTTTGACTACGCCGGCAACGAAGGCTGCTGTGTTCCCCGGCGGCTCACCGAGACCTTCTTCTACATCAACTGGCAGGAGAGCTCAGCGAATTCGGTCTACAACTCATTGCAGGCCAGCTGGAAAATCAACGACTGGCACGGCTTCAACTCCACGGTGAACTACACGTGGTCGCACTCGATTGACGATGCCAGCGACGGAGAAGATTTCGTGCCGAACGCGGCGCAGCCGAATGACAGCAGCGCGGCGATCCGTTTCAACCGCGGGAATTCGAACTTCGACGTACGCCACCGGGTGGCCTGGAACTTCATCTATCAGTTCCCGAACCACAAAGGGGACTGGAAACGGCTGACAGATGGCTGGGGCATCAACGGCATCGTGACTTTTCAGACCGGACAGCCCTTCCACCTCAACTACAATTTTCAAGATGACTATGACGGAAGCGGAGGATTCTTCGGCCGGCCGGATCTCATTGGACCGATCCGCTACAACAAGAGCGATCCCCGGAACTATCTGGATCTGACCTCGTTTGCGGTCCCTTGCACCCTGGTAGGAGGCGCTTCCGCAACCGACTGCCAGTTCGCGGGCGGAATCAATTCGATGCATTTCGGCAACCTGGGCAGGAATTCCCTCGTCGGCCCGGATTTCCGGCAAGTCGACTTCGCCATATTCAAAGATACGTCCATCACCGAGCGGGTGAAAATGCAGCTTCGAGCGGAGGCGTACAACCTCTTCAACCACCCGAACTTTGCCAGCCCGTACCTGCCGCTGTTCATTGCTGATGCCGCGCCGAACGGGATTGCGGATGGGAGTGCAACCTCACCGTGTCCGGGGACGCCGATAGGGCGGAGCTGCGGCTCGGTTGGGTTGAGCGCGACTGGGGATGTAGGAATCGGGTATCCCTTCCTCGGCAGCGGTGGCCCGCGAGGCCTCCAGCTTGCCGTGAGATTCACGTTCTGACCGTTTTCCGCCTCCGCAGGGCTTTTCCAGGCGGCTCGGCTCACACGCCGGGCCGCCTGCTTTTTCGGACCGTTTTCCTGGACACGCCATATCTGTTACAGTGCCGGTCCGGCAAGGTTTACCGAGTGAACTAGGCCCCCAGGGGCCGCTTCCGGGTGAAATAAAAGGGGCCTCCCCTGCGTACTAGTCAATGGATACGCCGAGAACAGGTTGGATGAGTGCGCCGGGCAAAACGGAACCCGCGGAGGCAATCTCCCGGGCCCAGGCGGGGGACGCCGAGGCCTGGGGGGAAATCTATCAGGTGTACTCGCCCGCGATCTTCCGCTTCTGCCGGAGGGCGCTGCCGACCCGGGAAGACGCCGAAGATGCGACCATGGAGATTTTCCTGAAGATCCACGACAGGCTCTCGCAATATGACCTCAGCCGCTCGTTCTCAGCGTGGCTATACAAGGTCTCTGCGAACCACTGCTGGGACATGCTGCGGCGGCGCAGGGTGCGCCAGGACAAAGAAACCGAAGACGTGGATTCGCTGCCGCTCGAGCACCCCGACCCGAGCCAACTGGAGCAGTTGATCGAAGCGCGCACCAGCCAGGAGGTGCGCCGCGCACTGGACAAGCTCGGCCGACGAGCGCGAATGGCCCTGGTGCTGCGCTATTACTCGGACATGAGCTACGACGAAATTGCGGACGCCCTGGGCGTGCGCCGCGCCTTTGTGGGCGTAGTGCTGCTGCGAGCGCGCCATGAGCTGCGGCACGCGCTGGGCCAATCAAGCGCGATGGCCGCGGGAGGGACCCTATGAGCAAGCGGGAAGGCCAAATGGCCAGTGATCTCGGTGGCCATCTCGACGAGATGACCTGTCTGCTCTATCTCGAAGGTCAACTCGACACCGCGCGAGCGCGCCACGTCTCCTCCCACACGGAAGACTGCGGCGATTGCCGGACGCTGCTTCGCGCGCTGGAGCGCGAATCGCGCCTGCTGACGCGGGCGATGGTCGAAGACGATGAGCCGCTGCCTGCGCGGTTACAGGCGGCTCCCAGCCGCCGCATACGCTCGATGCAATGGATATGGGGAGCGTCGTTTGGCTTGGCCGCGACGGGCATTTACGCCCTGTACACCGGTTATATCGAGCCCTGGCAGCAGCAACTGGAACAGGCAGGTTTCGGAGGCACGAACCTGCTTGGCCTGCTGGTCTTTCAGGGTGCGTTCTGGAAAGGATGGCAATCCATGATTTCTCTGCTTGAGATACTTGCGCTTCTTACCCTCGCGGCAGGAGGCGTGATGATTCTGCGCCGGCGGTTGCGCCGCACCTCCGCGGTGGCGCTGATTTTCGCCGGGCTGTTTGCCGCGGCCGTCGTGCCGGCGCCCGCCAGCGCGGCGGAGGTGCGACACGATCAGAATTACACCCTCGGCAAAGACGAGGTGGTCAAGAACGACCTCTACCTCACCTGCGGTCGCGCGCGAATCGAGGGAACCGTCGATGGCGACCTGATCGTGTTTGGGGAGGGCGTGGACATGAGCGGCCACGTCACCGGTGACGTGATCGTTTTTGCGCGCACGCTGCGGGTCACGGGCCAAGTGGACGGAAACGTCCGCGCATTCACCAATACCGTCACGATCAGCGGGAGCGTTGGCCGGAATGTCAGCAGCTTTACCGAGGTGCTGGACCTGGATTCCAGCGCCAAGATCGGCGGCGGAATGACCTTTTTTACCGACAGCGCATCGCTCGATGGCAGGATCGGCCGGGATATTTATGCCTTTTTCGCCCGCGCGAGCATCAACGGTTTTGTCGGCGGCAACGCAAAGATGAGGGGCCGGGAGCTGAATATCGGCTCGACCGCGGAGATACAGGGGAAGTCGAGGTTCGAAGGCAGGAAGCCCGCGAACGTTTCTCCGCAGGCAAAGCTGTCGTCTCCAGTCGAGTTTCACCCGCTCAGCGAAAAATCGGAATACCGATCGGCAAAATATTACATCTGGCGGGTGATCTGGACCGCCGCGACCGTGCTCTTCGGCTTGGTGCTGTTCCTCCTGATGCCGGCATTCGCGCGGGACACCGTGGGTTCCGCCGAGAGGTATGGCGCTTCGTTCGGCCTGGGCGTTCTGGTGTTGTTTGGCGTGCCGATTGGCGCGGTCATCGC
>JBGQHF010000059.1:0-20563 GCA_041497835.1 Terriglobia bacterium
CGCGCGCGTGCATGAGCCGCGCCGTTTCAGGCTCGAGCATCTGGGCCTCGCCGTAGCGTCCCTCTTGCAGGTGCGCGATCATGAACCGCGCCATATCCGCTCCGGAGGTGGCCATGCTTCCCGCGGGCACGGCCTGCACGACCTCGAAGGACTTCGACCCTTCCGACGCTGCCCCGTAACCGTTTGACATCAGCGGTGCGATCTCCGCCGGAAGCGGCTGGTCAAACGCCGAGTGAACCATCCCGAGCGGCTTGTAGATGTGGCTGGTGACGTAATTCTCAAACTTCTCCCCCGACACGCGCTCCACCAGGTAGCCGGCGAGCGCCATCGCGTAGTTCGAGTAGGCCGGCACCGTGCCTGGCGCGTACATGCGCTCCGGCTGATTCTCGATGAGGTATTGCCGCAATGGCTTGAGTTTCTTCGCGTCGGAAATGAAGAGATCCCGGACGACCTCTTCGAATCCGGCCGTGTGCGTCATGATCCTTCGCAGCGTGACCGGCTGGCCATATTTCGGGCGAATCTTGAAATCGAGATAGTCGTTCACGTCGCGGTCGAGATCGAGTTTGCCCTGCTCCACCAACTGCATCACCACCGTGCAGGTGAAGAGCTTCGAGACGGAGCCGGGCCGGAACAGAGTGTCGTCCACGGAGACGGGCTTTTTCTTCTCCAAATCGGCGTAGCCGAACCCTTTCCCGTAGACAACCTTTCCGTCTTTCACGACGACGAGCACCGCGCCGGCGATGTCGTCACGCTGAATCTGCATCGGCACGAAGCCGTCGAAGAATGCGTCGAGATCGGCGCTGGTCATTTCCGGAGCGCTGGGCGCCGCGGATTTTGCCGCTTCTCCGGCCTGCTTTGCCGGCGCGGCCGTCCTTCCTTTGGCTGCTCCGGCGGTCTTGGGGGAGGCTGCCGCCTGTCCCCAGGCCGGAATCGCCGGCAGCGCGGCGAGCAAATGAGCGAACAGCGCTAACGCAACAACATTCAAGCGACGGTCCCGGGCGGGCATCTCCATACACTCTCCAGTGAAACGTTTGTTTCAGTTCGCGGTGACGGCCTTGTACACTTCGGGACAAGGATTGTCAATGAAAGTTCCGCAGACTCTCCCGCTGCGGCGAAGAAGAGCCTACCTGGCTGCGGAAATCCTCCAGATCACGCCCGCCCCATCATCCGAGACAAGTAACGAGCCATCTGCCGCAACGGCTATCCCCACCGGGCGGCCATATACCTTGCGGCTCGCGGGATCCGGCAGAAAGCCGGTCAGGAACGGTTGCGGGCCGCGGGCCGGTTTGCCCTTTTCAAACGGCACGAACTCCACTTGATAGCCGGAGAGACGCGCACGGTTCCAGGAACCGTGTTCCGCGAGAAACACGCCGCCCCGGAATTCCTTGGGAAACTGCTTCGCCGTGTAAAACGCAAATTGCAGCGGGGCCACGTGCGCTCCGAGCAGCACATCCGGAATGACGGCGCGCGCGACGAGATCCGGCCGTTGCGGCTTCACGCGCGCGTCCACGTTGCCGCCGATATAGCTGTAGGGCCAGCCGTAAAACCCGCCGTCGCGCACCGAACTCAAATAGTCCGGCGGGAGGTCGTCGCCCAGTTCATCGCGCTCGTTCACGCTGGCCCAGAGCTGGCCCGTCGCTGGCTCCACTGCAAGACCCACTGGATTCCGCAAGCCATTGGCATAGATTCGCGCGTTCTTGCCGTCCGCATCGCACACGATGACGGAAGCGCGGCGCTGATCCGCTTCGATGGATACGTTGGATGACGAGCCGACGCCGACATATAAATGTTTCGCGTCCGCGCTGAAGGCCAGCGACCTCGTCCAGTGCCCGCGCCGCGGGACATCCAGAATGTGCTCCGCTTCGCTCAAGCGCTTCGACGTCTTCGGATCATAGCGAAACCGGACAACCTCGCCCGTGTTTCCGACGTAGACGTACCCCTCCCCAAAGGCGATGCCAAACGGCGCGTCGAGGCCGGCGGCGAACACCTCACGCTCCTGCGCGCCACCCGTGTGTTGCGGATCCCGCAAGACGATCACTTCTCCGGCGCGGGAATCCGCCAGGAAGACATCGCCATTTGGAGCAACCGCCAGCCACCGCGGCGTGCGGAACTCGCGGGCAAAGACGTTGACGCGAAAGCCCTCCGGCACGCGCGGAAGAAAATCCTGTGGCGGTGTGACGACGCGCGGGCCATTCGCGACGGATCTTGTCGCGTGCGGCGGCGGCAGCTCCGGCTTCTTCCCACCAGTCACCTGAGCTCCGGCGCCCGGGCCGCAGAGTGAACACAAAAGGAACGCCAGCAATAACGAAGAAGACTTGTGCATCGAGCTTATGGCCTCGATCGAATTCGCCCGGCCCATGCTTATAGTATCCACCACCCTCGTCTTCCGCTCTGCTGCCAAGTTGTAGGAGGGGAGGCAGCCTGTCTATGTTAACCTTGTTTCAAGCTTGAAATTCTCGGGCGCGGGCCTGTAGCTCAGATGGATAGAGCAACGGTTTCCTAAACCGTTTGTCGGGAGTTCGACTCTCCCCAGGCCCACCAGATTTTCGATCACTTAAGGACACTGGAGATCATCGCCTCTCTCCTCTCCCGCCCGCTTATAGCTTGCCACGTGTCTCGAAGGTCCACTGACTCCCACTTCCTCACCCTCGCCACATATATACCGACTTTCATATTACTCTTGAAATGAAATTTACAATCGCGGTACGCTCCGCTACAGTTTCCGGAGGGTTGCCAATGGGGTCACTCACGCGCCGTCTGTCTCCCCTCAGTTGTGTCTCCGTCGTAGCTGTCCTTGCAAGCGCCTCGATTCTGCGCGCGGACGATCTCGGAAACGAACGGTTTCGCATGAAGTCGATCGCCAAAACGGTCGCGGATGAAATTGAGAAGCGATATTACGACCCAACGCTGAAGGGTTTAGACTGGAAGGGGTTGCTCGAGCAGGCGAAACAAAAGATCAACAACGCAAAGAATGTGCCCGAAATGCTGACCGCCGTTTACGTCATGGTGGACAAGTTAAAGGATTCGCACACACACTTCATTCCGCCGTCCGTAAACGTGAAACTTAAGTATGGATTAGAGGCCAAGGCCATCGGCGAAGATATTCGCATCTATCGGATCAAGCCCAAGTTGCCTGCTGAGCAGGCCGGTCTGAAAGTCGGCGACAAGATCATCGGCATGAATGGCCACACGGCCGAACGGTACAGCTTTGACGACATGCTGCTGTACTACCGCGTGCTCCACCCTTTGCTTGCGTGGGAACTCGTCGTCCAGACCGGGAACGAGAAGCCTCGAACCGTACGGCTAAACGCCAAACGCGAGGACAAACCGATTGTGCTGGACGTCAATCGCTTGGGTGATTTCTGGGACATCATCCTGGAAGATCAGTCCGAGTCCGCGGAAGACAGGACCTACCACACGGCAAATCTTGACGGCGGCATCGGCTACATCCAAGTACGAGCCTTCCCCTCCAATGCGAGTTTTCTGGATGGTTTGGCTGATAAGGTGAAGGACTCCAAGGCCGTGATCGTAGACCTCAGAGGCTGCCCGGGCGGCGTGCTCGATACTTTGAAAAGCTTTTCGGGGCACTTTGTATCGGACACGACTGTGCTCAGCAAGAGTGTCGAAAGGAAAAAAACAGAAGAGATCATCGCCAAACCTAAAAAGCCAAACTTTTCGGGCCCGCTCATCATCATGATTGACAGTGGCACCGGCAGCGCGGGAGAAGCCTTCGCCGGATTCTTTCAATCTCAGAAGAACGCAGTGGTCCTCGGAGACCCTTCGCTCGGACGCCTCATGCTGTCTTTGTATCATGATGAAGAGTTTGGTGCGGACAAGATCGTATTCTACGGAGTGCAGATCAGCATCGCCAAAGTCGTCCTTCCGAACGGCGACGAAATCGAAGGAAAGGGCGTAACGCCGAATGTACAATGCAACCCGACCGGCGACGACATGCGCGAAAAGCGAGACGTCTGCCTGGGCGCGGCCATCGCCAAAGCCAGGGAAGCCCTGCATCTTCCGCCCGCCGAGAAGAAGCCGGTGGCGCTAGAACCGTCGAAGAATTGACACCGGCACTATCGCAACTTGGTTGACTAGACAACGGCGTTGGCTCCCTAACACCGAGCAGACAATGATTGTTGTAGGTTGCCATTCTCATTCGCGCCACCACTGATCGAGATGTTGGTTCCGGACTCAGGTTGATTTCTCTGCTTGAACAATGGCGAAATTCGCCACATCTCCAATCAACTCGCCACATCAACTAAGCCTTTGAACCAGAAGGGGTTGCAGGGCTTTCTGCCGACCATTCAATCTGTTAGCCAAATTGAATGAAAACGATTCCTAAACCGTTTGTCGGGAGTTCGACTCTCCCCATGCCCACCAGTTCAATCTCTTCCCTTCGGTGATCTGGACAATTCCTACTCCTGCTGGCGCCGCTGGCGGCACGAACCGCCGAGAAGACGAAAAGACAGAAGAAATGAAGAACTCCACGATGCCAGATGCGGCTAGCAAAGTGGCCGAAGGACTTGCGCGGAAATAGATTCTCTATCCATCGCCTCTTTCCCTCCCGCTGGTGATATCGTGTCACGTGGGACTTGCGAACGTTGGCGCGGTGAAGTTTCTCCCCTATCCTGGTGTCACCAGCGGTGACGAGCGAGCAGCCCGCCGCGGAGAAGAGTTTGCCAGTTGATCGTAATTCCGGTGTTGTAGCCACGAACAGCAAACTTTCCCATCTAAGCGGAGCCGCATTTCCTCGACAGGCGTACTCCCCGACGGCGTCCCGAGGTCCTCTAACCCGGCGAGCTTGGTTTTTTTCTTTCTCTCGCAACGCCTTCCTCGCCATACTGGCCGCGACAGGCATCCTGGCGCACTTTGTCATCCGCTATTTTGCAGGCGCGGACACGCTGGCGTCGCGCTGGCCTCTCTATGTTGTCCTCCTTCTTTGTGGCACGCCCCTGGTCATTTCTCTAGTGAAGAATCTGGCTGCCGGCGAATTTGGCTCGGATCTTCTTGCCGGAATCTCCATCCTCAGCTCCGTTCTTCTCGGCCAGTATCTCGTCGGCTGCATCATCGTGCTCATGCTGTCCGGAGGAACGGCGCTCGAAGACTACGCCACGCGCCGCGCCTCCTCCGTTCTGGAAGCGCTGGCGAAACGTATGCCGCAGATCGCACATCGCAAGAGCGGCATGGAGATCAAGGACATTTCCCTCGATGAAGTTGCAGTCGGCGACGTCCTGATCATTTTCCCGCACGAACTCTGCCCTGTTGACGGCGTGGTTGTTGAGGGGCACGGCGTCATGGATGAGTCGTACCTCACGGGCGAGCCGTACCGCCTCTCGAAAACGCCCGGCGCAAAGGTTCTTTCCGGAAGCATCAACGCGGAAACCGCGCTGACAATCCAGGCGGAAAAGCTCGCGGTGGACTCGCGTTACGCGAAAATCATGGAAGTGATGCGCGCGACCGAGCAGCGCCGGCCGCATCTGCGGCGGCTCGGAGACCGCTTAGGCGCCTGGTACACTCCCATAGCCGTGGCAGTGGCCGTTCTCACCTGGCTTGTCACGCGCGATCCCCTGCGCTTTCTGGCTGTCGTGGTCGTGGCCACTCCCTGCCCGCTCCTGATCGCCATCCCCGTTGCGATCATCGGCGCTATCTCCCTCTCCGCGCGCTACGGGATCATCATCAAAAACCCGGCGGTGCTCGAGCAGATCAGCAACTGCCGGTCACTCATCCTCGACAAGACAGGAACTTTGACTTATGGCAAGCCGTCGCTCACCAAGATCCTCTGCTCACCGGGCTTCCAGAGGGATGACGTCTTGCGGCTCGCGGCAAGCCTCGAACAGTATTCGCGGCATCCCCTGGCGGGGGCAGTTCGGGAGGCAGCCGAAAGTGCGGCGCTCCCCATGAGCCCCGTCAGTGAAATGACGGAGAAACCGGGCCAGGGACTCGAGGGGATCGTCGGCGGCAAACACGTGAAAATTACCGGAAGGGACAAGACCGGCGGCAAAGCCTTAGATCTGCCTCCCGTTGTTTCCGGACTGGAATGTCTGGTCTTTCTGGAGGGAGCCTATGCAGCCACCTTCCGTTTCCACGATGCACCGCGGCAAGAAAGCCGGTCCTTTGTGGATCACCTTGGACCCAAACACAAGATCGATCGGATACTGCTCGTTTCTGGAGACCGCAAATCCGAAGTTCAATACCTGGCGGATCAAGTCGGCATCTCGGAGGTTTATGCGGGGCAGAGCCCGGAGCAGAAGGTCGCTATCGTGGGAGAAGTGACACGGCGCGCCCAAACCATGTTCGTGGGTGACGGAATCAACGACGCTCCGGCGCTGCTGGCCGCGACCGTGGGCATCGCGTTCGGCCCGAATAGTGACATTACGTCGGAAGCCGCCGACGCTGTCATCCTGACGACTTCTCTGCAAAAGGTGGACGAGTTGTTCCACATCAGCAGCCGCATGCGCTCCATTGCTCTGCAGAGCGCCGTGGGCGGGATGGTCTTGAGCATCCTCGGAATGTGTCTGGCGGCCTTGGGTTACCTGACAGCGCTTGAGGGGGCCATCGCCCAGGAAGTGATCGACCTGGCAGCAGTTTTGAACGCAGTTCGCGTGGCCCTCCCGCGCGGAGAGTTGGCGGACATGACGGGCCAAGGCCGCCGCGAATGAATTCGCCCGGCGGGCGCCGCGGGATCTTCACTTGTGAGTCATCGTGAACACGCCGTCCCACGCGGCAGGCGGCTCGTCAAAGAGATACTCCTGACAACGCTTCCAAAAGAGCCGCGACGGGCCGTCGTGCGGCCATCTGTCCAGCGCCTCCTGAAAGGTGTTCTGCGCCTCGGCCCATTTGCGTTGCTGATAGAGCGCCCGGCCCTGCGCGAATTTTTCGCTCCGTGAAGCCCATTCCAGCGCCGTCCCGTTGGCGGATAGGTCCGCCTCCCGGGCTGCCAGTTCATAGATCCTCACCGGCTGTAGCTTTCCCTTCACTCGGATGAGATCCAGCTCGCGAAAAACGAATCCCGCATTCTTTGCCGCTGCGTAAGTAGTTTCGTTGACCAGAATATGTGTGCCGTATTCTTTGTTCAGGCCTTCCAACCGCGAAGACAAATTCACGGTGTCCCCCAGCGCCGTGTATCCATAGCGCAGTACGGAGCCCATGTTCCCGACGCTGGCCACGCCCGTATTGAGACCGATCCCGATTTCGAGCTGTGGCTTCCCCTCCGCTTTCCACTGCGCCTGCATCTCGCCGACACGCTTCATCATCTCCAGAGCCGTGTGGCACGCCCTTTCCGCGTGTCCCGCTTCCTCAAACGGCGCGCCCCAGAAAGCCATCACCGCGTCACCGATGTACTTATCGAGCGTTCCCTGGTTTTCGAACACAAGGCGCGTCATGTCCGTCAGGTACTGGTTCAGAAACAAGGCAAGATCCTGCGCATCGAGCTTTTCGGAAATCGTCGTGAAGCCGCGGATGTCGCTGAACATCACGGTGACTTCCGTTTTCTTCGGCTCCACCAGCCGCGGATTGATCAACAGCCGCCGAATGACCTCCGGGCTCAGGTACTGCCCGAACGCGCCGCGCACGCGCCGCTTTTCCTTTTCTTCCACCAGCGCGCGGTACAGCGAAACGAGCAGCACGTTGCTCGCCAGCGTCAGTCCCGGCACCGTAAAATTCAGCCACCAGTCATGCAGGAACGCCCAGAAATTCACGGCCAGCAGCAGAGCGACCAGCCCCAGCCCGAACCACATCCAGCGCGGTGAAACCAGCGCCATCCAGATCCCCAGCGGAATACCGAACGCACAGATCAGCAGCACGTCGGTTAATGCCTGCCGGGCTCCGCGCTTCAGAAATTTCTGGTTCAGAATATTGTCGATTATGTTGGCGTGAATCTCCACGCCGGGGTAATCCGTCCCGCCATAGGGCGTGGCGCGCAGATCGCCGATTCCCGTTGCGGTGGCCCCGACCAAAACGATCTTGTCGCGAAACGTACCGGCCGCAAATTTTCCGGTCACGACATCCGCCATGGAATAGTGGGCAAAGCTTCCCGTCGGCCCCTGATAATTGATCAAAATCTGGCCGCGCTCATCCGGACGAACGCGCAGATTCGGTCCGAACTCGATTTCCTGAATTCCGGTCTGCCCGTACCGGAGAATCGTTTCCTCCGGCTTGAGCCCGAGAAACGCCCGTGCCGTCATCACGTCCAGCGAACCGAACAAATCCCACTCCTCGAGATTTTGCGAGCGCCCGTAGGGAAGGACCATCGTTGCGCGCCGCACCACGCCATCGGCATCCGGCGGCGCATTGAAGAAACCCGTCCAGGACGTTCCGCCGCCCAGCGCGTTCGTAATGGGTTCGATATTCGCTTCGGCTCCCTTCGGGAGCAGGCCCGCGCCTGCAAACTCCTCGATCAGATGCACGCGATCTTCTTTCTTGAACCCTTCGCGGCTTCCGATGACGTAAGGAAACGCAAAGAACGCGAGCTGGTTGGCGTATGCATCCAGCGTCGCGTCATCGATCCCGCGCATGTCCGCTTCGGTGTAGAGGAAGAAGTTACCAAGGATTACGGGGCCAAAACCATGAATCGCTTCTCCAAACTGCTTGTCGGCATCATACTGTGCCGCGAGGTTCTGCACCGCCGCTGCCAGCTTCAGATCCACCGCCTCGCCGTGCTTCCGTCGCACTTCCAGTTCCGCCCACAGCGCGCGGATGGGCGCGGCGCTCTGGTCCGGTTTGCTGAACGTGATGTCGAATGCCGCGACCTTTGCGCCGTCGGAACGCAACGCGTCCAGCATCTTTGCGAAATGGGTCCTCGAAAATGGCCATTTGCCCAGCACTTCCTGGGAGCGCTGATCTATGTCCACGATGACGATGCGTGGATCCGGATGCGTGAATCGCAGCGGGCGGTAGCGGAAGCGCGTGTCTAGCGTGTCCAGCTCGAGCCGCTGCACGAATTCGAAAATGGGCGTTTTGCTTTCCTGGAGAAAAACGAAGTAGTAAAGCGCCAGCGCGCTGAGCGTGATGCTCAGGCTCAGCAGGAACGAGACGCGGTGGCGCCACCATCGCTGCAGCAGTTCGTACAGGCCGAAACCTCCCCGCCGTTTTCCCTGTTCCCCCGACGGAGCCGGCATCGCCTCTTGGCCCCGGGCTCGCTACTCGCGGAAGAGGAAGTTCATGCGCACGCCGCAAACTTCGATCAGGTCGCCGTCATTCAGCCGCACCGGCCCGGTGACCGGGGTCCCGTTCACCGACGGCGTTTTGTCTCCGGGGTTGAAATAATATCCGTCATCGCGCTGGTTGATCTGTGCCGCTACCTGCGGCTTGAACCATCCCTTCATGCGCACGGTGGCCATCGCCGATTTTCCGATGACTGTCAGCTTGTTCGTCAGCACGTATTCCTTCTGGTCGGTCCTGCCGTTCAAGACGACCAGCGTGGGCATTTTTATCCGGCCCGACGCAAACTGCGACCGCTCTCCCAGCGCCGCCGCCTGCTGCAGCATCGCGCGCCGCGCCTTGGTATCCAGGACCATCGTTTCATTGATCCGCGGCGCGCTGGCCTTGCGTCCCGTATCCAACGGCACGGGCGCCCCGCCGGAAGTGTCCACCTGGACGTGGTGTTTCCCGATCCAAATGGAATCGCCGTCGTGCAGCGTGGCGCGTTCCACGCGCAGATCGTTCACAAATGTGCCGTTCAGGCTGTCCATGTCCTCGACCACGAGCCGTCCCGCCTCGTAATACACGCGAGCGTGATAATTGGAAACGGCCAGGTTGTCCACCGGCAGGTCGTTGTCCGGCGCGCGGCCGATTCCGATCGGCCGGTTTCCCACCGGAACCTCCTTCACCAGCTTGTTTTCGAACATCAGGCTGAGCTTTGCCATTTCACCGACCTCCCGCCGAATTCCCGTTTTGGCCTTTTTCCCGCGCGCCTCCATACAGCCAGGAAAACCACCCCTTGGAGCCGGGCTCGATCCGGACCACGATCACGGTGACGTTGTCCGCCCCGCCGTATTCGTTGGCCAGGGCCACGAGCCGCTCCGCCGACTTCTGCGCATCGGTCTCCGCCTGCAGCGTCCCGGCGATTTCCGGCTCGGTCACCATGCGCGTCAATCCATCCGAGCACAGCACCAAAATATCGCGCGGGATGAGCTTGTGCTCATCGGCCTCCACCTCGACGTCCGGCTGGGCTCCCAGCGCGCGCAGGAGCACGCTCTGCATCTCGCTCATTTCCGCTTCCGCAGGAGTCAGGATTCCGCGGCGCACCTGCTCCGCCACGAGCGAGTGATCGCTGGTCAATTGTTGCAGTCCACCGCCGCGCAGCAAATAGGCCCGGCTGTCTCCCACGTGCGCCACGCTGACCCGGTCGCCCTCAATCCACGCCGCCGTCAGCGTCGCTCCCATGCCTTGCTGTTCCGTGTGTTCATCCGCCGAGGAAAAAATCTTCTGGTTTGCAAGGTGGACCGCGCTCGCCAGCCGTTTCGTCCGGTCGCTCCACCCGGCCAGCGGTTCGCCAAACAGCGGTGCGGACGGATTGTTTTCCGCGTCCAGGCAGTGTTTCGTCACCGTCTCGACCGCCATGGCGCTGGCGACTTCGCCGTGCGCCTCTCCACCCATCCCGTCCGAAAGCACAAACAGGTTCAGCGGCGACACAATCCGATAGCTGTCCTCATTATTGGACCGCACACAGCCCACGTCGCTGCTGCCGCCGCATGCAATTCGCACAGGCTCTGCTCCGCTAAATAGAGGCAGGCTTTTGCCCGCCACTTCGGGTGACCTCAGAAGTTGCCGGGACGCACACCCGCCCTAGACAACCTCGCTCCCACGCTAGCAAAGCCCTGTGCTTGTCTCAATGGACTGGGCTCAACTAGTTACTCACTTTTTGGCTACGCGGCAGTTCATGCCAAGACGGCCCCGGTACCAACACGATCTAAAGGCCCATGGCTGGTTCCACAAAGGCACCCCGGCGCCTGACCGCAGCCCGCCTCGCCCGCGAGCGCGAAGACTTGAATCGCATCGGGATCGCTCTGTCTGAGACAGCGACGTGGAGCAGCTTCTCAGCCTGATCCTGCAAAAGGCTCGCGAGATCACCTCGGCCGACGCCGGCTCGCTCTACCTGGCCGAACAGGACCCCGCATCGCCCGATGGTTCGCCCGGTGAGCGCCGTTGACGCCCGGATTTTTCACCTCGCTTCAAGCTCGCCCTGAGCAAAGGGCTTTCTGCACAGCTTGCCTCTCAACTACAATTCCCGTGTGCATCTCCTCCGCCACCCGGCCCTTTTTGTCGTTCTCTGCGCCTCCGCGGCTTCGCTCTGCCCGCTCCGCGTATCCGCGCAGCAAGCGCCTCCCGCACCTTCCGCTGCACGCATTCTTCTTCTGCCGCGCCGTGCCGCCGCGGGAGAAAGGGCCACACTAGCGGTCATCGATGTCAATGGGCGGCTGACTCCTGGCGTGACCGTTGCTTTTTCCACCGGCGCGCGCGTCACCACCGACACCACCGGCCGGGCCGCCTTCGTTGTGCCGTCCGCACCGGGAGTTGTCTTCGCCTCGATTGAGGGGCGTCACGGCCGTGTTGCCCTCGCGGTGGTTCCCGCCGCCGCAGCAAGCACGCCGGTCGCCGCCGTGCGCACGGCGCCGCGCTTCGCCGCGCTTACCGACCGCTTCGACATCACCGGCTCCGGCCTATGCAGCGATGCGGATGCCAACCACGTGATCGTGGCCGGGCGCTCCGCTCTCGTCCTCGCTGCCTCCTCGCTTGCGCTCATGATTCTCCCGCCGGAAGGCCTCCCTCCTGGCCCCGCTCAGGTCACGCTCTCTTGCGCAGACGGCGCTCCCGTTTCTTTCTCACTCACGTTTCTCTCGCTCGAACTGCTCGTCTCCGCGGCGCCTCTCAAGCCGGGTGAGCGCCGTGATCTCTTAGTCCGTGTCGCTGGGACGAAGGACCGGGTTCCGCTCGAAGCGCGCAATCTCGCGCCGGAGATCGCCGAGCTCGCCGGTGGCAATCCCGTGCGCCTGTCCTCCACCGGGGGCCCGGAGAATTCAGCCCGGTTTGAGCTCCGCGGCCACAGTCATGGCTCATTTCTCATCAGCATCCGCCTCGTCCCGGTGTATTCGCTGCTGCATCCCTGAGATAAGGGAATTGCCTTCGATTCGGTACTCCCGCTTTTGCGATGCATGGAAAAATCGTGCGCGCGACTCGGTTCTCGCGGACGTACCCAACTTCTCCAGATGCGTAATTTTCAATTAGGGGGAGGGGCTACGCGCCTTGTTTCGCGCTCTTGGCCGGCGGCAGCGCGGGATCGTCCTGCACCGCTTCGATGGACGGGGCTGCAGTTTCCACGCCCAGCAAGCCGCCCAACGTATTTTGCGCCTTCTCCAGCCGCTTATCCGCGTCGCTGTAGCTCTGCTGGGCGTTCTTCAGGTGGGTTCCGAGCTTCTCGAAAACGTCTACAAAGTTCTCCATTTGCTTCTGCATTCCGGAGAGGCTTGCGAACAGCCGCTTGGCGTTTTCCTCGATTTGCAGACCGCGCAGTCCCATCGCGATCACGCACAGGTGCGCGTACAGCGTGTTCGGCGAAACCGCCATTACTTTTCTTTCGCGGCAGTAGGCATCCAGCAGTTGACCCTTGCTGTCCGTCGCCATCAGCATCTCGTAGTACACACTCTCCGAAGGCACAAACATCAGCGCCACGTCCAGGGTGCCCTCACCCGGCACGATGTATTTTTTCGCGATGGCGTCGGCGTGCCCCTTCACTGCTATCGCAAATGCGCGCCGCGCTTCATCTCCCTCCGCGCTGATGCGGCGAAACGCATCCAGCGGAAACTTCGAGTCGATCGCCATCAGCTTGCCGTCCCGCAGGAAGATGACCGCGTCTGCCGCTTCGCCGCTCGAAAACCGGTATTGCATTGCATACTGCGTCGATGGCAGTGAATCCTCCAGCAGCCGCTCCAGCGTCACCTCGCCCAGTAACCCGCGTGTCTTCGCGCCGCCCAGGATTCCTTCGAGCGACTGCGTCGCCTGGGACATTCCCCGCCCCAACTCCTGGAATTCCCCGATCTGCTTTTGCAGCCGCTCCATCATCCCCTGCGTGGTCTTCAATTCGGTCGCTATCGCCGACTGTCCCTGGGTAGCGATCTGAGCGGAATTTGCCACACCGTCCTGGACCGTTTTGGTCACGGACTGGAGTTGCTGCGTGACGCTCTGTCCCATCTGCCCGATCTGTTGGCTGAAATTCTGCGTCTGTCCCGCCAGCGTCTGCAGATCCCTCTGCAGTTGCTCCATCCGGCCGCGCGCTTCTTCCTCTTTTCGGCGGCTCTGCCCGTTCTGGAACAATAGCCAGACCACCAGCAGCGCCACTGCAACCACCAGCGCAAGGATGAAAACGTTCATGGCTTCTCCAGTTCGCCCGCGGGAAACGCTCCCTCTACTCTACCGGCAAACTTTCCTCTTGTGTACTCGCGTCTGGGCGCTTTGTCATTCCGAGCGGAGCGCGCCGACGATTTCTGCTGGCTCGCGAAGTCGAGAAATCCCTCCAAAACTCCCAAAAACACGAAAGGCTCCCCGTTCGGGGAGCCTTTCGTCACGAGATGAATGTTCGCGTTTTACCAGCTCAGCTTCAGCGCGAACTGCAATTGCCGCGGATCCAGCGCCGCCGACGGCTGCCCCGCATTGCATCCCGCCGGGTCGGTTGGGTTGCAGAGCGGGCTGACATCACCCACGTTGAACCGGTTGAAGAGGTTGAACATGTCTGCGATCACATCAAACTTCATCCGCTCGCCCAGCGGGAACCGCCGCGAGAGACGCAGGTCCCACTGGAAAAAACCTGGCCGCACGAACTTATTCCTGCCAAGGTTTCCGGTGCAACCCGCGGGCGGCGTTATGCCGGCGATGCTGAACGGCGTACCGTCATTCGCTAGGCAGGTCGTGGGCACGGTAAACGTCACTCCCGGAATGAACGGTGAGCTGACGCCCGGTCCCACCGATGGACGGCCCTGCGAGGCGCCGAGGTCCAGACGGAAGTCCGTGCCCGTCAGCACCGTGAACGGTCGTCCGGATGCCACCTCGATAATCGGCGCGAGCGTGAAGTTTGAAATCAGGTGTTTCCACGCGCCCTCGCCCTGCTTCGCGCCGCCGGACTGGAACACGGCGCTCGTCACCCAGCGGTGCCGCTGGTCGAAGCTCGAGTTGGCGCGCTCGACATTCGGGAAGCGGCCGTCCTGCGGCTCCAGCAGCGTCTGCAGGTCGGTCGAGTCGTCAATGGCGTGCGACCAGGTGTAGCTCGAGAGCAGCTCAAACCCGTGCGAAAAGCGCTTCGTCACGTTAAACGTCAGCCCGTGATACACGGAATTCCCGCTCGATTCCTGCTGGTCCACACTGTTAAACGGAACCGGCACGCCGAATCCCTCCGGATATCCCGCCGCCTTTGCCACCGCGACGAGGCCTGGATAGCCCACGGCATTCGGCCCAGAGAAGGAAGGATTTGGACCCGAAGGCCGGAAGAAGTTAAAGGCCGCAGGCGTCCCGACAGATCCTAGCGCCGTACCCGTGCAGTTCGGCCCAGTAAAACCCTGCGCCGCAAAGGGGAGACTCGTATTCAATAGAAAAATGCTGCCACCCCCGGGCGTGTTTTGACCGATGCTACCCGCCGGACAGCTCCCGCCCATCAGCCCGTAACCGCTGGTCGGCAGCGACACCGTCAGCGGGTTCGTAAATTGCTGTCCGGCGCTGTTTCTTAGCCCAGCAAGGCTTGCCTTCGCCAGATTGCTCGTGAGCAGCAAGGGGTTCGTGGAGTTGATGTCCCGCGGGCGGTTCAGCTTCAACCCGTGAGTGTACTGGTAGCTGACGCTGAATTTCCACGAGCCGGCGAGTTCGCGCTCGATGGTCAGGTTGGCTTGCTGCGCGTAGGCAAAGCGATAGTTCTGCGCCAGCGGCAGCGTGAACGGAAGAATCGGGATCGGGAAACCGGCGGTCAGGAAATTCTGATTGGCAAAAAGGGAATTCGGAAACTTGGGATCGAACCGCTGCTGGCTCGGCACATAACCCATTGATGGAATGGCGTTCAGAACGCCCTGGAAGATCGATGCCGCATTCAGATTTGTCGGGCTGTCTTTCCCGCCGCCGCACGCGGCCGTGATAAGGCCGCACGCCGAAGCGGTGCCGCCCGCGGACAACAATTGCGAAGAAAGTGCTCCTTCCGCGGTCGTGGCGTTGAAGGCGACCGCCAGCAGCGGGTGATCATAGAAGATTCCATATCCGGCGCGAATCACCGTCTTCCCGTTGCCCCAGGGGTCCCACGCCAGCCCGAACCGCGGCGCCACGTTGTTGTAGTCGCGCGGAATGCCCTCGACGACCTTCAACGCATTTTCCGCTGCAACGTTCACGGGGGTCGCGCCTGGGAAAATCGGCGTCAACTCTACGTCGTACCGCACGCCGTAGTTCAGCGTGAGTTTTCGCGTCGCGTGCCAGCTATCCTGGAAAAAGAATCCGTAGGTCGGGTTGCTCAATGCGCGGTTGGAGTTGCCGATGCCCTGAATGAATGTTGTCGGCAATCCCAGACCGTACGACTGCACGCCGGTCGTTCCAGGCAGTGTGACCCCCGCTGCGGCGGCTCCCGCAATTGCGGATGCTGGGAAAAACGTGCCCGCCGACAGCCCGCCGAAGTTGATCACGCTCCCGAAATTCAACTCGAAAATCTGCGCCTTTTTCGAGCGCAACTGCACCAAGTTGATGTCACCGCCCATCTTGAATGTGTGGCGGCCGCGCGACATGCTCACGTGATCTGTCCACTGGAAGCGCCGCTCGATGCGGTCCACCGTGGAGAATGGCTCGCGCCCGAAAAACGCGAAGCCGGCGATGTTCACGCCCGGCCCGCTGCCGCCGGGGAGTTGCGAAAAACCGTAGTGCAACCCGCGCCGCGCATACTGGAACCGGAACTGGTTAACCGTCGTCTGGCCGAAAATCGTGTCGTGCTGGTAGACGCCGGAAACGTCGCGCACCTGTTGCAGCGACGTTCGCGACCCCGCATTCTGTCCGAAGTTCTGGTTCTGTGCGTTCACCTGGATGCCGGTGACGTAGGAAGGAGAAACGCTGACCCGCAGGAACGAGTTGTTGTTGTTGTTCCAGCGATGATCCAGCCGCGCCGACCACAGGTCCGTCTTTTCCTGCACCGGATAGTTCCCGCGCAATTTGTTTAACGCCACAAACGCCGCTGGCAACGGCGCCATTTCGAGTCCTACGCCCGGAGCCACCGTGACACACGCGACTCCGTTCACCGTCCCGCCCGGTGGGCAGGACACTGGAATCGGAAACCGCGCTCCCGGCAGCCCGCCTGTCAGCGCTCCGCCGACCAAACCAGGGTCAATGCCGTTCAGTGCCACGCTCGATCCTGATCCGAACAGCGCCGCGTATTGCGAAGCGAGCCCCACAAGTGCCGGTACTCCCGTCCCCAGCAGGGTGTTGACGGCGCTTGCCTGCGCCGTCGTCAACAGCAGCCCATTCAGGGGGCAACCCGTCCCGCAATTGAGAGGCGCCAAGCCGAAATTATTCACACCTATGCTCGTAAATCCGGTCTCCTCCCGGCGAGTCCCTTCATACGACAGGAAGTAGAGCGTTTTGTCCTTCTTCATCGCCCCGCCGAGCGTCGCCCCGGCCTGCACCCGCGTATAGGGCTGCTTGATCGGAGTTGTCGCTCCCGTCACCGGATCCACCTGGACCGAAAATGGATTGCGCGCCTGGATGCTCTTGTGCCGGAAAAAACCGAAGAGATTCCCGTGCAGATCGTTCGACCCGCCCTTGGTCACGATGTTGACCACGCCGCCCGTGGCGCGGCCATATTCCGCGTTGTAGTTGCTCAGGATGAGCTGGAATTCCTGCACCGCTTCCTGCGAAACAGTCGAGCGGATGCCGTTCACGGAGTTGTCCACGGCGTCGGCGCCGTCCACCGACACC
The DNA here is from genome assembly GCA_041497835.1 of Terriglobia bacterium. Classification (GTDB taxonomy): domain Bacteria; phylum Acidobacteriota; class Terriglobia; order Acidiferrales; family UBA7541; genus Acidiferrum. The sequence continues at coordinate 16,927 of JBGQHF010000059.1, forward strand.
TCGTTCGACCGCGCCCGTTGCCCGCCCATGTTCAGCCCGCTCGTCGGCGCCGCGCCGATCGACGGTGCGCTGTCGCGTGTGGTCTGCGAATTCGTCAGCGTGAAGTTGATGTAATTCCGGCCGTTTATAGGCAGATTGTCGATGCGCCGCTGCTCTATGGTCTGCGAGACCTCCGTCTTGCTCGTCTCGATCTGCGCGGTCTCTTCCGTCACCCGTACCGTCTGCTCCACGCCGCGCAGTTGGAGGTGCGCGTCAAAGGTGGCGTCGGACCCGATGGTCAGGGAGATCTCCGGGTTTTCGAGCAGCGCGAAACTCGCCCCGCCCTCGGCGGTTAGCTTGTATTTCCCGGGAGGCAATCCGATGAAGTTGTACCTCCCTGCTTCATCGGCGGTCACTGTACGTTCGGCGCCCGTGGCCAGGTTCGTCACTGTCACTTTTGCGCTCTTGACCGCCAATCCTTGGGGGTCAAATATCGTCCCGGAAAGATCGGCCGTGTTTCTCTGTGCTGCCGCGACTCCCGCGAAAAGCAACGCCAACGCACACACCACGACCCAAGAAAGCATACGCTTTGAGCGATGCATGCCAGCCCTCCTCTAACGATCCAGTGTGTCTCACGCTTCCCCTGAACGTCCCGCAGATAGTCCCACAAAACGAAGGGCGTAAGCGAATGAATAATCGGCTTTTACTGCAACCACGCGCAATTTTCAACTGGAATCTTCTATCCACAAACCCGGAATCTCCGCTTCGCCCCCGGCAGGCCTCCCTTGGCTGGGAGGCTCGTCGCGGGGTGACAGTGCTTCGCTGCCGCCCGGATAGACAGGCGACATCTCGCGATATTCACCCCCGTCGCTATACGCCCGCTCAGAGAATTTTGGGAAGTACTCTTCTGGAGGGAAACCCGGCCTCGGCCGTTCAGAACCGCAAGTGCCGCTGCACCAAACGGCGCAGCTTTTCACGGTCATCGTCCTTCATATGCACAAATTCGATCCCACTGCCGCCGGGGCCGGTATTGCGCACCACCGCGGTCGAGTGAATCTTCCGCAGCCCGGAGCGAATTTCCAGCTTGATGGAATCCCCAACCGACAGTTTGCGGTTCGACTCCAGGTACGCCCCGCCGAGACTGATCGATCGCACTCGCACATTGTTCGCCTGTGGCCCTGCAATCTGCGCCGTCAGCGGCGAGTCGAGCGGCACGCGGGTATAGCGACGATGCACGGGAAAGGGCTTCGAGATCTGCTCGAGCGTTTCATAGGCCGCGCGCACACGCGCCGAAGACGGCCGGTTCTCGATCAGCGCCAAGGCCTCTTCCGCGACGGCTCTGAGACCGGCGGGTTCCGCATAGGTCAGTCCCTCGCGGCGTTCGGCAAGAGCGCGCAACAGGTCCGTCGCTTCGTTGGCGCGCATCCGGCCGAGTGCTTCGATGGCTTTGATGCGCACAAACTGGTCGCGCAGTACTTCGTGGCCGCCCGCGGCAATCTCCATCAACGTCTGGATCGCGGCTGTTTCCTGCGCAACGCCGATCTGGTCAATCATCATCGGTACGACCAGCGGATGCGCGTCCGCCAGAATCGCCGAAAACACAAACGCGGCGCTCGCGGCCGAGACGGCATTCGCCGGCCTCGCCAATTCCGACACGACCAAGTCCTGAAGGTTCCACTCCCAACTCGCCAGCGCACGCGGTAGAGCGCGAAGCAGACGGTCGGAATCGGCCACGGCGAGCAGTTTGATCGCCGCGATCACTCGCTGCCGCCGTGCTTCGTACAGGCGCGTCTCGAGCAGCCCCAGCGCCGGGGCACCCATCATGCGCAGCAATCGCGCCATCGCCGGCACCTGCTCGTGCCCCCGCGGCTCGGTGAGCAGCAGCGTAAGTCGATCGAGCAACCGCTCCGGGTCACGCTGCAATAGCCGAGGCAAAACGGGATCGAGCGGCCGGTTCGCCAACGCCGCGTCCACCAGCAAGAGCCAGCGGTCTTGTGACACCAGCCGTTGCGCCAGTGCCGCCATGTGTTCGTGTTCGGCGTCGCGGGGTGCTGTTTCCAGCCGCGTCAGGATCGCCTCGAACGCTGCGAAATCGCCCCGGCTGACCGCGAGGCGTCCCAGGGTCTCGAGAAATGCGCCGAGCAGCGCAGCGATTTCTGGAATCGTCTCCTTCGCCAGCGCTTTCAGCGCGCCCCGGCTCAGGTCTTCCGGAAGTTGATTCGGCCAGAGCGATTCGAGAATGGCGGTCATCTCGCCCACGCCTGCCGCCACGCCGCGCCGCGCGCAGGGATTCGTCGAGTCCAGGCACCGCACATAATTCAAAATGATGTTCCGAGCTTCGCGCCGCGGAGCGTCCGCGCCCGAATCCGAAAGCTGCCGCAGCGTCTGCCGCAGCGCCGCCACCGGCACGCACCACACCTCCGGATCGCGCAGCGCGACCGACTTCTCCCGCGCCGGCAGTTCCGTCCAAAACCGTTCGATCACCCGCTCGCGGTGCGTGTCCTTCGCCCATTCCGTGGCAAGGTTGGAAAGATGCTGCGAGGAATGCGGCCCGGCGTACCCACCGGCTGCCACCAGTTCGTCACTCAAGCGCTGCACCATCGGCACGACAGCAACCGCAGCCAGCGTCCCGGCCGCGAATTCAGCGCCCAGGAATTCGAGCACTAGGATCTCCGAGAGCCGCAGCAGGTACGGCTGCGGCCGCTCACCTTCGCGCGCTCCGTACTGCGAAATCGCGCTCAGCAGCATCTGAACGGATTCTTTTTCCGCTTGTTCGAGCGCGCCATGGATCGCCCGCGCCGCTTCCTCCGGCGAAAGCCCCCGCGCGACATCCAGCGGCGGCGTGAGCTTGGCCAGCAGCCGCAGCGCCCCGACGAGGTCCTGCATCTCCGGCGCGCGGATCGCTGTTTCGTCCGCAGTGTCGCGCGGCGCGCTCCCGCCGTAGGCTACCAGGGCGGCCACCAGGCTCGCCAGCACAGTATCCACATTCCGTTCGATCTGCAGGTTGACTTCGATCCCTTCCACGCGATGCTCCGCCAGCCGTGCCGCCCAATGCCCCGCGGCCCCGTGGCTGGTTGCTTTCTCCTCTGATCTTAGCAACGACGCGTGCACCAATTGCGCGAACGTGTCCAGTTCGCCTACATGAAATTTCCGCGCGAAATGGAGAGAATGGATCCCCGACCGCCGCAGATCATCCGCAAGCGCGGCCAGCTCTCCACGAGGATCCCGCAGCCCTGCCCCATCCAGTTTCGGCGCGACGATTGCTCCCCGTTCAAACCGCACTTCCAGCCCGTTGAGGCTTGCCGCCACGCTCCGCAACGCCTCATAGGCGGCGTCCAGATTTTCGAGCGTTCGGGGATGATTCTTCTGGTACAGCCTTGCCGAGCGCAACAGCACCTGCAGAGACCGTAGCGCGCGTTGCACTTCAACCGCGATCGCCTCGCGCCCCCAGGAATCCCCGTTCGGCAGCGGTTTTGCCACCAGCGTCCACGCGGATTCCCTCGCCGTCGGTGGCGGCTTTTTCCGGGTCTCGCCGGACTTCTCCGCGGATGTAAATGGTGATACGGCTCGCTGAACCAAGGCTCCCTCACGCACTTCGTAAACGTCAACTCTTCCCTGCGCTGAATTCCGCCCAGTGCCGATGCGCTCCTTCGCCGCG